>LNEX01000401.1 GCA_001464165.1 bacterium Ga0077546
CCTGACCAAGACTGGCAGTCGAAATTGGCTCTTGATCAATCGTCAAGAAAAGCTCACCAATCGGTGCCCCCAATTCGTCTTCGATGACAGCTTTCGCTTCATCAAAGCTGAAGGGGTTGACCTTGTCTTGAAGGGTCGAAAACTCTTCAACCCAGATGCGGGGAAAGAGGTCTGCTCTGGTGCTGATGATCTGCCCCAGCTTGATGAAAGTTGGACCGAGGCGGATGAATTGCTCTTTGGCCCAGGCAGCCAATTGGTGCTCTTTTTCTTCGGCACTTAAGGCCGAGTTGCCCGATTGTGCGGCGCGTTGTCTGAGAAAGCCGTAGACCAAGAGGAAAATTTGAAACACCCTCTTGCTACGAGAAAATATATTTGCCTCAGGGAGGATCTTCAGTGTCATTTGTTTACTCCAAAATAGATAGTCGAAATGCTTGCTGAAGCCGCTCCCAGGCAAACCTTAGACAATCAGACGAGAGTCAATCGGTCCTGAAGAGTTGCTTCAGTTTCTTCACTACTGGAACACCTTGAACAAAGTCGTGGCAGTCTCCATAGCGGTCAATGTGAACAGCCCGGAGGCCAGAGCCAAGAGCTGGACGGATATCCAGGTCAGGGTTGTCCCCGACCATCATGCAATCGGCGGGGGCGGCGCTGCATCGGCGCAGTGCCTCTTGATAGAAAGCTTGCGATGGCTTGGCAGAGCCAACTTCATAGCTCATTATCAGTTGGTCAAAAGCGCTTGGTGCCAAACCACCCTCGGCTTGATTGAAAATCTGTGGCATCGGAAAGGGCCAGGCATTGGAAAGCATGGCCAACTTCAGACCCATGTCACGAAAATGCTGCAACTGCGGCGTAACGTCAAGGAATTGACAGAGACCGTTCTTCTCATCTTCGACCAGCTCTGCTAGTGCATTTTCGGCACCATGAGGTATGTCAAATTGGAGCTTGTTTGCCACAATCCAGAGATATTCAGCCGGGTCTTCCTCAACCACAAGGCCATCGAAGCGCAGGGCATGCTTAACTCGCTTGCTTGCTGTGGTCAGGCAAACCTGCATGAACTCGGGGTCTGGAATATCAGCTTTAGAGTCGAGCTTATAGCGGCAAATCCTCTGGAATTGCAGAATCGGCTCAGGATAGGTAGCGCGAAAGAGAGTCTTCCAGTTGTCCAGAAAAAGCCAGGTTGGCAGCTCATGTGAAAGCGGTACTTGCAAAGCAATATCGGCAAGCGGTCCAGTCGGAGAATGTTGAGACGGGAAGCGGGGTGGAAATGGTCTTGTAGGTAGGTTTGGAATTGATAGGTAACTCATACTGAAGAGCACTCGTATTGATTTATCAGAAGAGGTCTAGAGAGTTCCCAGACGCGGCTGCAAGAACGCTCAAGAGGTGAAAAAAAACCTAGCGAAGGAAACGCCAACAAGATGCAGAGAACGCACCTCATTGCCGATTCCTATCGCTAGGTTATCGCTAGATGAAACTAGGCATCTACCGAATCAAAAAAGACTGATTGGGAGATGCCACCCAACCTATCAGCGTTGAACTCAGCCGAGCTGCTGAGGATCTTCAGGGGTGGCGGTGGGGAGGATGTCAGCGGACTGGGAGGCTCGGGAGCGGGAGCCGGGGTAGGCTCGGGAGCTTGAACTTGGGTCAGCTCGGGGAAATTGGCCAGAGCATCGAGGTGAGCGTTGAGAGTCTGCAGCTCGGCAAGAGAATCAGCTTTGCCGCGAGCCAGGAAGGTCGGGTAAGTAGCTTGCTCGAGCTTGGCAATCAGGGCCACGGTACGGGTCTTGGCGGTAGCGAGTTCGCGCCTGACGTTTTGAATGTGGGCTTGGGAAAGCCTTTCGGAAGTGGGAGCTTGCAGGCCATGCGCCAGCAGTTTGGCTTCTTTGGTGCGAAGCAGAACGAGGGCGCTGGTCTGGTGCAAGAGAGCAGCAACTTCAGCGGGGAGAGCGATGAAAGCGATGTCTTGTTGAGCGCGTTGAACTTGTTGGGCGAAGGACATGAGATTTACTCGGGTTGTTTGTTTGGTCGAAACACATCGATTCAGCCGATACACAGAGAAACTGAGCCAGACTGGTCTAATCCTCGTAGGGGTAGTTAAACGGGTTTGTTCTCAGGTGCTCCGAAGTTATTGTGTGAAAAGATATGCACTGCCAGTCACGGTCATAGATCTTCCTAGAGCCCCTCCAAACCTCATTGACAGCTTGAAAACCTAGTGCCAGCTCTAGCGCCCAAAACCGAGACGGTATTGAGACAGAGAAAATTTATTCCCCTGCCGCTGTGCTAGCACCAACTAGATTGGCCGCGAAGTAAAAATTGGGCTACAAAATTAGGCCAGAAGAGCCGCACTAGGCTACATTGTCCGTCAAATCTAGACTGCGGTAAGTGACTGATAATTTACTGCTTCTTCTTCAAAAGTTCGAAATTCATGCGGTAACCATGGCCGTGAATATTGTCAATATAAGAATCTTGGTCGGGAGTATCGATGATTTGCCTGACTCTTTTAATGCAGGTTCTGACCGTCTGATCGGTTGCTTGCGAATCGGTAGACCAAACATGCCGCAATAGGTCGTTGGCCGGGAAGGTCTCTTCTTTATGGCGCATCAAGAACTCTAAGAGCGAAAATTCACGAGGAGGCAGCTTTAACTCTTCACCCTTACGTCGTAGTGACTTTGCGCTGGGATCTAATTGCAAATCACCAAAAGTAATAACACTCTCGATAATATCCCGATTGCGCCGAAGCAAGGCTTTCAATCGCGCCGTTAACTCTTGCATCTTGAATGGCTTAGTGAGGTAGTCGTCTGCGCCACCCTCTAAGCCGATGACTTTGTCATCAACCTGGTCTTTCCCGGTGAGAAAGATAACGGGAGTTTGACCGCCTTTCATGCGGTAATGTCTAAGAACATCAATGCCAGCGATGCCAGGCAGCTGCCAGTCGAGAATGATCACGTCAAACTCTGACATTGCCATAAGTTCTAAGCCCGATTCACCATCCCGACAGGCTTCTATGTTGAAGCCTTCTTTTTTAATCCAGATTTTCAATGATTCACGAAGATCATCATCGTCTTCAACTAAAAGGATCTTTGACATCAATTTGGTTCCTTTAACGGAAGCCAGAACCAAAAGGTGCTGCCTTCTCCTGGTTTACTAGATACCCCAATTTGACCACCGTGACTCACAATAATCGCTTTACAAATAGCAAGACCTAAGCCTGTGCCATGGCGTTTGTTTTTATCTTCCTTGCTCACCTGCACAAAACGCTCAAAGATTTGCTCTCTCATTTCTTCTGGGATGCCGCGCCCCTGGTCTTTTACCTGTACTTCGAGATGTCCTGATTTCAATCCAGCGTTGAGGCTGATAATTTGTCCTGGCTGAGAAAATTTAATAGCGTTATCAATCAAATTAATTAAAACCTGAACGATTCTGTCACTATCGGCCCAACATTGGAAGGTCTTTCTTTGGTAGCTCAGTGTCACCCCTCGATCTTGGGCATTAAAAATAGTGGCTTCCAAGGCCCGCTCAATCACATCGGCAATATCGATAGTGCTTTGATTGAGCTTAAATCCGGCATTGTCTAATTTTTCTAGATCGAGCAGATCATTTATCAGCAGTATCATGCGGTCGACACTGCGTTCGGAACGGGTCAGTTGTTTCTTTCCTTCTTCGGAAATTTCTCCGAAAAATCCATTAAAAACCATCTCTAGCGATGCTTGAATAGAAGTAAGCGGTGTGCGCAAATCGTGACTGACCATGGCCACAAATTGCCTTCTCAAACGCTGTATCGCTAACCGTTCTGTAATGTCAATAATGGCTGCTAGTCTGGTGTGACCAAATTCTTTAACCACAAGTTCCACAAACTTTTCTTCGTCACTGTCCTTCAGCTTAAGCTCCATCGGCCGACCCGGCACTATCTCCGCCTCGTTCGGAAGAGCAAGTAGATCAGAGAGATGAAGGTCATGCATGTCATCAGCCGAACAATAAAACAGCTCTTCCATTTCAGGATTAACTAAATCGATTGCTCCGTCTTCATTTAAGCGAGCAAGAGCTACGGGCATATTGTCTATGAGGAAGCGCTCTTGCTTTCTTGCTTCAGTGAGTTCTGCTGAAGCTTGCCGCAAAATATTATCGAGTTTACTAAGTTCATCATCACCGCTAAGCGGCGGGCCAAATCTGAGCCCTTGAGGAAGCCTGGCTGCATTATCCATCAAGGCCGCAAGCCTGCGGCTGATGCCTCTATTGAAAGCGATTGTCAAAATTAGAGCCAGAGCCACGTTAGTGACAAAACCAACGACAATCAAGTTGCGAACTTCTTGTCTGATTTGGGCTTCTCTGACAACTGCCTCTTGCACGGTTTTCGTCTCTAACTCACTGGCTTCAGTCAACAAAGTGAGAACTTTGCTGTATGCAGGAGTTAACTGATTGATGCAGCGGTAAGCCTCAAGCAAACCACCATCTTCGGAATCAAATGACTCTTTGAATTTATCAAGTACGACCCGAGCTGACGTAAATGCCTTCAAATACGAGTCACGGGCTGGTGATTTCTGCGCCAACTTCTCCATTTCGGTCATCTCTGACTCAATCGATTCAATTTCAGAAATTCTAGTTTTGTTCAATCCCTCATTGAAGCCACTGCCAAATTTCTTTCTAAAGGTCAATATAGCAACATCTGAAACTAGACGGCTGATGCGATCTGTCTTTTCAACAAGTGCTCTAGAATTGTTCAATTTGGCAGACTCTAAATCGGCGCGCTGAAGGGCGAAAAACAAAACAGCAATAAGTATCAAGTCCATCAGGAGAGGCACTGCGATTAGAGTAAGAGCTTTAGTCGATAGATTGAGATGCATGGGTAAAGCTTGAACTACTTTTGATTCAGGAATAAATGAAATTGGTGGCGCATATGGTGCCTCTTCTTAATGCAGTGGAGCAAACATTTGCTTGTTGAAATCATCTACTTTGCCAGTGGAGGAGAAATGTATTTTCGTGCGAGGGAAAAGCTTTTTGATTTGAGCAATCTCTTGCTCAGAAAAACTCTTCTGAGAAAGCCAGAGACCTTCGAGATCTAGCTTTGATAAGAGCTTAAGACCTTTGATCGTGACAGATGTAGAGGCCAGGGAGACTTGCTTTAGGCCTTTTAAGTTGGTGAGCTTTGCTACACCACTATCAGTGATTTTCTGGTTCCCGTTGAGCTCAAGAGAGAATAATTTTGGACAGCTGGCAATCAATAGAGCCAGTCCTGAATCACTAATGAAACAGTTGCCTGCATCTAAACGACGCAGCAAGGGAAAATTACTCAAATACTTCAAATTTTCTTGCTTGAACGAAGTCTCATCGAGAATCAATACTTCTAGTTTTTTTAGATTATTGAGCTTAGAGAGAAACCTACCATCAACGTCAGTCAAGCTAACATCAAGCCAAAGTAGCTCACGCAGGTTGTTGAGAGGTAAGAGAATGTCATCGGAAGCATCTGAATTTTTGAGGACTAGTTGTTTCAAGCCCGTTAACCGACTGACATTTTTTAGCGCTTGAGCAAAAATTATGTCTTCATCGTCAGTAGCAGGTCGAAACCGAACTGTGATTTTTTCAAAAGCGTCAGTGGGAAGACCTTTGAGAAATTCTAGATTTCTATAAAACTCAGAATTAGGCTGCAGGCCAAGATGTGAACCACTGGGAACTGCTATACGGCCACGGGCGGCAGCAATTGATTCTTCGGAACAAAATGACTTTCCAGTCTTGTAGTTATATTCATTGAGACGACAGCGGGTCAGCACCCCTACAGAAATCTGCCGAGGAAACTGCAAGATAATGGGTTTTTCAGCCGCATCGCAAGACCATGTCGAAGCCGACAAACCAAACAGCATTGATAGAGCAAGCAAAAGCTTCCGCAAGGCAATGGCAACCGTAAGAAACAAAACACCCCAAACAGGTTAGTTTAGCATTTACGTTCAGATTAAAACTTTGCCGGGTGTGCTTATTTGTAAGCTCGCCGCGCTTGACGACCGGTAGGTTCTATTTTGCAAAAACAAAGTGCCAAGGATCGTTCCATAGCGGCCCACGGCCAGGCTCGCCATGCACAAAGCCCTGCCGCTCGAGATAAGGTTTAGCGCGAGACCAGTTAGCCACATCAATGGCAATGCCACCGCGACCAATATCATGATACGAAGAACCTGGAGGAGCAACATCTTGTTTATCTCTAAGTTCTCTGTATAAGCGCTCTTGTTTGGCTGGAGAGCGAATGGCAGATGTTACATCAATGTTGAAGCCAGCATCAATTTCGGCTCTTCTAATAGCTTCGGCTACACGTTTAGGAGCAAGTAATCCTTCAGGAAGACGAGTAAGACCCAGTGATTCTTCGAGCGGCCTCTGTTTTAACACCTTGCCTGAACCAAATGTATTGTCAGTTGCCGATGGCCATGACGGTTGCTCCAGCTTATCTGAAAAGATGCTTCTAGATTTTTGCAGCCGCTGAGGAAAATTTTTCACCAATTGCCAGGCAAAGACATCATGAGCTGGCAGGGAAAAGCCCTGTCCCGAGAACTTGGCATACTTTTCTACTTGTTGAAGGGTTTCAATCTGCTTGAAGTTCAGAGCTTTGCCTTCGTATCTAATCTGAATTTGACTAGGACCTTGTTTTTCTGGAGTAAGGTCGTGAGCAATATATTTCTTGTTTGGTCGCTCAATGGCACCATCTTTGGTGAGCAGTAATTCCCCTCCGGGCAAAGCTTTTTCGCTTCGGGGCGAGACCTCAATCTGCCGAGCATCATCCATTATGACCAAAGCCCAAACTCCAAGTTTTTCTTCTATTGATTCTGGCTGAGAATCGAGAAGAGCGTTGATTTGCGATTTCCTGTCATTGGCTGGCTTGCCCGCTCTATCCATCAGACCTCCTTTAGTTATCCAATACTGCAACTTTTGAAGGCTGCAATCTGAATCTGCTTGCAACATGAGGTTACTTCTAAATTTATGACGGAACCATATCTATTGGAGAGTGCAGATTGTTGGTCATAGACGCTCGGGTGCATGCCGTAGCAGAAAAATCTTTCAGCTCTTCTCAGTTCGGCCAGCTAAGAGAGGTCTAGCACCATCTGCGCTAGGAGCATTGGCGCTGGGCGCAACCTAAGACAGAACTTCGGTGCGTTTTCAATAGACCTTATGTTAGACAAAGGTATCGCCGCTTTTTTTCCACAAGGAACTTTGAGACCAACTTCCTACGAGTAACCTTCAGTATGAAATTCATACACTGCTTTCGAGCGGTAGGTTCTTGACTGCGCGGCTATTAATCAACCTCTTGAATTACCATGCAAATCAACAAACGATTGGCAATTGCTTTTGCCCGGCTTGGCCTTTCTGTCGTAGGCGGCGTTGCCGCTGGACATTTTCTTTTCAATCAAGCTGGTGATAAGCCCTATGCGGCTCCAGTTGGTGGCGCTGTAGCGACCAGCCTTACAGCAGCTGCCGTAGCTCGCAAGAAAAAGCTCGACAACTCAGGCAGTATTTCAACCACACCTGCTAAGGCAAAGAAGATCGAGCCCAGTATCAAATCTGGAATCAAATCTGGCATCCAGCCTGCCGTCAAGCCTGCTGTCAAGCCCAGCACCAACAAGCCCAGTTTTGGGGCCGCTGCGCAGCCTAGCGCAGGCCGCGTCAAGCTGGCGAAGACGCCGCCAGTGAAAGCACAGGGGCGCAAACCAAAAGAATCTGTCGACGAAAGTCCCTACCTGCAATTCGCTTTTCAAAGAACCAACACGCCCAACTACAACCGGGTGGATATCTGGTGCCATGGCTTCCAGCCTCAGGATCAGTGGAAGAAAGTCCTGAGTGAAAATTTCGCTCAGATCCCGACCATTCAATGGCGCCGACCGAAGATCAACAGTGCTTCGATCATTCAGTTTACTGGCACATTCAACGGTCACCTTTCTACCGATGAGTTTCGTAACACCGTCAATCAGCCACTCTTGGCAGAAGCTGTGAAGCACAACGGAGAGAGAGAAATCGCCGACTGGATGACATTCGGCGGCTGAACGCGAACACGCCAAAGCGCCAGCTGGCAACAAAATCCTTTGACTAGTGACTATGCCTAAACCATCTGGCAGGGTCGCCTCGCCCTTCCGCGGAGCCCTGCGCTCCTTACGCTTTAGAGACTTCAGGCTACTTTTCATTGGGCAGGTGATATCCATTTCGGGAACGTCCATGCAGGCCATGGCCTTTTCCTGGTTGGTTTTTACCCTGTCTGGTTCAGCGTTGAATCTTGGTTTCAACATCTTTCTTTCGGCTCTGCCAACATTGCTTCTCTCCTACCAAGGCGGTCGCCTGGCTGACCGCTGGAGCAGCAAACGAGTGCTTCTGGTCACTCAGACCATTGCTCTTTCGCTTGCACTGGTGTTGTTTGTGGTGGCTAGCACTGCCACTCTCACACTGCCAATGCTGTACTCTTTCACTTTCCTCCAAGGCATTCTCGATGCTCTGGAGGTGCCGTCTAGGCAGGTGATTGTGCGTCAGACAGTGCCTGATAAGAGCTATTTGGTAAATGCGCTGAGCCTCACGACTTCCCTCCTTCACATCTCACGCATAGCCGGGCCGGCCCTGGCTGCCATGGTCTTGTCTCTCTGGGGAGCGCCGATTTGTTTCCTCATCAATGCCATCAGCTATCTATTTTCGCTATTCACGATTGCTAAAATTCGGGTAGCAAAGGTGCTGTCCCCGGGGGGCATGAGCACTGGGTTCAGGGGCCTTGTGCATAGAGTTTGGAAGCAGCCCTTCACTCGGGCCATGATTCAGCTCTATGTGGTCATGGGTCTATTGGGTCTTCAATATCTGGTTATTCTCCCGGCTTTCGTCAAGCTGCATCTAGGCCTGGCGGAGGGCGCCTTAGGAACCATTTTGGCGTTCTCGGCCTTTGGCTCGTTAACCGCTAGTTTGCTTCTTGCTAGCTTCGCTAATGTCAGACTGCTCTCAAAGGGTATTGGCTTTGCCGAAGTAGGCTTTGGTCTATCACTGATAGCCTTTGCCTTTGCCCCGAGTTTTTCCTTAGCACTAATGATTTCTCTTCCGCTAGGACTGTTCCAAACTTTCCTCATGAGTGGTTCTAGTGCTCTCCTGCAGCAGCTAATCAGCGATGAGAGGGTGCGCGGCCGAGTGCTCTCGCTATTCGTCTTTCTCAGCATGGGAACGGCAGCGCCTGGAGCACTCTTGATTGGCTTGCTCGCCAATGGCCTGGGGCCCTCTTTGGCGCTGGCTCTGTCTGGCGCAATATGCATTGGAGTGGGCAGCAATTTTGTCATTTCAACAAGAAATCTGGACGCTCGAAAAGTCGATCTTTAAGGCAAGTCCGATTTACTAACTTCAAACTACTAGTGTTATGAAATCGAAAAAGAAACGGCTCCAGATCTCTCTTGGAGCACTGCTCATCGCTTTGAGCACCATCACCAATACTGTTCTCATCTCCAGCCCAAGCCTGGCAGACCAAGCAGCGGCAGCAAGCAAAGTCGCTACGCCCGCAATCAAATCGAATGCGGTTTCGTCGTGCCCAGAGGCTCCAAAAGCGCCCTCTGATACCAGCGGTGTCAGTCCGCAGCGGGAGAATCAACTCAAGTTAACCAGCTCCGAACTCAACCAACTCATTGACGAAAAGCCAGCCTGCATCACTAACGTAGTCTTCGTCAACGGCGAAAATGATGTAAAAATCGAACTGAGCAACAAGCAGCAAACCAAAGTAACGGTCTCTGATGCTGGCGGCAAAGAAGCTCTTCTGGCCAAGCTGGAAAAGGCTAAAATCAAATTCCAGACAGTGCAAAAATACGAGTCGCCGCTGCTTGCAGCCTTATCGCCTCTGCTGTTTCTGGCCGTCGTCTTAGGCTACGTTGCTTTCATGGGCTCAAGGCAGAGAAATCAAATGGGCGGGATGTCACGCATGGGTAAATCTCGCTCAGCAGACGCCACGGCCAATGATAGTATCGCCAAAGTTGGCTTCAAAGACGTGGCTGGTTGCCCCGAGGCGGTCAAAGAACTGCAACGCATTGTCGAAGGCCACCTCAATGCTTTAGTCTACGCCGAGTTTGGGGCTACGCTGCCCAAGGGGATTTTGCTCGTAGGCCCACCCGGAACCGGGAAGACTCTGCTCGCCAAAGCTGTTGCAAACGAAACCTCAGGCACTTTTGAGGCGGTCTCTGGTTCTGAGTTCGTTGAAATGTTCGTGGGAGTTGGCTCTTCCCGTGTGCGTCAACTCTTCGAAAGGGGTCGCAGGCAGACCGCTAAGACCAACCATCCCCACATCATTTTCATCGACGAAATCGATGCTGTCGGTCGCCAGCGTGGCACCGGCTTTAGTGGCGGCAACGACGAAAGGGAGCAAACCCTTAACCAGATTCTCACTGAGATGGACGGCGTCCTCAACAATGACGGCATTATCGTTATCGCCGCCACCAACCGCGCTGACATTCTGGACAAAGCTCTGATGCGTCCAGGCCGCTTCGACAGCCAAGTTACTGTCGACCTACCCGACGCCGCTGGCCGCGAGGCAATCTTCGCCATTTACTGCAAGAATCGGCCACTGGCAAAAGAGGTAACCCTGGCTGGTCTGGCCAAGCGCACCTTTGGATACAGTGGAGCCGAAATCAAAGGCGTTTGCAACCGCGCCCTGGTTATTGCAGCGGAGCGCTACGCTGCTCAGCGAAAGGCCCTGAAGCTCAGCGGTCTGAGCGCAGAAGAGTGCAAGGCTCACCTTGTAAAAGAGGTGACTAACGAAGACTTTGATGAAGCCGTCGACTTCGTTCGCTATGGCAGCAGCGATGCTGACAAGCAATCGCGCATGAAGGATACTGACAAAATCAACACTGCCTTCCATGAGGCTGGTCATGCTGTGGCTTCTGTGGTTGCGCCTGAAGCTGACCCCGTGGTGAAAATCACGATCATGCGCCGCTCGATGGCGCTTGGGTATGTGCAGACCATGCCTGACACCGACCGTGTCAGCTTCACCAAGCAACAGGCCCTCTCGCGCATTGTTATGGCCATGGCCTGTCGATGCCGGTGCCAGCAACGACTTCCAGCAAGCCTCCGATATGGCTCGTCGGATGGTCGCTACTTGGGGCATGTCGCGCCTTGGTCCCATTTCTGTGGGTGAACAAGCTCAAGGACCATTTGGTGGTGGTGGTAGTTCTGCTTTTGGTCAAGACCTCGGCAACGAGATTGACCGCGAAGTTCGCTACATCACCAATATGTGCTACAAGGCGGCTGTGGCAATCGTCAAAGCCGACAGCAAGCGCATCAATGCTCTGGTGAAGATTCTGATGGAGAGAGAAACCGTGCTAGCCGATCAATGGCAAGATCTGCTCAAGCAGTATCCTTCCAAGATTCAATGGTCAGAGCTGGCACTGCCGCAGACTGAACCGGATATCGAATGAGGCAGAAATGCCCGGGACTTGAAGCTGGAATTGGCCTTCAGGCTAGAATCTGGCTTCAAGCTAGAATCGGTCTTCACGCAAAAGAAGTAAGGGAGCGAAACCATCTTGGTGAGCTCCCCTGCTTCCAGCTAGCGAAATTTAGCGGATAAAGCAGTGTCTAAAAGGTCGCTCTTGGGTATAAACATTAGGCAGTGAATTTTGAGAAACTCGGCTGATTAGGTTTGACAACCATGGCAATAGAAGAGATCGGTGATAAAGGCAGGACGAATCCAAAAGGTGCTGGCTTCGAAAGTCGCACTTACGCTGAAGCGTTAAACGCTACGGCACTCTCTCATCTTCAAGCTGATGCACTTGAGGCGCTGAAATCAAAAAGTGGCCAGTTCTCTAGCGAGAGTAAAGCAACTGAAAGAGATGGACAACTTAGAGTCGATACTGTCAATCCTTCTGGCCAGCATGACATCATGTTGCTCAAGACTAAAAATACTTTGCCGGGCGGCAATGTTTTCGCCCCCACTTTCTTAAGCCATGTCGAGATAGTCTCATCAGAGCAAGGCAAAGTCAGCGTCGAGACTACAAAAGTAGGGACTAAATTAAATCGACTCGATCAACTGGTTGACCCTGGAACAGGGCAGCTTTCAATTGAGCAAATTGATGCTAGCGGCAAGACAATTAGGAAATTTGAGCCTGCGGTGACTAAACCAAGACGTGACGAAAATTATAGAGATGTACGGGATCAAGCAGGGCAGTTAATGAGAGTCACCGAGCCCGCCGGACAAAGAGCAAATTGCGAAGTACCATACAGTGGTACGAACAGATGCAATTATATTTTGCGCGATCAATCAATAGCCAAAACTCTTGGAGCTACTGGTGATTCTGTTGCCCTCGAAGTGACTATACAAGAGCAACAGAGAAGAGATGAGCGGCATAAACGGATTGCTCAGCTACTTGATGTGAAGGTCATAGTTCGAACTCTTGATGGTCGCATGTTAGCCACGATTGATCAAGAAGTTACCATGAATGCCAAAGGCGTAATCACTTACGTCGATACAACGGCAAAGAAAACTAATAAATAGCAAGAAGCACTAAAAAAATAGCTTTGATTAACTACGGCGTATAATATAAAGTGGCACCGCATACGGTGCTAGAGTCTTTTTCTGTTCTGTGGGAATTCTACGAATGCACAGACATGGAATCGTAACACTTTAAAATGCAAAATCTCCCTACGTTTCGCAAGGAGAAGACCATGAGTGAGCTGCACAGCGACAAGCCAAGGAATCCTAATACAAGCCTGGTTAGCACCATTGTTAATGATGCTAACAACGGTAGAATTATTGTTACCGATAGCGACGCTAATTCTCATGCACTAGCATCTCGAAAGGCCCTCGATAAACTCAGCAGTGATTCGAAACCGCCTGTAGTATCCGAGAAATCAAAAGCTAACTCTCCTATGGGAGCATTTTCTGAATCATTCACATCTTCAATCCATAATATGGGTTTTGCTGTTGTTCAGATAGCTCGAGAAGCATCCGGCAATAAAGAGCTGCTTAAAGACTTCAAGCCAGCACAAATGTCGCACGAGGCCAATATTGGCACTGGCAATTGGTTAGCTCAACAACTTGGAAGCGGCGCGGCCTTCGCCATACCCATGGCAGCAACAGCCTTTCTCACCCGTGGTCGCTCTGTGGGTGCAGAAAGTAGCGCCGCTTTTAGCGGCATGAAAGCAGCTGCAGCTAGTGGCGCAATAACAGGATTTGCTTTCACGCCTACCCTAGACAATAAAGGTGAGGCCGCCACAGGTGGTGCGTTCTGGCAGAAGAAAGCACTGCAGACGGGAAGTATGTCGGCTGCCTTTGCCACCATGGCAGGTGTAGACAAGATGCATATCGGGGGGCATATCGGCAAAGCCATATTGCCGGGCTCAACGGCTGGCATTGCTGCAATTGGAGGCCGCATAGCACAACGGGGCCTGGATGGAGCAATTGCAGGTTATTCAGGAGGAATCGTAGACACTAGCATTCAAAGCGGATTCAAGGCTGACCTGGGCACTGTGAACGAGTCTGCTATCAAATGGGCCGCTGCTGGTGCGCTATTTAGTGGGGCAGGCGAGGGCTTTAAGCGGAGTAATTTTACAGGCGGTAAGGGGAAATTGGCTGAAGCTGGGAACGCCGCAGCGAATTTGCACGAACCTTTAGTTAAGGCTCCGGAAACACCAGCTCTAGCCCATGTAGGCATTAGCCCAGAACTTTTGGCTAGAAAACACAGCGTTTCGCCCGCTGGCCAAGAAAGTAGACGATCTAGCGTCGGAGAGGGGTATGGCCCTCGCCCTGAAATAGTTTCGAGTCGCGGTCCTGTCAGACGCCCTCCATCTAGACAAGACGCACCAACTCCTCCGGACAGAGGTATGGGGACGAACGTCGGTAGAGGCGACCGAGAACTCAGCAGCGGACAAGGTACAGGAGGTAAAGGTGAGCGAAGAGAAGGAAACTCAGGCAAACGGCTAGAGTGGCTAGCTCAAAATAAAGTCGGCAAGGACGGAACAACCAAGTCCGGAGCTGAACAGTCAGTAGAAGCTGGCAGGAGCACCGCAAGCGGTGCTAAGGGCTCGGGCGGCTTTGGCCGCGAAAAAGCGGGGACAAGGGCAACTAAAGCCGCTGCACCAGAATTGAAGTCCAACCAAGCCGCACCTGTTACAGACAGCCAAACAATAGCACCGCAAGTAACAGTCACAACTGGCAAAGACATCGTGCCACAGGCTCCAGCCAGACCTACGCTGCCGGTTGAGTCAGGGGCAAAACAAAACATTGGATTGGAGGCAACACAGACACAACCAAAAGGCAAAGCTTCTGAGAGCACTGTGCATGTTGCTGAAGTGGTAGAAGTAACAACTCCTACCCAATCGAGGCTCGCTTCAGCTGAACCTAATGGTGTGATCAAGGCTAGCGATCGGCCAGTGTCGGCAATGACAGTTGACGTCAAAGCAACACCAGTTGGAGCAAAGATAGTCGAGCCAACAATTGAGAAGCAGGGAAGCGGTAATCACGAAATGCCGTCCTTGTCTGGAAGTGCCATAAGTCTTGAGAGACCATTGGTCAAACTGCTAGAAGGAAGCATGGTTTCTCCCAAGCAAGTTGGGACGCAACTAAGACAAACTGCAATTGACAGTATTGCTGCGGGTAGACAAGTAATTCATCAGGCTGGTGACGCACTTAATGCCGCTAAAGTAAACATAACTGACACATTAGGGCGCGGCACAGAAGCAGTAAGAACCGAAGCAGGAACACACACTGCACGGCTACTCGAAGGAGCTTTACCGATATGGCGCAAGGAGTCCATAAATCTAACTCAAGTTGGACGTAAAACAATTGACTCAACTGGAATGACTGTTAAAAAGGGAACTACTTTCAAAGCAAGTGAGATAGAGGCATTGCCTGGCGCCCTTGAGGCGAGAAGAGGCAACTGGGACGCTAAGGCCTCAGAGATGGCTGAAGCTGCCCAAGCAAGAATTGCAGGTGTAAGAGAAGGGGCTAGTACCTTTACCTCAGATTGGAAGCAGAGGGCAAGAGACACTAGGGCTAATTTGGCTGGGGTCGAGGCCAGTGCAAAAGAAGGCGGCAGCTCTGCCATAACTTACTGGGAGGGACGAGTAAATCGCGGCTTGATTGTTGACGAAGGTGTTAGAAAACTGCTTGAAGTGCCTGAAGGAGCTGCTTGGTCTCGCAAGGTAGAAGCTGGCAGAACGCGAGATGAAGTCGCCAGAAATTATCTAATTGAAAAGGGAACTGAAGCTACAAACTTCACTTCTGATGCAGTTAGATTCTTGAGCCTGCAAGATATTAAACTTCGCCGGACCTTAGGCAATGCGGTCAACTCTGCTCTAGACGGTGCAGAGACTTTCGTCGCCGGTGGACCAGAGAGGCATGCTTGGGCAACTGGTCGTCTTGTCGATTTCGTTAAAGCCGGAGCAGAGAGGGATGCGGCAGCGCGAGCCAAAGTAACTCATTGGTTTGGAGAAAAGTTAGGCAATCTGAGACAGGGCATAACAGACGGCACCAAGCAAGATGCCCAATCGCGCAAGCAATTAGAGATCACCGCTAACGAGCTGCAAGCAAAGAGCAATGGTGCGCGTCCTGTCAGCGACCAAGTTAGCCGACAAGTGACCAACATCAGAGAAACGGTTGCTCCAGTGGTTACTGAGAGAGCGACGCAATTGCAGAACGGCCTGATGGCTGGCATTGAGAGGGCAAGACAAGCATGGATAGATTACAAAAATCCAAAAACTACAGTATCAGCAACAGGTACAAACGAAGTGCTAGCTCTCGCTCCTTCGGAAGCAGCAAGTTTGCCCGTCTCAATGGCTCATGGTTCACCGAAAGAGTTGGCCTCTATGAACCCAGGTAGATCTGCAATTGATCTGAGTAATCCAATCACTGCCTTCCGTAATGATCAAAGAACTGTAGGAACAATCAAGGAACAGTTGATGCCTGAAGCGAAACCTCCAAGCGTTCCAAATCAGCTGGTAGAACGTGGCGTGCTTCCTGAAGCTAAGCCCAATCATCGAGGTCAAGAGCCAACTGCTCTTGCTGCTGAGGCCATGCCGTTGAGAGTGGTTGAGCTAAGAAAACTTTTTTCTGAGAACGGAATTTCTCAGAGCGAGGGCGGAAAAACAAAGAATAAAGCCACGATGCTCAGCGACTTGAAAGAAAGACTTGAGTCAGGAACAGCGCTAACAGAGGGTGGTAAGCCGATTAGCGCAGCAAGAACTGCTCAAATACTTGAAGCAGCCAATAAAGCTTAGCTCAAACGTCATCTTAACCTCGCCATAACCCGCTGGTGGTAAGGCTTTTCAGGCTCAAGTAGGCGTAGCTGCGCTATGCCTACTTGAGTCTGTTTGCCGAGAATTATCATCTTGTAATATCGAAGTTTGTTCTATTTTGACAACTGGATTTTTCTTCAACCTTGGGGATGATTACCAGATCTAGTCCGTTCTGCAATTGTTGCCAATAGTATGCGACTTCTCTCTCTCTTGCCTTTCGTTTCCTATATTCAAATTGCTAGTCTCATACTATCTTTTTCCCGTACCTTTCATAACCAGGCCACTAACCACTTACCAAATCTGTTCTTAAGTTCAAGTACCAACTTTAGTTTCTTCTTGAAACTCAGCTCTCGTGAACAAGATTGCTGACTTTTTGAAATTATAAATCTGGAGCCCCCCATGCTTACTTCACTGGTTAAGAGTGTTGTTGCCAGCCTTTGCCGCGGTAGCAATCAAAATGAAATATTTGCAGTCGAGCCCTACTTGCAGCTTGGCAGTGATTCGGACGAACTTAGACTGCTTTGGTTTAGCGCCATTGGCAGAAAATATTGGACTGCAGAGTATAGAAATGGCTCTAATAGACCATGGACAGCTGTTGACGTCCAAGGCGGAAAAAAGAAAAAAGCAAGACTCAATGGTCTTTCGGTAAGAAAGTTTTCTGTCGCTCTGCCAATGAACAGCAATGCTGGCAGCTGCTCAGAGCTTGTTGAAGATCCGCAATATCGAATTCTCATTGATGATGTGCCAGTCTTTAGCAGCAGTTTTCGCATTCCTAAAATCTCAGACCAAAGCAAAGTTGTCGTTTTTGGTGACTTCGGCGATGGTAATCAGGCCGCTTTAGAAGTTGCTGCGGCTGTGCATGAGAGAAAGCCAGAAATGATCGTTCTTGCCGGAGACCTGGTCTATGATCACGGCAGAATCTCCGAATATCTCAAGTATTTCTTTCCGGTTCTCAATGCCGATGCTATTCACAAAGATATCGGTGCACCAATTTTGCGCTCGATTCTTACTGTTGCAGCAGCTGGAAATCATGATGTTGGTATGCCCAAACAAAGTGATAGGCTCGACGACAAACTTTTCAGCGACCTGTTTGGATATTTCTTGTTTTGGCAAGGCGCCAGCAATGGCCCGCGTTTAAAGCGAACAATCATCAAAGCTATGATTGGCAAACGCAAGAAGGCCAACCAACTGCTAGCTGATTATGGCAAGTCATTTCTTCAGCAGACCAACTTTTCGTTTGACTGGAAAGATCAGCACTGGATAATTCTTGACGCCAACAAATATGCTGATTGGAGCTATCCTGAAATGCAGGACTGGTTGGCCAAGGATCTTGAAGCGGCTCGCTTGCAAAAGTGGAAGTTTGTCGTATTTCATCAACCGGGCTTTAATAGCGACAAGAAGTACTTCCAAGAACAACGAATGCGGCTTGTTTGCCCGATTCTGGAGGCTGGACAAGTTGACATTGTCTTCAATGGTCACTGTCACTTTTATGAGCGGCATCGTCCTCTCTGTTACAGACCTGATCATAAAGAGCCTTTGACAAACGGCACTGTACCTGGAGAGTTTGTCATTGACTATGAGTTTGACGGTATCGTTAATACTCGCCCTAAAGGTGTTCTCTACGTAGTTACGGGCGCCAGCGGTAAACTTGTGAGCGTTGAGGCCAAGCCAAACGAAGGCACTCTTTGCGCCTCATCAGTGGTACTTATCGATCAAGAGCATTCATTCACTGAGCTGACTTTTGCCGAAAGTTATCTTTGCCTCAATCAACTAGGCCTTGATGGTTCAGTGCTCGATTCTGTGCGGATAGACAAGTCTTAGTTCAGGCTTCTGTCGACGGCCTAGAAGCTTGAATTGCATTTTCTATAAAGGACAGCCACCTGTCCTTTTTCTGAAATAATTAATAGACCGGTCTGTTTGCTTTTGTTTTACTGCAAAGTGAGTGGCAACACCCATATGCTTCCATCTAATGAAATCAGTGCCGTCGACACTTTTTGACTCTCGTCATTAGTGGCCGAGCTCATTGCCGAGATATTGTATCCCCGCACCATTCCCTTTCGCTCTTCCCAGGAAGAATTTGCTGCATAACTGTTCATCTGCTCTTCTATCATCTGCGAGGCCAAAGTCACATCTCCTGTTTTAAATGCTAGGTTCATATAACGCAAATAGAATAACTGCCCAGCATCGCCTGAGATTCTATGGATGATATCCCAAACGCTATTCTCAATTTTCATATTTGAGTTCGCATCAGCGGTCTGTGCGTGCAGTGCGACATTATTTGAATTGCCAACCATCGTTTCGCTCCTTATATAGGCAGAAATCTTGCAATCAACTTAGCAACCAACTCGTGACGATTCCATGCCTTAAAGCAAAAGAAGCACTTCTGGTGGTGCGGTCAACTCGAAGAGAATATTTCGGTATCAAAACTAAACCGCCATGGAACCGTCACAAATCAAAAGCTAGATTGTAGAAGTCAGCGCAGGAAATGCCAGAGTATGGCGACTAGAGAAGTGCGCTCAAACAGATTTTCAGGAGAATGCTATGACCGCTGAACTAAATGAGATTACAAAGACTAGCGAAGCTGCCATTAACAAGGCTGGAGACAAGCCAGACTTCTCTGAAGCTTTCAAACTCTTGAGCAACAACACCACTGCCGCAGAGCAAAACCAAGAGCGAAATGCCTTTAACCAGGTCATTCAGAAGAAGTTTCCCAACCTGAGTCTGATTGGCAATGACGTGTATCAAGACAAGAGCGGCAAACCAAACAATGGCCTGGTTGTGTTCGATAAGCAGACCCAAAATATAGAGCTTCGACAAGCAGAAAATTTCTCGGTGGTCGTGAAGAAAGAAGACATGTCTGCAAAGATATCACAGGAGAAAGTAACACCAGCCGTCGCAGGTGAGATTTTTGGCAAAACTATGGACGAAGCCGTGGCGAAAAAAGCCCAAGCAGGCCAAGCGCCAGCTCCAGAAAGAGCACAACCACAAACACCTTCTGCAAGTGAAGCAAGTCCAGAAACAATGAGAAAAGGCCAAGAATCGGGTGAAGCACCAACCTCACCCGCAGGCAAGGCAGCAGCTAGCGCGCCGGGCAAGCTTCAAGAATCAACTGAAGCTGCCATTAAACAGAACGCAGCAAATCCAGATCTTTCAGCCGTCTATAAAGAGCTGAGCAATAACAGCACAGCCGAAGAGCAGAAACGTGATCGCACCGAAGCAAATGCTGCTCTGCAAAAGCAATTCCCCGACCTTTCTCTTGTCGGTCAGCAGCTAGTTACAGACCAACAAAGTGGGAAACAATATGAATCATTGGTTGTATACGACAATAAAACAAATCATCTTCAGCATAGATTGGCTCAGGATTTTTCAAAAGTACTGTCAAATGAAGATGTGACGGAGGCAGTAAAGGCTAAAGGCCTAACGCCACAGTCAGCCAGCGAGGCTATCGCTCAAAGTATGGATGCGGCAGTGGCAAAGCAGCCCAAGCAAGCAACTGATCCTGGTGCTGCGCCCACAGAGCAAGTCAAAGAGTTTGTATATGAGGCAAAGCCCGGCGACACTCTCTGGCACATAGCAAAGGCTCAAATAGAAGCTGCGGGTCCTAAAGATAGTGTTGCTTCTGCTGCAAGTATCAAAGGCTATATCGAGCAGATAGTAGAACGCAATAAAGATCAAATCAAAGACGCAGATCTAATTTATGCCGGAAGTAAGTATGTACTGCCTGATTTGAAACTGCCTGAGCAGAAAACAGCACCAAGTGAGGCGCCTGTGCCAGGCACTCCGGGCCGCAATCCATCAGCAACGCCTGCAGATCAAGCCCAAACCCCACGACCTCGTGAAGTTCAGCGGCCAGTCCCACCGACCGCGCGTCGGCCTGAGCCTGGACCTGATCTCTATTCTGGAAGTCGAAACGGGGCATCAGCTGAAGCTCCTGCACCGCCCCTAAAGAAATAGCTGTAAGTCTAACAAACTTGGCTTGCATGCAGACTACCTGAAAGTGTTAGTGAAGAGCAAAGATATTGACACCATGAACAAACAAACTCAGTCAGGAGGTCTGCCACTAAGAATGGAAGATCCGTCCGATAGAGTTCTCATGGACGCAGAAGCAACACAAGCAGCGGCAGCTTTGTTTAGTGAGTATCAGATTGCTACCTCGGAAAAAGTAGGACCGACTTCTGAGCCTAACTTCGGAGCTAAAGCTAAGCTTTGGCTGAAGAACAGAGTATTGCCGGAAGAAGAGTTGGTGAACCACGCTAAATCAGTTGCAGAGAAATTGGATAAAGGACAGAAGTTCGAAGCAGCAAAGGAGTATGACGAATTTCAGCAAAAGCTAGACCGCCGCAACTTCCTTACCTTCAACAAGCTAATCGAAAAATATGACAAGAAAACAGTGGGATGCGATTTTAGCGTTTCCAAGTTCTCGAAGGCATATCTTCTCAAGCAGCCAAAGAAGTGAAGTTATGAAGTCATCTATCAGCGTTAGTTGTAGTCGAGCCAGCGGCAGGGATTGGCCTTAATTCTCGAGGCTTTACCTGAAGCAACTTTATAATCGACACCACCGATGGAGAGAACTTTTAGCTGTGGCATTGACACCAAGCAAGCGAACTGTCGGGCACTAACCGTGGTGCCTGTTATACACAAGTAAGCAATTTGTTTCAGTTTAGCAATAGCTTTGATTTCACCATCGTTGAGCTTAACGCTACTAATCGTCAAGCACTTAAGATGACTAAGTTTTGCCAGGTCAGCCAAAGTTGCTTCACTAAGAGTGATATTGTCTAGAACTATTTTCTCGAGCTTCGATCGGCTTGAAATATTCGCGAAGAAATCATCGATTGGCGAGCTGCTTATTAGTTGTAATTCTTTCAAGCTGTCAAAGATTCTAAGTTTGGCTAAGCTTCGGCCTGGCAGATTAGAGATTTGACGCAAGCGAAGCAAACGTAAATGTTCAAACTTGTTGAAGCAAGACAGATCATCAAGGCTGCTGAAGTTGACGCCATCAACTTCTAGCACTCTGAGCTGCTCCCAGTCACTAGCAATTTCAATGATGCGCAATGCTTGAGCACTGCATTTTGGCAAATAATCTTCAGGAAAGAAAAATTCTGTTTCGTCTGGCTTACCGCTAACCTTCAAATTGTTGAATAGAGATGGATCAATTTTTGAATAGACATGCGGATGAAAGAAAGCAACCAGAGCATCGGGAGACACGATCAGTCGAATACTTCTATCGCTCGGCACAGTGCAATCGTTTTGCGCTTTTCTCCATACGTGCTGCTTATCTCGGCCAAAGTAATCAAAGTAACCAATTCGTTCTTTGGGAAAGTTAATGACTATCTGTTCTTCCTCGTCTGTGCGAACGAGCTTACCTTTAATTGACACTACTTGCTCTAAAACAGACAGTGCTTTCTCATCGTTAGGATCAGCGATAATACTGGCGCGACTGAACGGCGACGGCACTATTCTCTTTTGTTCATTTTGCTTTAGCGACAAGTTTTCGCCGATCTGCTTTTGGCTTCCCTTCTCATCTGTAAGGCAAAGTTTTGCAGAATAACTGACAACAGCGGAAGCTAGTGCCACTGAAAGCAGGGTTGCACCGCCTCCTAAAAAGACGCGCCTTTTGTTAGCGAAGAAAGGGCTACCTTGTTCCTTTTCGACAACCCAATCTAGACTGTCGCCATCAGGTCCGCGCGTAATGGCAGATGATTGACTAGCAGCACCGTTTTCGATATTGTAAGTAGCATCACTGGCGGTATTTGCAGCGCCTGTACCAATTGATTTGCCTTGCTCAATGCGCTCTAGGTCGTGAATGACTTCGCTCATAGACTGATAGCGCTGTTTGGGATTCTTCTCAAGCATTTTACTGACTAGGTGATTGAGCCCAGGAGTGAACTTCGCATCCAGACAAGTGGCATTCAGCGCTGGTGCAGGTTGCGACTGGTGCATGAAAATGGTTTCGACGGCTGATTTCCCTTCGAAAGGTGGATGTTTCGCTAGCACTTGATAGAGCGTACAACCAAGTGAATATATGTCTGAACGCTGATCACAGGCCGGCCCCAAGCTTTGTTCTGGACTCATATACAAAACCGAGCCGATTACTTGACCGGCCTTTGTCTGCACTTGCGAATTGAGTGAAGAGTCACTTAAAAGCTTGACGATACCGAAATCAACTATTTTTACATCAAAGCCAGTTTTAGTTCTAGAGAGCATAATATTAGATGGTTTTATATCGCGATGAACCAGTCTGAGACCGTGGGCATAACTTAGCCCTGAAGCGATTTGTTTGAAAACATCAATAATCTCTGCTACTGAAATAACACTGTCTTCTTTGCAGTAATCGAACAGAGTAGTGCCTGGCAAAAGATCCATAACATAATAGGGCACGCCATCAGAGTCCAAACCCATATTATGAATCTTGATTATGGCCGGATGATTGATTTTGGCAATCGCTCTTGCCTCAAGCGAAAATCGCTGCCACTGTTCGCTTTGTAGCGTTCCAGAAGCAAGTAGTTTGAGAGCATATTCTTTCTTCAGAACCAGATGTTCAGCTCGAAAGACCGAGCCCATTCCACCTCGACCAATCAGCTCTTTCAGCAGATAGACCCTGTCTACAATGTATCCAGGTTGATAATTGAGCTGAATGGCTAAGGGCTGCGTGTCTTGGAGCATAATAGAACGACCTAATTTACGATAGCAAGCAAGTGCATTCGTGGCTAGACAGGGGGAAAGAAATCCGGCCACCTATCTTTTTCTGTCTCATAAGGACTTGGAAATGCTGTACGCATAGGCCTAGGGAGTTCTCTGGGTTTCGGAAGCCCAGCGTCTCCGCTGGCAGCTGCAGGAATCTGAGCAATTTCAGCTCCTCTGTGCTGAACTAAACGCTCCTGGCTGATCTGCTGCCAAACAGAGCTACTTTCAACATTCAAGGATCGTTCTGCCGTATCGTTCGCAATTTCTCGTGGCATGATTTCACCTTTCAAATTTAGATAAAACTAGTTATGTTTCCTGACAGCCAATTAGCTAGACTTCTGCCACATTTGCTCTGAAACAAAGGCCGGCACTGGTATGGCGTAGTCTTCAACATGAAGCAATTGCATAAACAGACTAATCTGAATGTCGATTTTGTCTTCGTCAATGTCGCTAAAAGAAATCAGATATTGATTTTTAGGAGACTCTGAAACTGCATAGTTTTCTCTAGTGGCTAGCATAGTTATTCCAGCTTGCTCAGCGCCTGCTTCTATGGCACTCTCGCTGATATGAGCAGGGAACTGTGCCAACAAACTTGTTCCCCCTGTCTGATGAGAAAATTTGACTTTATTACCTGATACTTTTGTCAGTGCATGAATGAGGCTGGCGCGCTTGCAAGCATAAGCTTTGCGGCAACGATGCAAATGGCGCTCATAGTGACCTTTGCGAATGAAGCTGGCAAGAGCGATTTGTTCAAGCAAAGGCATTTCAGGACGAATAGCACTAAGTGTCTGGCGGAACGAAGGAATGAGAGCTGCTGGAATGACCATAAAACTAAGTTTCACAAGAGGATATAGTGACTTCCAGAAGTTGTACTTATAGACAACGCTTCCAGACAAATCTTGAGAAAAGAGCGCTGGCATTGGTTCTTCACCGTACCTGTATTCACTGTCGTAGTCATCCTCAACAATAATGCTATTGTTCGAAACTACCCACTGCAAAAGTCGATGTCTGCGAGATCTCGACATGGGCATGCCGAGTGTGTCCTGGTGCGATGGTGTCACGTAGATCAGACGAGGTGCCTGAGGCATATCAGCCAGCAAATCGATGCGTATGCCATCATGGTCAAGGGCAATAGGACAGACCTTAGCACCGCTCGTTTTCAAGCTGCCACGAATTCCAGAGAAACCAGGATCTTCAGTGGCGACAAGATCGTCTTCATTTAGAATTAGTCGACTCAAGAGATCAAGGCCACCTTCAGTTGAAGGTAAAACTACAATCTGCTCTGGGCTGCATACTATGCCCCTAGTGCGTGACAGTAAGGCTTGCAGTTGCTCACGCAAAGGAAGAAAGCCAAATGGATCAGATTCAAATAGACTTTGCTCAGTGCCAACATCTCGTACCGCTTCATACAATGACTCTTGCCAGCGAGCTACAGGCAAAAGACTGTGTGGTGTAACAGCAAAGACATTAGGTTTGGGCTCAGATGACTCATTTTTGTATGACAAAATTCGTTTTCCGAAAGCAGACAAATCAATTTTCTTATTGTCAGCTGACAGTGATACTGGGGCCGGAGACACAGAAACAGAATTGCTGACAAAAGTTTTTCCACGACTCTGCGTTTTGATATACCCCTGTCCTATCAGCTCTTCATAACAACGTCGTGCTGTCAATCTTGATACCGACATGCATTCAGCAAGCTCTCTAGTGGAAGGCATAACTTGCCCCCGACGCAGCGCACCACTTTCAATTGCTTTGCAAATAGCGTTGGCCATCTGCTTATACAAAGGACCTGTAGAGCCTGCTTCTAGTGAAAGCATCAGTTGCATAATTACCTCTATTCACGCTTAAGCGCACTCGGGGACATCGAATTGCTGAAAAAAAGTTATTGCCAAGTCAAAGTAGACCAACAGCCCGAAAACGGCTGCTGATAAAACTTCGGCAATTAGAGCCTCAAACTTTGGACTCTTAGTAAAACCGAGTATATGGCCCAAGTTGTGACGATTCCATGTCTGTGAGACTGCAAACGCATATAAGCCCGGGGCCTTGGTTGATGCTGGCCTCGCTGTGTAGCAAGCTGTAGACTATTTAGTAGTAAGTAGATCGAGTCTAAGGCGCGTATGCTAAATCATATTCTTTCCAGAATTGCCAACGGGGCGGGTGTGCCAGCCCGGGCCGCGGGCGAATTCAAATTTAACGCGGCTGTCAAGTTCAGAGCGGCCTTCATAACCCTTCTGCTTTTAGCAACTCAGGCGGCGCTTCCCTGTGTAGCGGCTGACGAAGAGAGTCAAATCAAGGCTGTTCTTGATCAGTATTTTGACAATCAATTCGAAAAGGCAAAGAAGCTTTGTAAATCTCTTTTGGCTGCGCATCCTAAAAATCTCACGGCACATTATTTACTAGGCAATATTTGCGTCAAGCTCAATCAAGTAGCTGAGGCCGAAGCCGCCTATAAGTACTGCCTGCGCGGAGGCAAAGATTCTTCGGAAGCAGTCAATGCCTATCAAGCTCTTGAGCAGATCTATGAACAACGTCGGATGGCCACCGGTTCAACCAATAGTCTAAGCAACAGTCTTAGTGGTCCGGCCCTGCCCCGTCCTACAGCTGGCACTAATCACAGTAGTGAAGAATATGTTCAAGAAGAAACATCACGCTTGCAAAAGGACGCCAAAGACAAGTTAGAGGTGAAGCAGCGCACCCTCGATGACCGGATTAAGCAAGAACAAAGGGTCATGCAGCAGCAGATGGCAAATGCCCCTCGCGGCAGGCGGGCTGGTTATTTTAGACAAGAGTATCAAGCCCAGGTCAAGGCCGACTATGAAGAGCGAGTGGACCGGCTGAAGAAAGAGTTCGAGCGAGAAAAAGATGATATCAATCAGGCTTGCCAGAAGCGCATTGATGGCCTGACGGAGTACCACAGCAGTATCGACAGTCGCAGGTCAAACAGGTAATTTGGGAATTATCCTAGAAATTATCAAAGAAATTATCATAGGTCTAGGCTTCTCATTTCTTCGAAATAAAATAGTTTCCATGGAAACCATTTTATTTCGCGTTTTCTTTAGCCGGGAGGTCAGATTTTTAGTATGTGGCTAAAGTCTTTGCACATTGCTGACCTACTTAAGTTGAATTCAGCGTTAATCGCTGTCCTCATAGTTGTTAGCGTGTCTCTGACCGTTCGGCTCATTTTTGATCCTACACTTGGGCGCACGGAGCTTCCGTATTCTGAGTTCACCAAAATATTAGAGAGCGGGAGATCGTCGGAGCGAGTCAAGCGCCTGTACTTACAAGTGGGACTTACTGATTTCTGGGGCCGTGATATTTCAAAAGTAGATCTGACTGATGACCCAAATCGTCGCTATATGCTTGTTCCGCCTGGTTTCTATCATCGAATGTTTCACGATTGCTGGCACAAAAAGTATAGTTTTCGATGGGCCAATATTTGCTTGGATGCCACGCCGCTTATACAAATTTTTCTTTCATGGGCGTGTAGCTTTGTATTGATTGCGGTGGTGCTGAATTTCAAGCGAAGGAGACGGGCCCGAGTGACTTAACTCTCCTTCACTTCGATTCCCAGAAGCGTAGCGAAGTGTCGGCCAAGAAGTGCCGCTTGGTCTGAATCAATTATGGCGCCCTTTAGATCGGCTGGATGAGCCTTAATTCCCATGATATTAGATGAGCGGAAGTCAGCTCCTGCCAATTTAGCTTCGTAGAACTCAGCCTCTTGTAGATCGCAATCTTTGAAAATAGCGCCCTCTAAATTGCAGTAGCGAAAATCGGCGCCACGAAGATGGCAGCCTTGAAATATGACACGTTTAAAGACACTGTCGTGGAAGTGAACGAGTTCGCCTGTGCAGCTCTGCAGCAGCAAATCACCGATGTCAGCGTCTGTGATATGCAGACCAGTGATTTTACAATCAGCCATTTCAACGCGAGTAAATTTGCTGTCTTGAAACTCAGAGTTTGACAAATCGCAGGTTTCGAAGCGAATGTCTACTAGTTTCGACTTGGTCAGATTTAGTGCTGAGCAGCGCACAAGCTTAAACAAGGCACGCTCGATGGTGACGCGCTCGAAGGATTGGCCGACTAGGCTCTGTCCGTTTAAGAGAAAGTCACCATATTCAGTGTCATCAGCTAGTTCAAGTCGGTTGAGCGGTGCCGTCGCTTTTGCCGGAAGTACCGGTTGCTTAACCATGACTTTGCTAGTCACTTTGTTAGTTGCTTTACTCACCGCATTACTTGTTTTTGAATTAGTTTTGCTCGAATCCATCGTCATATCCATGTCTACTCTGCTGTGCTTTTCTTTGCTGGCCTGAATTGTTTTACCTGAATTGACCAATGTTTTGACAATAGGGATACATTGGTCGGTCTAAGATGTTCTCATGTAAACGGCTTACGTGCAGGAACAAATATGAAATTGCTTCAGCTTTTGTTTGCAGGATCCATAATATTTACCTTTTCCGGGCCGCTGGCGCTTCAATGCCTTGCTGAAAATCCAAGGGTGCCAGAAATGAGTCAGCAAGACAACGAGCGCTTTATCAAGGCGTTAGAAGATATGCATCGCTCTCCTATTGTCGCTAATACTCCACCTGGGGAGCTTTTCGATAAGTACTTGCAGCGAGATCTCGATTTTTGTTTTACAGAGAGATTGGGTCGGAAAGTTCGAACTACTTATGAACTCTTGCAGAAGGATGCTATTCACATTGGTGTCGGCTACCCCTATTACTATCTCTGGGTCAAGATTTTCGACGACAAGAGTGGTGAACTGCTTGATCAAGGAATGACCAGCGCCAAAGCAATGGATCAGAAAGACTTTGGCATAGGAAGTAAGCTCAATCACGCAGAAGAAATTATGAAAAATCCAGGGTTTCCGGACTTTTTTCCGGATAGCTTATGTCTTGCTATTTTGGGTCGTGCCGCTGTTGTTCAGGCTGCTAATAATGTCAGTAAGGCTCTGCATATGAGTAAGTAAGGTGCGCTACTGGTTACCTTTTTGAATCCACCCTAAGATCGGGTGTAATCAACCAAGAGGATGATGGCACCGATGCGGTAAATTGATATTCTAAATACATCAAAGACGCCCACCCCAAGCATGATCCTCTTAAGGATTTGAATTTCGGAGAATGGGCGTCTTTCCTTTTGGCTATAAACTGTTTCAAGCTTCAACCAGTGCCGGGCTGGTACTTATGTGAATGTCGTAGCCATTTACTTCTTTTCTTTGCTATGCCCAGCGCAGCAAGCGCCCACCGGCTGTCCATTTCTTCCAAGCAACGGCTTGCCGGACGAGCTACTTGCTGTTTTGCCCGAAGCAGGTGCAGCTTTGCCGCTCGCGCTTTGGGTGGATTTCTCGATAGCGTTACCAGTTTGCGCACCGTTGGCTTTTCCAGCAGCACTGCTTGCTTTGCCCAAGGTCTTTACTGTTCCAGGCTGCCATAGTCTGTTTTTGCGATACTTCTGAATCACCGCACTAGGTTCGTCAAAGGGATATTCTTTCTCAAACATGATGTCGATTGCTTGCTGAATCTGTTTCATGCTTTTGCCTTCGCGCTTCATTTTCAACGCTATGAGCGCTTCTTCTTGGCAGATATGGCAATCGACTCCATGATCGGTGGTGAAGCAATCGAGCAAGCTGTCGTGGTCATCAGTCATGTCGCAGCCGCAGTAGCAAAAGAGCTTGGCGCAAATCTCTGGGCAGAGTTGTGCGGCGGCATAGCCTGACTTGGCGTGGCCAAAGAATTTGTTAGGGTCTAGTACTGGAGGTTCGCCTGGAACGCTTGATTTGTCAGTGGGTTTGTCGCTGGGGTTCCCGCTTGCCTGAGGGGTGGATTTGTCGCTGGATTTGTCAGTGGGTTTCAGCGGAGGTTTTTGCTTCTGGCTTTTGACTGGCGACAGGTGCAGGCGTTGGGGTCGCTGCTGTCTCTGCGAACACCGAAGCGGTTGGCCAAGCAAGCGTTGCCGCGGCGGCCAACGTTACTAGCAAAGTCTGAACCCTAGTCAGCGATGACTTTATTGGAGTTGCCCAGGGCTTAACTGGACCTTTCGCTATGAGAGACAAAGACTGGGGAGCCACGGACATAGATTAACTGAACCTCAGATTCCGACCTGTTCCAGGCCAACTATGTAACAGATTATAGATAATGGCGGCCGATATTGCTGCGATGTTGCGCTATTGCTTCGCCAGCTGGGGTCTTTTGACATGTTTTTCAAGAGGATTTGTTATCATGAGCAATCTGGTAAGAGATATAGAAAGTGACTATGCAATACGACGTAGTGGTTATAGGCGGCGGACACGCCGGATGTGAAGCAGCAAATGCCAGCGCCCGTATGGGTTTGAGCACCCTTCTGTTAGCAGTTAATCTCGACACTATCGGCGCTATGCCTTGCAACCCAGCCGTTGGCGGTCCTGGCAAGACTCACCTTGCCCGTGAAGTTGACGCTCTGGGCGGCGTTATGGGCATTGCCACCGATGCTACTTACCTGCAAATTCGCATGCTCAACTCTAGCCGCGGGCCCGCGGTGCAGTCTCTGCGTGCTCAGTCAGACAAGCGCGAGTATTCCGCCTGGATGAAAGAGTACATGGAGTCTTTGCCCAATCTCACCTTGAGACAGGGCATGGTGAAGAACTTGCTGCTCACGGACGGCAAGGTTTCAGGAATAGAACTAGCTTTTGGTGACCAAATCGCCTGTAAGTCTGCTGTGCTTTGCGCTGGAACTTTCCTCGAAGGCACTATCTGGATCGGCAAAGAAACTATGCCAGCTGGTCGGGCCGGTGAGTTCCCTGCTGTTGGTTTGTCTGCTTTCTTGCGGGCTCTGGGCTTCACTACTGGTCGCCTAAAAACTGGCACACCTCCGCGCATTGATGGTCGCACTATTGATTATTCGCAATTGCCTGTTGTACCAGGTGATGATCAGTTGCAGTTCTTCTCATTCCTCGACAAGCGGCCTGTGCTGCCACAAATTCCTTGCCACCAGACTCGCACTAATGAGAAGACTCACGAGCTAATCCGTGCCAATCTCCATCAATCGCCTATGTATTCAGGCATGATTCATGGCGTGGGGCCCCGTTATTGCCCATCAATCGAAGATAAAGTTGTGCGTTTCGCTGACAAAGATAGCCACTCGCTATTCCTTGAACCAGAAGGCCGGTCGACCTACGAAGTCTACTTGCAAGGCTGCTCTACCAGTCTGCCTGTGGCTGTGCAGCACGATATAGTGCATTCGCTGCCTGGTTTGGAAAATGCATCGATGGTGCGTCCAGCTTATGCTGTGGAGTACGACTATCTTCCCGCCATTCAATTCAACCATGCTTTAATGGCTAAAGATTTGCCTGGATTCTTCGCTGCTGGCCAAATTCTTGGCACCTCTGGCTATGAAGAAGCTGCCGCTCAAGGCATCATGGCTGGTATCAATGCTGCTCTCTATGCCCTTGATCGCGAGCCGTTTATTTTGCCTCGTTCATCGAGCTATACAGGCACTTTGGTTGATGATTTGGTCACCAAAGAAATTGGTGAGCCTTATCGTATGATGACTTCTCGCTCCGAATATCGTCTGCTCTTGCGGCAAGACAACGCTGACATGCGCCTTACTCCACTTGGTCGCGAAGTGGGCATGGTCGACGATCATCGTTGGCAGTTATTTGTCGCCAAACAAGAAGCGATTGATGCTGAGAAAAAACGAGTTAAATCAGTGCGCATTCATCCCAACCCAGAGTGGGAAGAAGCGCTTGCACCCTACGATGAATCGATGAAGCAGTCGGCTACTTTAGAAGAGCTGTTGCGCCGTCCAAAAGTGCCATATTCAATTATCAACAAGCTTGCTCCTGCATCAGAAGAAGGCTTTGCTTTTGGTTTGGAAGTTGAAACCGACATCAAATATGCCGGTTACATCGAGCGTCAGCGCTTGCTTATTGCTCAGACTGAAAAGCTTGATGGCTTCAAGCTGCCTGTTGATTTCAACTATTTAGCTTCGGACCATTTGTCCAAAGAAGCACGCGAGAAATTGAACAAAATTCGCCCCATGACTTTAGGTCAGGCTTCACGCATCGGTGGTGTCAGCCCTGCTGATATCTCAGTATTGATGGTGCTTCTGGAGCAACAGCGCCGAGCGGATAACGCTCGCGATAAGGCTGGCGTTTCTGTTTAAGACTGTGATGCCTGCGAGATTCTGTGTTGGTGGAGCTGCACTGGTTCTCAGTGTTGCTGCGCTGCCATTGTTTATTGAGCTGCCAATTCAAGCCCAAGAAAAAGCCACCTTCAAATTGTCTGGTGGAATTTCGCACAGCGATTCTCTTGAACCATTGCCAGTGAGCGAAAGAGTTGGTGCTGCTCTGGGTGGTAATGCTGGCGCCACTGTTCCATCTAATATTCCGCCTTCTAATTCTCCACCTGCGCTGGTTAATCCTTATCGCAACTCGAATGCGAGCAGCGGCATCACCCCTGCGGTTACCAGCCCTGTAAGAACGCAGCCTCAAGTACCGCCGCCCAATCAACTATATTATTCGCGCACCCCTCATATTGATCCCGGCCAAGCGCTGTATCGAAAGCGACTGCGTGAGGCGGCGGAACAAAATTTGCTAGCTACTACGTCCAGACGGCCTACTCGGGTGCAAATCAAGGTTCCGTTTTGGTTAGCTGGCCAGTGGCAACGTACTGAAACCAATGAGCTATCGCGCAAGGAATTGCCGAGCGGCAAAGAACTTAAAGCAGTTGGCAAACAAGTTGCTCGTGTTACTGATGTCTTTGGCACCTACAAAGATAGGCGCGGCAACGTTTTCATGATTGTGCCATTGGGTGCAGGGGGAGCTGTTGATCGTGGTTTTGCCGTCGACTATCATCGCGTCAAAAAGTACGAGATGATTTTAGATGGTAAGAATTCGGCTGTAATTAAAGTGCAGGCCAGCCATCAGGTCGTAAGCAAGAAAGACAAGAGAGTGGTCGAGGCCTATCAAGACGAAGAGCTTAACCGCTACACCTTGATACGCGATGGCCTGGTGAAGAATGATAGTTCGGTCAAGGTTTTTGACCAACTTGGGCAACCAAAATTGATTACTCGCGCTGTTTCTACCGAGCGCCGGGTAAAGAGAATATGAATGACCAACAGAATTTGAATGACAAAGAGCGTATGAGTAAGTGCAAGTAGAAAGTGCTGTTAGAAATTGAAATTAGAAAGTCGTGGGATTTGTATGGTTACTGAACAGTTAGGCTTCGATGCAATTAATTTGCGCCTTGAGGGCTGGACTGCCGTGCACGCTGACAGCCAACGGCGGCAGTGGATGCGAGATGCTGAGGGCGATGAGTTTGCCAGCACGCTCTTGCTCACCTACCAGCCCGAAGCGCTTGAGGGAATTGATTTAGACGACCATGTGGGTGTGCGCAAGGCCGTGCGTGATATCGCTGACGGGGCGGGCCAGATTATGGTCTCTGTCGATGTTGTCGGTGCTGCTGGAGTGCCTGCCTTGTGGTACATACTGAAGCAGAATCAAGCACCAAGCGGCATGGTCTATTCTGGCTGTTTGATATTGCCATTCACTAATAGTTTCTTTACCCTGCAATTGATGTGCATGGAGACCGGTATCACTGGTATTCGCGAAGCGATTGTTATGGACCGCTTCATTGCTTCTGGTGTTTCTATCCGCGAATTATCGGAGTCAGCAACGCGCTTTGAGCATGGCACAGCTAAAGGACACTATTCACCGGATGCACCGGAGCACGACGTGCAATTCCCTAATCATCCGCTTTCAAGAGTGCGCCGTTATTTCAGAGACATTCTCTCGGTGCTTTCGATTAAGGGCGTTTATTGATGAATTTCAGAAATATCTTTTTTATGGATGCAGAGTACGTCAAGGATATCGTGGATGAAATTGAGCGTCACTATGAAGATTGTCTAGCGCGTGGCTTGGTAAAAGATGCGAAGTTTTGGAAAATGTCTTTTGAGCATATCGAATTGTTGTTTCCTTTTGGTGTGGTTAACTGGTCCGAGGTGCGATTATTGCGAATTCGGGAAAAGTTGAATCGTTCGCGATTTAGAGAAAGAATTGCGCGAGCTAGAAAAGGCTAAGCAGGTTGATCGCAATGTCTGTGTGCTAGCGCGTTGCCTTCTACTGGGTTTAACTACGCTTGGAACTCTTTTGATTGGCTTTGAGGGTCTGATTTTAGAACCAGAAGGAATTCTATCGGTAGCTGCCTGCTGGAGTTTGGTTTTGTTTCTCTGTTGGCTCTATCGGGATGAGAGCGGCAAAAAATAATTGCTGCGATGCCCAACGCGCAAAACCAGCACGGTTACCTCACCATTGCCTAGGTAAAGGAATTGGCATTGTCGCTAAGAATTCTCGTCGGTGAATACTGAGCCACTCGCCAAATTATTCACCAAACTACTCGCCCGGAACTTTCAACCCGGCCAATTTGTAACTGTAACTTAGGCTAGACCCCAGTTCTGGCCGCTCATGCATGCCAGCATTCTTCGCTGCGATATTTGCTTTCGCGATAATCTGCTGAAGGAACGATTGGTATGGAACACCTTTGTTTGCCAGTACTGAACCAACAAAATAGTTGTCTGCTAGTGGAACTATGATGTCTGCAACTGTGTGTTCATAGGGTTTTACTGCATGGGCTTTGGAAATATCCACAAGATTGAAACGTTGACCAACTGGATCAATTAAGATATTTCCTGGCTTCGATGGATCGAATTGCAGACCATGCCTTTCCACTGCCATCATTGTTCTAGCTAGTTCGTCATAGGCTGACTGAGGAAGTTCGGCACTAGCTTTTACACCTTTAGCAAAGGCTGCTTCAGCTGCCTCTGGCCCCATTTCTTTGCGGGCTTTGTAGCTTGGGCCACCAGCAGCGAAACCATCTTGCTTTTTGAGAATTTCAAAGTCGCCTAGTTTGGCGACAGGCTGCCCGACATTGTGACCAGGCATGAAGTCTGCCACTTCTTCAATCTTGCCAGTCGGCGGTTTGCCTTTGGCAAACTCTGGCACTTTTACGACAAAGTCGTTGGTGAAATCTAGTTTGTACACCGCACCATTGCTGCCGCGACCAAGGAAGTTCTCTTCTTTTACCGATGCCACTATGTTTTGCTCGGTGGCTTGTGCACCTTTCATTTGAGTGGAGAGCTTTTCAAAGGTGTGCGGAGTTGCCCCCAGCTCCACTTTCTTACCTAGGCCCAGCCCCGCTCCCATTTCCATTCGCGCAAGCTTCGAACCCACGCCAAATCCGGCTAAGCCTGAAGCTGCCATCACGGGATAATCAAAAGCCATTCCACCCAGCGAATTGCCCAGCTGCACTTTGTTGTGTTCTAGGGTGCGTGGATCTTTCCAGACCTGATAGGCCGGCACACCTACCTTTGTGCCGACATCCACTGCTGCTACCGCACCAAAGATTTTTCCTGCATTTTGAGCGGCGCCTTCAACGTATGGTGCAACTACTTTTCCAAACACCTGGGGCTTCTTCAAGGCCACAGCAAAGGCAGCACCGATGGCAACGCTTGCAGCCACTTCTACACCGGTCTCGCTTAGCTTGTCGCCGGTAGCGTCCTTGGCTCGGTCTACGAAGGCCTGAGGCGCGCGCTTGAGTGCTCCTAGAAGGAGGTTTGCTTCGCTAGAAAGCTTATCGGCTGTTGTCTGCTCAACTGATGCTTGTGTTTCTCTGGGCGCGCCAAGTTCTGCCGTTTTTGAGGCGGAATCCCTACTTTTGTCGTTTCCGTGGGGTAGCTGAGGCAAATGTCGGGCCTGCGTGGGTTTCCAGAGCGAGAATCAAGTTTTAGATTCAAGTTTTCGTTCGTACAAACTACTCTAACAATTAAAAAGGGCAGCGACAAATTAGTTCTTTGCCCCTGCCCTATTCGATTTTTGGATTGAGAGATGCAGTTACAGCGAGATTGTGTAAGCAACTGCTTTTTGTTTCTGCTTAGCGCTGATATCTACAGCCAAGTCTTTCGAGTTTTTCACCGCTGTTTCTAGCGATTCAATCACTTCTGAGTACTTGCCACTGGCTGCCGAAATTGAAGCTGATACTGCTGCCGTTGCCGGTGCAACTACTGAAGCCATCGCTGGAACCAATTCTGGAACAAATATCGGAGCTACTACAGGAGCTGCAATCTCTGCCACTTCTGGCTTGTACTTAGAAGCAATTTCCATCATGCGTTCGTGCGAAACAACGTTCATGCGTGTAACCAGGCCAAGCTTTTTCATGACAACAAGAATCATGTAAGACACGTCCAGTTCCCACCATGCCATACCGCTTCTAGCAGATCCAGGAGCTGCGTGGTGGTTGTTGTGCCAGCCTTCGCCCATAGCCAGCAGGCCTACCCACCAAACGTTGACGCTGTCGTCGTATCCGGCATAGGTCTTGTAGCCCCATTTAGGCAAGTGGCAAAGAACGTTGAGCATAAGAGGAATTTGTTGCACGGCCAAACCAGCCAACAAGCTAGCAAGAGCAGGCACCCAGCCGAAGGCGGCTAAGATGGCAACGCGGAAGAGCAAGTTAAGTGCATAAGAAAGTGTGTGGGCTTTGCGCCAGTTTCCACCCTGTTCGAGGAAAGCGTAAATTGGATCGTTGATCAAATCTTTGGCTTGAACGTTTGGATCAATGTGCGATGGATAGCTCATTTTGGCCAACCAGCCAAGGTGAGCGTAGGCGACACCGTAGCGTGGTGAGTGTGGATCTAATTCTGTATCTACGTGGTGGTGATGGGCACGGTGCATGGTGCTCCACCAAATTGGCGAACCTTCAAAAGCTAAAAATCCTGGCAAGACCCAGAAATATTCCACCCATTTAGGGCAGCTATAAGCTCTGTGGGAAAGGCCGCGATGGTAGCCGAGGGTGATGCCGCAGGCATGCCAGACGTAGAAGGCAGCAAACAATAGAATGAATTCGAGCATAGTTTTTTCCTCTGAGCATATTGATGGCACCGCATATGGTGAACTCTCAATATCTCGTTGTGGTTCTCATAGTCTTCGCACAGGCTTGTGCACTATTACCTGTACAAAGCAGATTCAGGTCTTCCTCGGCGGATGTCCTGACTCTTCTCTGATTGCTCAACGAACTTATCGGTCCATTGGTCAGCCATGAGCAGGTCCAAAAACTGCTCTAATGTTTCCGGTACTTCGGCCACTTGCAGTATTCTGCGGCCATCGTTGTCGGGCCCTGGATATTGGTTCCAGACCAAGCGGTCGAGTTCCATGCCCTTGCGATTGTAGTAGCCCAAGAGTGCCAGCCCAATTTCTTTCGAAACAGTGGCTTTGTCCTTGACCTGCCAGTCTCTGAGAATTGTACGACCTATACCGATAGAGTAATAGGCGCGTTCTTTCTCAAACTTTGGTTCGTCGATGAAGAATGCCCAGGTGGTTTCATCAACATTGTCTATATATGGCTCGCATCTTATTTGGAAGAGGCGGCCGGTGCTTGATGTTTGGGAGATTGGACCAAAACCCGAGCTCATCAAGTGGATTTCAAGTACGCGTAGAACGTGGGCGTTGAAACTCAAACTTTTCTGGTCGGCTTGGAGCTGAAGGCGTTTTCTGTACTCTTCGGGAATACGAAGGCTTATATTAGTTGTCTTTTCAGCCATTTTGGTCAGCTACTTTTGTCAATTTGCGGGTCTTTCGAGCGCTTTTTAGGCAATTTGTAGTCGCGTGATTACAAATTGTAGTTACTCAACTATCGTAACACCTTAAACGAGCAGAAACCGCTTCGTAACGAGACGTTGCTGTTTTCAACCTAAAAGGCCATACAAGAAGGCTAAAGGGCTTTTTGTATCTCTGGACGCAATTGCTCAGCAGACTTTAATCCAAGGGCATCGCCCACGATTTTCCCATTCTTGAAGACTTTGATGGCCGGAATCGATGAAATTTCGAACTTAGTGGCTAGGGCTTCGTTTTTATCTATGTTGACACGATAGAAAACTACTTTGCCGTCATACTCTTTGGCCAAATCTTCCACAATCGGTGCCAGCATCTTGCAGGGGCCACACCAATCGGCGTAAAAATCGACTACAACCGGCAATTTTGATTCGAGCACGTCTTTTTTAAAGCTAGCATCGCCAGAAACCTTCACCAGATCAGGGCCAGCGCTTTTGCCAGTTTCAGGAGCGGCACAGCAAGTGAGGGCAAACGAGGAAGCCAAAGCGACTACTACCAAAGTGGACAACAATGCCGATTTCATGCGATTCTCCCGATTTGTGCAATTCTTACTGTAGGGGAATTCTACTTTGTTACGGACAGTTTGGCACTTCTTAAGTAGGATTTATGGCTCGAAGCCCTAGATTTAGTCACAATCGGTAATTGTTCGGCCGCCGTTGTAGCCGGTTGCTACTTTTTGTTGCCATGGTGTAACCAGTGAGAGGTTAACGATCATATCTGGGTCAGGGGAGCCAGCATCTGCTAGCGTTGTGTTTTGGCTTTCTCCTTAGGGCCTGTCTCCTCCGGTACCTTGATAGTCGCGGTCACGCTGGTTGTCGCAGGCTTTAGCACGCGGCGCAGATAGCGGTCATTGGTTTCCCATGGTTTGGGAATGTATCCTGTTAGTGCTTTTAACCTTAGTTTCGCTCGTGTTGTTCTTTCTTCATCCTGGAAATAGCCCATGCCGATGCCGATGCCTTTGTAGGTTGCGCCTTTCTCTTCGCCGGCTTCGTTGCGCAGTATTGTTAGCCAATTTTTGACACACAAATTAAATACAGTGGGGTCTTTTTCCACTTGGTGTGAGAGTTTCTCTTCGAGTGCTTCGGCATAAAGGCAGATTACATCAGGGTCGTCTGGGTCTAGTTTTACGGCTCTGCTTAAAAGTGTTATCGCTTTATTGTAATTGTGGTGACGCATACATTGTCTGGCCACCATCAGTAGCGAGCGTGGGCTGGTTTCGGTAAAGAGGTCGTCAGAGTCTCTGGTTGGTTGGACTTCGCTTACTTCTCGTACTTCTCGTACTTCTCGTACTTCTCGTACTTCTCGTTCTTCTTGTTCTTTTGCCGACAATTCGCTGGCTTTCACTTCGACTGCTTTTGCTTCCGTGACTGCGAGCGCTATTGTCACTGCTAGCACTGGTGCAATTAAGGTGCTTAAGCACAAGCTTGCTGCTTTTCTCATAGGGTGTCCTGTAGGCTTCATCGACAGTATAAGAACACGCAGGACGAACTCTGTCAAATGGCATCTAGAGCTGTTTGTAAAGGATTCTGTATGAGCTTTACAGTATCTAAATAGTTGCTTTGTTTCGTCGGATTTTGCAGAGGGGCCTGAATAACTTGCTTTTGATTTGTTGAAAAGTGTAGTGTGATACAAAGATGATTACGGTCATGCTAGATTTTCGAATGCGAGTGACGCGCCAAATTAAGCATTTAGGGCTGAAGTGTAAAGCAGAAAAAATATTTCACTCCTCTACAAAAGTCTTTAGTCTGTATAGAGCCTGTTCCCATTGCGCCGAGAATAAGTCCAAATAACCCCTGGCCTGATGAAGAGGTGTAGGATCGAACTTGTATAAATTTTCGCGCCCAGACTTGGCACCATTAACGATACCGACATCTTCCAGCACTCGTAAGTGTTTAGTAACGGCTTGGCGAGTTAAGTTGGTGCCTTTTGTCAGCTCGGAGATAGAGTGAGGCTGTCCGTCCGATAGCCTTTTCACTATCGACAACCTGGTCGCATCACCGAGTGCGGCAAAAACGCTGGCGTGTCTATTTTGTGGCGACATTGTTTTTTGCGACATAATTTTCTATATTCTGAAGTTGCTCTGCCCATCCGTCGTCATTCATGCGGAATGCTTCGAAGCGGCGGTACTCTGGTAGTTTATCGAAGCCAGATTCTGTCAGTGTCAACAAGGTGCCGTAGTCTTTTTGCTCAAGTTTGAATTCTACAAGTGTGGGTTCTTCCACGGAATAATCTACTTTGGGGTCGATCGCCGCTGGGTGCCACGTGAATGAGAAGAGCTGCTCGGGCTGTATTTTCTTAATATGAACTTCCCAGAGCAGGCCCTCGTAGCCCGGGTATGTCAGAGTGGCCTTTATTGGTTGGCCAACCGTGAAGGGCTCTTTGATATCAAGGCAGAACCACTGTCCGAACTCTTTGTAGTCACTCAAGGCTCTCCAGACCCTTGCAATCGGGGCCTTTAGCTCAATAGTTTTTACGATTTTGTCTGGCATGATGGTTAACCTCAATATGAAACCCATTGGTTGCATATTACTATGAGCGCTATGTGAAATGCAACAGCTGTATGATGCGCCTATCGATAATGTTTTTGCGATGTGGGTTAGTCCTGCTCACTTGGCTAGATGGTTGCTCCCTGTGGGTTGCGACATGCATGTAATTAAGTCTGAGGTAAGTTTTGCAGAAGAAGGAGCTGATTCTGATCAAGCTTGCGTCATAGTTGTCTTTGGATGCTCTGGCTATACGTCACCTGAAGAGCTAGCAGCCGTCGTTGCCGAACGCGGTGGTATGACTCAGGGATGGCCTGGTTCCTTCGATAAGCTAGAAGATTAGTTGACCAGGAGCGATGTTGGTTAGATTTGCGCAGATATAGGAACTTTAACTCTCATTGGTTTCGTTGCTTTCCTTGTTCAATTTTCTCTTTTGCAGCCTGCCGCTGTTCTCATTGCGTCGCTCTTTGAGTAGTTCACTCATCGGCTTACCGTTAGGGTTGGCAATAATCTTTGATTTTCCACCTGGTAGCAAGAGCAGCAAAATTATCGCAAATGGGCTAGCAAAGGCAATTCTAAAGAACATACTCAAGTGGCTGTCACCGAAGACGAGCCAAGCGAAGGGAGTAAGAATTGCCAGTAAGATTATGGCTACAACTATTTTGTAAAGGTGTGATTTCGCTTGTCCGAGACATTGTAGGCCAATAGCTAAACCTGAGAAGAACAAGGTGATTCCTACTGCCGTGATTACCCAGTAGGGGACATGCAGAGAGTGGGCGGAAATAGGGAGAATTTTCAGGCCGATGGCAATTGGATATAAACCAATTCCTGTCACGAAGAGCGCTGTAAGTGGCGTCGGTTTGTTCGTATTTGCTAATCGGTCTACCTGAAGATTTGCATGACCGTTTGTGCGCCAATCTATTTGTAGCTCATTGTTCTTATTGTCTTTTCTTCGTTTGGCCATTTGCGTCTATCGTTCTTCGCGACTGTTCTTGGCAACAGAGTGTCTCATACACAGAGTACGGTAGAATGTCGCTATTACTAATGCAAGGGAAGACAATGTCTTATAAATCAGCCAAATTGCGCCTTGTCAAGCTGGTGCCTGCTCTTTTGGCCATGTCCCTAGTTTTCTTGGCGACATTCCCCTTGGGTGCCGGCGCTGCCCAGCCAGTGACGGGTCTGACTTATGACGGTGACCATGACGTTATTGTTTTTCCCACCTGCGACCTAGCTGTTCGCTACAACAGTAAAACTTTTGTGCCAGTTAAAGCCAAACTGCAAGACACTTCAAGTTCTGCCTTCCTCAAGATTTCTCCTGACAAGGCGGTCAAGATTTGGGAAGACTATGATTCGGCCAAAATGACAGCTGCGCCCGAGCAAATTTTGATTGAAGTCTATGACGTTGGCAAGATTGGATCTTTTGGTTCTAGCCGTTTCAGCAAAGAGTTTATGGCTGCTAATCGCGTGCGCGAAGTGCAGTTCACCAATGAACGCATTGCCAAAGAAACAGGGCTTTCAGCAAGTGCTTTCACCGGCATCACCGCAGTTAAGCCCTTTGAAATTGCACCCAAAAGCGGAGAGGCCCCGTTCTATCTCTACGTCATTCAAACACCAGAACATCTCACTATCTATGCTCGCAAGATGCGCGCTGCTAGCCGCAGTTTTGACTTAGATCCGGCTGTAATTGTGACGCAACTGCAAGTACGTGGCACTAAAGACTGTGTTAGTAACGTTAAGCTTGAAGAGCCAAAAGTTGTCGCTCAATAGGGCCTGACTGTCTGTAAGAGGGTATCTCGATGGAATCGGCTGTGGCCGTCGTAGTAGTCGGTATGATTGTTTTTCTCGCTCACCTCTTTGCTGTGGGCTTTGAGAAGACGCGCATTCCCGATGTGCTGCCGCTGGTTATTTTAGGAGTTCTGGTTGGACCAGTTTTTCATTTTGTCAAACCCTCCGACTTTGGCCAGGTTGGTCAAGTTTTTACCACTCTGGCTCTTGTAATCATTTTATTCAACTGCGGGCTGGAGCTTGATCTCAACTTATTGATGAAGTCGTTCTTACCAGCTCTAAAGCTCGGTCTGATTACTTTTGTTGTTACGGTTGCCACTACGGTCTGGCTTGCTATGCAGGCTCTGGGTCTCGGGCCCGTAGAGGGCTGCATTCTCGGCTGTATTGCTGCTGCCTGTTCGCCTCCAGTGGTCATACCAATGTTGGCTAAGTTGAGGGCCACTGAGCAGACTAGAACCATGCTCATTCTTGAGTCAACGATTTGCGAAGTGCTAGGAATTGTTACCACTTTGGCCTTCATCAAGATTGCCACACAGAGTGATATTCAGCCAACTGCCATGATTGGCCATATCATTGCCTCTTTCATTATGGCCGCTATGATTGGCTTCGCTGCTGGTGTCGTCTGGTCTAGTTTGCTCAAAGTCGTGCGCCACGTTGAAGACAACATTTTCTGCACACCGGCCTTTGTTTGCATTGTTTTTGGTACTGCCGAGCTTTTTGATTACAGTGGTCCAGTGGCCGCCCTGGTCTTCGGTTTGGTGTTGGGCAATATTAAAGATTTGACCTTCTTGAAGAATGTACCTAAGGCCCAGACCGTGAGCTTGACCTATCAAGAAAAGACATTTTTTGCGGCTTTAGTGTTCTTGCTCAAGTCTCTGTTCTTTGTTTATGTCGGCTTGTCGATGCAGTTCAACTCATGGCATCTTGCTGGAATGGCCATGCTGCTAACCGTTTGGACCTTACTTGTACGTTTGGTTGTTGTTCGCTTTGCTACCGACAAAACTCTATCTACCTATGACCGCTCATTGGTATCGATTATGGTGCCAAAGGGATTAGCGGCGGCAGTATTGGCCTCTTTGGTTTTGCAGTCTGGAGTGAATGGAGCTGAGACTATTCGCGAAGTAGCATTCGGTGTGATTCTCTTCAGTATTTGCTTGGTGGCGGTACTGACGTTTATGCTTGAGCGCGGTTGGTTGGATAAGTTCTTCCGCTATATTTACGGCAATTCACATGTGCTTAAGCCTGATGCTGACCAGCTAGTTACAGGGCCATTTAGTCACGTTGATGCCATAGAGAGCGCCAGCAAGCGGCATTCTCAAAACGCATCTGAACTCGACGGCACAATTGGACCAGGAACCGGCGGGCCTAGTATTGCTGGCCCCGGTGGTTAGCAATACTAGGTTAGCAATACTAGGCTGACAGTTTAGTCTAAGCTAAAAGACTG
>LNEX01000402.1 GCA_001464165.1 bacterium Ga0077546
CTGACCAGGAGTAAGGGGGCAGAGCCGTCTTTGTCGGTTAGTTCGGTCGAAACTGCATCAGCATATTGGCCTACTCGATTGGCTTCGCAGCGCATGATGGCAATTGGAGTGCCAATAACTAGCGAGGCTCCAACGGCTGCAGTTCTAACTGGCAACATGGCGGTGTCGGTAAGAAATTGGTGGGCGTCTACCGTGCTGCTCTTCTCTTGTTCGCCGTAGTTGCTGGCTTGGGCCGGAGCCGACGAAATAGAAAGGGCGATGGCGCCGGTCAGAAGTAGTGAATAAATGCTTTTCATAGAAAGTTCCTTTTGTGCAGTTACGTTGTGTGCGGTTAGGTTATGCGCAGATGATTTGTGTGCGATTAAGTTGTCTGCGGTTCACTCAGTTAGCTTACGAGCGCCCCAGAAAAATCTAGAGGGGCTCGCAACAGTTCGCGGATTGTTGCTCTCAAGCGTAATAAGAAGTGGTATTTGAGCAAGAGTGGGCGCTTTTGTCTTAAACTGTAGGAGTCTAGTTAACATATGAACAGTAGATTGCAGGCGATAGATAACAGGCAAATAGCAGGCACTAGGTAACAGGCAGTAGATGAACTACGACATTATCGGCGACGTGCACGGCTGTCTTGATGAGCTTTTAGAGCTCATGGAGAAGCTCGGCTACGACAACGATGGTGGCCGCATTGGTTTAGGCGGTAGTAGTAGTAGTAGTAGTAGTAGTGAAGGCGGTAGTAGCGGCGAGCGCAAGCTCATTTTTGTCGGCGATCTGGTTGACCGGGGGCCGTCCAGTGACGGAGTGCTCGAGCTCTTGATGCGTTTATGTGAGCAGGACCGCGCCATTGTTCTCCTCGGCAATCACGACGAGAAACTGAAGCGCTATTTGCAGGGCAAACACGTACGGGTGGGCCACATGCTGGCAGGCACATTAGAGCAACTTGAGCCCCGTGGCAAAGTATTTATGGAGAAGGTCTGCAACTTTCTCACTGAGCTTCCATACCGCTTTGCCGACGAACACTTGCTTGTCGTCCATGGCGCTGTCTATCCCGGTTCTACAACTATAGGCTCCGTGAGCTTTGGCGAGCAGTCCAAGCGTGATCGCGAGTGGGCCCTCTATGGTCAAGTGGGTGGAACAGATACAATTAGCGGCTACCCCATTCGCTTACAAGACTGGGCGCGTGGCTATTCTGGTTCGCACACTACAGTGGTTCGCGGGCACTCAGTGGTGGCAGAAGTCGAGACCATTGTCTCGCAATCAGGTACACGGGTTTACAACGTTGACACGGGTTGCTCTTTTGGCGGCTATCTGTCAGCCTTACGCTACCCTGAGCTAGAGGTTGTGCAAGTCAAGGCGCGCAAAGTCTATTACGAAGGATCAATCATTTAAGGCTGTGAACAAATAACTATTATGGAACGACCAGGTTTAAAATACTTTGATAAAGTGGCTCTCCATGAGGGCTTTGAGCGCCATAGCCAGGGCCGAGTGATCAGTTTTAGCTATGATGAAAAGAATAATTCAATAAGTGGAAAGGTTCACGGCAGCCAGCCCAAGCCCTATGTAGTTAGTGTCTTTCTCAAGCCCAGCGGTTTTGACGTTAGTTGGTCGCTTTGCACCTGCGATGAGCGTAAGGCTTGTAAGCACGGCGCTGCCTTGATATACGCTTTCTTCGATTTTGACAATCAAGAGATACTTCCTGGTTCGGCTCTGCCTACCAAATCTGCTAGCAATCAAGCCGCTTTACCTGGTGGATTGCATTTCAAGAAAGGCGGCAGCACTCCCGTTGCTCGCAGCCAAATTGATAAAGTAAAAGAATCAATTGTTGGCGACAGCGGCTATCTCAAGATAGATCAAGCAGGCAAAGCTCATTTGATACCTTCTCAGTCGGATCTGTTGCCCGCAAGTGCTAGACCGGTAAACTTTGGAACACTCAGTTCTGGGCTGGCTAGTTCTGCTTCTTCTGCTACGGGTTTTGCCACAGCGCCTGGTTCTTCTTCTTCTTCTTCTTCTGGCCTTTCGTCGCCACGTTTGATGCAATCGGAACATGAAACAAAAGATTGGTCGCCCAAGCCATATCGTGGCGGTGTGATTGATTTAAGTGATCCCAGCAGTGCCAGCTGTTCTGATAGCAATGCCGTCTGGAAAATTGATATTCACGAGAGCAAAGAATTTTGGTTTGGCGTTAGTCTCGGTATCGAAGTCGAAGGCGAGACAATTGCGTTATTGCCAGTGCTACAGCGAGCTTTGTCTAAGCTTACTGGTTATAGTGCCAAGCAAATTGACAGTCTTGGCCGCGATGGTAAATTTTTCGGACGGTTAGAAGATGGCCGCATATTGATCTTGCCATTTTCTCGCGTGAAAGCCATTCTTACGAACTTGGTTGAGCTTTTGAGTCGTGAAGTAAGTGAAGCAACCGAGCTAAGGCTTTCCCTGGCCCAAATCAATGCTGTCACCCAAGACAATAAAGATACGGGGCTGGTGGTTACTGGTTCTCCTTCTTTGACAGATCGCTTAGAGCAGATACGAAAACTCGCTAGCTTACCTGTGGTGGCACCACCTAAAAATTTCAATGCAGAGCTTCGGCCATATCAGCTAGATGGTCTATCTTGGCTGCAGGGCCTTGCCCGGGCGCAACTATCTGGCATACTGGCTGATGACATGGGTCTGGGTAAGACTGTGCAGATATTGGCCCACCTCGCCCTTGAGCACGAGCAAGGTCTGCTGAAGAAGCCAGTGTTAGTGGTTTGCCCGACCTCTGTCTTGCACAACTGGTTGGCTGAGACCAAGCGTTTTGCACCGCAACTCAATGCAGTTGCCTACCATGGTGGTGAGCGTCAGAGTTTATTGGCTGGCGAACAGCTTCAGCCCAGTTTGATTGTCACTACTTATGCTCTTCTCATTCGTGACGCCAAAGAGTTGGCAGGCGTAGACTGGCAGGCCGTAATTTTAGATGAAGCGCAGGCAATTAAGAATGCTGGCACGAAGGCCGCCAAGACTGCTCGCGCTCTTAAGGCTGATTACCGCCTATGCGTCAGTGGCACCCCGGTTGAGAATCATCTTGGCGAACTGTGGTCGCTATTTGAGTTTCTTACTCCGGGCATGCTTGGTGATGTCAAAGCCTTTAGCAAACATTTCCGCACGCCAATTGAAAAGCAGAAGCGTGCAGACATCAGGCAACTACTGGCTAAGCGACTTAGTCCCTTTATTTTGCGTCGCATCAAAGAACAGGTAGCGCGTGACTTGCCAGATAAGACAGTGATTGTGCATGAGCTTGATTTGAGCAGTATGCAGCGCGATCTATACGAAACTGTGCGAACTGTTAGCGCTCAGAAGGTGTTAGAGGAGATCAATAAGAAGGGCCTAAACCGCGCCCAGCTAGCTATTCTTGATGCCATGCTTAAGCTGCGTCAGGTCTGCTGCGATCCTCGATTGGTGAAGCTAGCCGTGTCGCAAACTCCTTCAATAACTGATTCAGCCAAGCTAGAAGCTCTAATTGATTTGCTGGAACCATTGATTGAAAATGGTCGAAGAATATTGGTCTTCTCTCAGTTTACTAGCATGCTCGATTTGATCGCGCCTGAGCTGGAGTCTCGCGAAATTAAGTTCGTGCAATTGCGTGGTGACACCACCGACAGGGTCACTCCGGTGGCTCGTTTTCAGGCCGGTGAAGTCAGTGTCTTTCTTATTAGCCTCAAGGCTGGCGGAACAGGTCTCAATTTAACTGCGGCTGATACAGTTGTGCACTATGACCCTTGGTGGAATCCGGCAGTTGAAGACCAAGCCACTGATCGTGCTCACCGCATTGGCCAAACAGAGAAAGTGTTTGTCTATAAGTTCATAGCCCGAGGCACTATTGAAGAGCGCATGCTTGAGCTGCAAGTGCGCAAGCGTGCCTTGTGCGAAGCCATCTTTGATGCTGAGTCGGCCGCTTCTATTAGTTTCAGCGAGGCCGACCTAGAGTTTCTCTTCCAGCCGTTAGGGTAGAGAACGAGGCGCCATTGTTAATTTTTCAAGACGACCGGTCTAATTCTTTCAGTTTTTTGCTAGCATTTACCCAATGACTTAAAAAGAGCCGAGGCCCCGAGAAATACTCCGCCGTAAGCTCAATGGAGGATACGTGCCAACTGATACTAAAGCCGCAACTACCAACCACATTGTCGAAGTCCTAAATTGGCGCTATGCCACTAAGCAATTTGACCCTAGTAAGAAGATTTCTGCCAGCGATTGGCAGGTATTGGAAGAAGTCTTGCGTCTTACACCTTCAAGCTTCGGCATGCAGCCATACAAGTTTGTGGTTGTCACGGACCAGAAAATCAAAGATGAGTTGGTCGCTGCCTGCTGGAACCAAGCGCAAGTAGCCCAGTGTTCGCACTTTGTTGTATTTGCGAGAAACAATGAGATTACCGTTGAGACGGTCAATCAATATGTTGAGTTGATCGCTAAGACCAGAAATGTGTCTATTGAATCACTCAAGCCGCTTCATGGCATGATGAGCGGTTTTGTCTCTGGTTCTACTCCTGAAAAGTTGGCCGAGTGGGCCGCTCGTCAAACCTATATTGCTTTGGGCAATTTGATGACCTCTGCAGCTACTCTGCACATCGACAACTGCCCAATGGAAGGCATTGTTGCAGCTGATGTTGATCGCATTTTGAAGTTGAAGGAAAAGGGATGCAGCAGCGTTGTCGCATGCGCTCTCGGTTACAGAGCTGCTGATGACAAATATGCAGGATTGACAAAAGTGCGTTTCCCTAAAGACGAACTGTTCATCAATATCTAGTTAGTTCTGAATCTCATACTCGATCTCATACTGAATCAATCGCCAAGAAGAGAGCATAGAATATTCTGTGCTCTCTTTTTGTTCACTATCGCAGCGAGAATGAGAGATTTCGGGAATATTTGATTGTATAGCCTTAGAATCGCTTGTGCCTAAATTCGTTTCTTTCGGCAGCCGCTCGAACTTTAATTGTCTGATTAAATACACAGGAACTAGATGCCTAATGCACTGCAAGTATTAATAGAGGATGGTCGTAATGCGCCAAGCCGTTTATTTTGCCTAAGGATATTGGGCATGTGCTTTGTGCCGATGGCAGTATTATTTCTGTGGTTGGTTAACTTGTTCGGGCTATCGATTGGTATTTCGAAGCACGATCTTTTTGATGTGATAGCTCATTGTGCTCTCGTACTGGCTATTCCTTGGCTTTTTACTTTTGGTCTGGCCGGGTTAGCAATGAGCTTCAGAATAGCTGCATTGAAGTGCCATGAAGTTTCTCTGTTGAGATACTCTTACACGCGCATGCTTAGGGTTCTTACGTCACTGCCGGTTATGCAAAAACACTGGTTGGTTTTGGCAATAACTGATTTGGCGGGTTTAGAGCTTTGTGACGGAGATGATTCGGCGGCGGTCAGTCATTTACAGCAATTAGCTAATCTGATGCCAGGAAACATTCAATATAGGAACACGCACTTAGACAAAATGCTGCAGCCGCAGCTTGGATTGGCTGACTCGTTATGTTATTGCGATGCATTTGGTGCCCGTGATATCCGAGCGGCTTGTGTTCTTAGTCTAATGCCTTCTTTGGAGTTGCTCCAAAATGAATTAGACTTCTGGCGGAAGGAAGATTCAGTTTGGACTAAGATACACAAGCTTGGATTGGATGCGGCAGCATATGCTGACCAATCTAATTTCCAATTAGCTGTGGACGCGTTAGAGCAAGCCATTCAACTTCAAGCTCTGAAGAGTTCTTCAATAGCGCTTTGGCCTATCGCCAAGCAAATCAATATGACTGCCTTGCTGACTTGTCGGGCACTCTGTAAGTTTGCCTTGGGGCCGGAACACGATCAGGATGCGACAGAAAGCTTAGTGGATCTTCTGAGCCTTTTGCCAGAATGTTCTCAGTCTGGATTCTTTCTTGCGCTCTCTCCTGGGCAGATAAGCCTAGTGCAAGCTTTGCTCGAGCGAAAGCAGTACGATCTTGCTGAGCGATTTATTCAATTCACATACGCTGCTGTTCGTCTTAATCCCCACCATCCGTCATCTTCTGGTGTCTTGCAAGTTTATGAGCAACTGCTTTTGGCAAACAATAGGGGTGATGAGATAGCCGATTTGAAGTCTTGGGTCTTGCCGATCAGTGCTTTGTCTAGTGGCTGACTTATTGGCTGATCTATTGACCGTTTTGTTAGTTTCTATCTGTTTTGGCCGTGGCATAATGACCCCCTAGCCCCACGCAGGTAGGAGTGACCCTTGAATTTCGATAAAGCCATAGTGGCGGGTATCTTTGGCTTGGTTCTGGCGCAAACACCATTGCTTACTGCGCTGGCCTCCGAAAGAGAGGCAAACGGCTGGATTTATTCAAATCTAGAAGACGCAGGGCTGAAATTCACTTATCCTGCCGCTTGGAAGAAGACTATGATTGGCAGTCAGCCTGCTGAGCACGACAATATATTGAAGGTAAGTGGCCAGTTGACCGGGGCAGCTGAAAGTTGGGCAGAGCTTTCGCTGCTAAACTCGCAGGCGGGTATGAGCCCCGGTTTGATTATCAAAGTTATGGAAGAAACCTATTGGAGCAAGTTGCCCGAGTACAAAGGATCGCTCGAAAAGTCTGTTCGTCTTCCTGGCGCTCAGGCTGCTGTGGAGAAAGAGATAAGTTTTCGCCAATCGGGAGTGATGTTTAGTCAGCGTTGTTTGGTTTTTCAAATCGGTTCAAAGGCTTACAGTCTGATTATGACTTGTCCGCTTAGTGAGTATCATGCCTCTGGCACAATCTGGAATACGGCTGTGAATAGCATTGCTTCCATCCACCCAGCTGCGACCGCCTCGCATTCCAACAACTCGACTTCTTCGAATTCTTCCAAAGTGTCTTCCGCTGGGAGCGCGAAGGCTAGCGCTGTTAGGTCATCATCATCTTCTTCTTCTTCTTCTTCTTCTTCTTCGAGTGCTGATACTGCTGGTGGTGACCATGCCTGGCATACTAAAGATGGCACATTGTCTTTTGCTTTTCCTTCTTCTCTCAAAGAAGCTGTTGTCGAAGGCGATGACCATTTGCTCAAAGCCTCTTGTGAGCAGCCTGGTAAGGTGATTGGTTTGGATGTTTATCGCAGCGATGCCGCGCCTAATGTTAGCCTTGGCGAACTGTCTACTATGCTGGAAGAGAAGTATTTCTTGCCATTGAAAAATTACCAGAAGATTGGCGAGGAGCAGCGTTCAATGGGCTCTGGCGGTAGTGTACCCGGCATAGTTCGCGAATCAACCTTTGAAACCAATGGTGTCAAAATGCATCACCTCTCGGGTTACATTATGGTCGATAAAAATCTCTACGCTGTTTGTCTAAGCACGGCTGGGGTCAACTATAATGAAGCTCACCAGATCTGGAGCCGGGTTGCTTCCAGCGTTACAGTGAAGCACTAGTGAGCCAATTGCCACTGTATCCAAAGTTTATTTGGAGCATGTCATAGCGCTAGTTATGGTTGAGTCTCTGCCATCTGCTAAAATCGGCGTCAATTAGTACATTGGAGAGCGGCAATGGGTTTTAGCTTGTCATGGATTGCGGTAAAGGATATTTCCGTAGAAAAGCTCTTTGAGACTGTTGGCGTTGAGAAAACTGGTGAGTTTTCGGAGTGCCCGGAGGAAGAACTTTGCTATCTTGATCGCATGAACGGTTGGCGGTTGATTATCGCCAATCACGATTGCTTGATGGAGTCCAAGGTCGCATGGCTAGCTGAGCTTTCTTCAGATAGGGAAGTAATTTCTGTATTTGTTGAAGAGCATGTGATGTATAGTGCCGCCTGCTGTTGGCGAAATGGAAAACGCGAGTGGTTCGTGGAGCACGATTGTGAGCGCGGTCTTGAAGATATTAAGACCGAAGGTGTCTTGCCTGAGTGCTTTCAAGAGGTGCATGAGGGCCTGCTGGCCGAACTTAAAAATGATAAGAATCCATGCGACTATCTATTTGACGTTCCTGTTGAGATTGGCCGCAGACTTACTGGTTTTGTCCATGACAGGACCATGGAAGACCTTGACGAAGAGGTTTATTGGGAGCTGGTTGCTAGATAGAAGTTTTCTTGAGACAAAATTGGGGAGCGCACAGCGTTGACCGACAAAATCAGTAGTCTCCTACCGACCTATATCTTGAAACGTCATCCAGTTGTGGTTGAGGCTCATTTCGACTTCGTCTTAGTATTGACCTATGCTTTTCCAACGGCGCTCTTAGAGCCCCTGCTGTCGCCTGGCTTAGAGTTGGATACATACGGCGATCTGGCTTTCGTTGCAGTGGCAGCGGTGCAAACTCGACGCATGAAACCAAAAGGAAGTCCGAGTTTTCTTGGTCAAGACTATTTGCTGATTGGTTATCGCATTTTTGTGCGCTATCAAATGCTTGAGGGGCGACATCTGCGGGGCTTGCAAATTTTGCGCTCTGATACCGATAGCCATTCAATGGCTGCGATAGGCAACTTGCTTACTCACTATCATTTTCATGGAGCGGCAATGAAGTACGCTTATGGTGAGCAAAAATTGACTTTGTCTAGCAAAGCTTTTGACAATAAGAGCGAGTTGATAGTGACAGCTAATCTCGATTCTGCTGATGATAATTTACCAGAAGGCACCCCGTTTCCTTCTGTACGGGAAGCCCTGAAGTTTGCCGGACCGATGCCGTTTACTTTCGACTATGAACGCGAGACCAACTCTATTGTACGCGTAGAGGGCGTGCGGCAAAATTGGCAGCCTAAGCCAGTCGCTGTTGATGTCGGTAAGATATCATTTTTCCAGCAATTGCCTTTTTCGCAAGCTGAACCAGTTCTTTGTAGTGCTTTCTTTTTGCAGAACGTCCCCTATTTTTGGAAGGCTGGCATAGTGGAGAAGCTCCCTCGGGTCGGCACTCAATGAAAGAAGGTGGGGGAAAAGACAGAAGAGATTTTGAAGGCATGCTGCGTGTAGTGCGTTTTAATTGGCCGTTGTATGCTGCAGCAATGGGTGTTGAGTTGCTACTAGTTGGGCTGGCGTCGCAACCGATGCTTGCAGGCGGCTTGCGGGCAGTTTTCTTGGTTGTCGCTGCTCTTTTATTGTTGCAAACTGTACTATCTTTACTAGCTTCCCATTGGGTGTATGACTGCTCTGCTCTGAGAGATTGGCGTTTTCTTCTTGAATTGGTCCCGGCGCAGTTGTCGGTCAATGCCAGTAAGTTGGGCCTGAGCGGTGAGTCGGGCCTAGGCAGTCAGTCCGATGTTGAATCTAGTCTGCGCATAGTCAATGTTCATTCTGGCTATGACGAAACCAGCGGAGTTTTGCATAAGTTTTTTGAGAAAGCTGATATTTCAACAATTGATTTGTTTCCAGCGCTGGGGCGACGAGAGCCGTCCATCGTGAGAGCTAGAGAGCTATATCCACCAAGGGTGCAAAGTATCTGTGAAACTGTTAGTGGTTGGCCCCTGGCCGATTCTTCTATCGATTTGATCCTCATTGCTTTTGCCGCTCACGAAGTAAGAGACTCTAAGCAAAGAGAATTACTATTTCAGCAGGCGCGCCAGGTACTTAAGCCAGATGGGCGAATTATACTGGTTGAGCATGTCAGAGACTTTGCCAACTTTGTGGCATTTGGTCCGGGTTTTATGCACTTCTTGCCTTTGGTGGAATGGATTAGATGTGCAGCCCAGAGTAACCTCAAGATTGCAAAGCAGTATAGTGTTACGCCATTAGTAGCGGTGCTTGAATTATGTCGTTAGCTCCCCTTCTCAATCTACTTTTGCAAGTTGCGGGCACTGCGTTGATTTTCCTCTGCCTGGCGCATTTTTACTTTGCCCGTTTGCTTGATTGGGAGGGCGATCTTAAGAGCCTTAAACCTATCAATCAACAAGTGTTCTTTGCCCACACCGTGTTTCTAACGATAGGCATGGCCATGCTCGGCATTGTCTGTATTTTTTATCCAGCTGAGCTAACGAATAAATCAACTCTGGGCGCAATTTCGGCTCTATGTTTTGCTATGTGCTGGCTTTCGCGCTTGATTTTTCAGTTTGTCGTGTTCACTTCGGCTTTTATTGAAGATACTCGCTTAGAAAAATCATTGCGCCTTGCTGGTACACTCTTGTGGCTCTTCCTCACAGTACTATTTGGTGTTCTCTTCGTTTATCAGATTGGCCTGCTGGGAAACTAGAGATAAAAACTAAGGGCGAGAAACTAAGAGATATAAAATAACATGAACCCTAAGCTAATTTTTGCCATTCGTCTAGCACTTGCAGCCGTGTGGTTTTACAATGGCCTGTGGTTAAAAGTTATTGCTCTTGATGCCCATCACTTAGACATTGTTCGATCTGTTTCTACCGGAAGCGGCCTTGAACCCTCTTTCATTCTGCGCTTGATTGGTGGTGCCGAAACCCTTCTTGGTATAGGAATTGTTTCTGGTTTGTTCTATCGCTTTGTCTCTTACTTTCAGATATTCATTATTTTGCTCATGAATCTTATCGGCTCTGTTGGCGGTGGCGGAGCAATCGCTCATCCCTTTGGTTTGATCGTTTCAAACTTGCCTACAATTATGTGCGCCCTTGTTGTCGCTACTAATGGTCCTGGGGCCTTCGCTTTGAGATTGGGTGGTCCTAAAGATGAAACGTGACACGAAAGACGACAAGGAAGTTGAAGCAAAAGTTGAAGTCGACTTTGCAGTAGAAGAACACTCCAAGCCTGATTTGTTTCATAAACAAGGTCGCCTTATGTTTGGCCAAGTGCGTGAAGACGCGGCTGTTGATCTATTCTTGATTAAGCGGATAAAGTCACCCTCTCGACTTTTTGTCATTGCTTCTGGCGGCTGTACAGCTCTTTCGCTTTTGACGGTTGACTCGTGCAATGTCGATGCTCTCGATATTAGTCAGGCGCAAATTGCTTTGGTCGAGCTGAAAGCGGCTCTTTTTAAGCATTGTGGCTTTGTCGCGGCCAAAGAAGCATGTATTGGTGATGCGCGTGGCCTACTTGCACAAGTGAGTGCTTTCCTTGCACCTCAGGCAAAAGCAATCATAGACGCCCAAGGAGAGTCGCTTAAGAGCGGTTTGAATAACTGTGGTTGGGTTGATCAAAGGATGCACCAATTGACAAAAATGTTTTATTTGTTTGTGCATAGTATTAAAGATACTAAGTATTTCCTCGGTCTTGATGATGTCAATGAACAACGCCAGTTTTTTCATCAGCAATGGTGTAATTGGCAGTGGAAGCTCGCTATGAAAGTGGCTTTCAGTCGATTGTTTCTCACTATTGTGCACGGAAAGGCCGCAGAGAAATTAGTGCCAGATGACTTTTCTGCTGTTATGGAAAAGCGATTGGTGCGGGCGTTCACTGATTTTCCCAACGCCACCAACCCATATTTGTGGCAGGCGTTTTTCTCTCAGTACAATAGCAGCGAGGCTTGTTTGCCGCCTTATTTGCAAAGGGCTTTTGGACCTTTGATTCAAGCCAATATTGAAAGGCTCAATCTTGTTTGCGAAGACACAGTAGCCTGGCTGGAGAAGCAGCCGGCTGCCTCAATTGATTATTTTGGCTTGTCGAATATTTTGGAATTACTGCCGCCAGAGTACGCCACTAAGCTGCACGCCCAAATTGTTCGATGTGGCCGACCTGGGGCTATTGTTTGTGTCCGTGCAATTTTTAAGCGGCGAACTGAAGTGTTTGAGGCGTTTGAGGAGAGAAGTCTAGGGGCAGATACTAGTGGTATTGATAGTCCTGGCGTAGATTCTGTTCAGCGAGATTCGCACTCAGTAAAGTTAACTTTTGATCGAGTGCTCAGTGACGAAGCGGAGAGGCTTGATCGCAGTCTGTTCTGCAACTTCTATCAAATTTACCGCTGTGTTTAAGCGATATAGGAGGTTTTCAATCTTGAGGTTTTCAATCTTGAGATTTTCAATTTAGCGCTTGCCTTGCTCTAGGGCTGTCTATATTGGAGAGTATCGATGGGACGAACTAAATTTTCTAAATGCCTTACTGCTTTATTGTCCGTGTCTGTTTCCTTATCGGCCTCACTCTTCTTGCCGCCATTGGTGCTAGCCCAAGGCAACTATCAAAACTGGTATCCCCGCGATATCTCTCTGCCTAGCGGGCACAGTTATCCTTGCGCTCTTACTGCTATGCCAGCTAATCTTGATGGCATTCCCGCAGCAGATAAGGCTTTCGTAAATCATGTTTATGCCATGCTTTTGCAGTGTGTTCAAGCAAAGACTATGATGATTGATACTTTGCGTGCTGATAGTGGTGGCTTTAGTCAAGCTTATAGCTCTTACTATGCCAAGACCACTCAAGCGCGCCAGAAGATAATGGCAGAGCCCCTTCCTTCTGGTCTGCAAGGGTTTCGTGACGGCGTGATCAACGCTCTTGATCAGCAAATACTTTTCTTTGGTAAAGCCTCACGAGCTAGAACTAGTGGAAAAAGCTTCCAAGAAATTATGAGCTACAGTGAAGGTCGCAACGCTTCCAGTCTACTGATTGGTGCTTGGTCTGCCATGAGCGCTCGTTATCCTGGTCTTTCCCCAGCAGTTTCTGATAGCGCCTATCACCATCTTTGTGCTCTTGATTTGTTTTAAGAGATGATGGTTATGTGTCACTCGCGCTTCACTCACATCGAAGTAGCCTGTGCCTAAGCTGGGGCTTTTTTTCTGGCGATGAAATAGTTGATCTTTAGGTTTATGCGAAATACTTGAGTACTCAAGTATTTTCTAAAACAGAGATAGTCGCAATTTGTAAATTAGGTGTATATACACCTAATTTACAAAAGAGCATAGGTGCCATCCGAGCTATCATTGCTCAAGTAACCGACTAGGTGACCAACTAAGTAACCGGAGGCTCTTGAATTTGCAGGCAGCAGATCTGATCTTGCATGATCAAGTCAGAGACAAAGATCTTGAAATCAAAGTCACTTATCCTGACGGTGTCGATACTTACCCTGTTATTGTTTTCTCCCATGGTTTGTTGGGCAGCAAAGACGGCTACCAGCCCCTCGTGCGCTATTGGGTAGACAACGGATACGTCGTTATTCAGCCGACACATTATGATTCGGCTGCCTTTCGTAAGCCGACTTTAACAGAACTACGTGACTTGACGCCAATGTTCGTCGGTTGGGAAAGTCGGCCCGATGACATTATTTTGATTCTCGATCAGTTGGCCGAAATTGAAAGTCGGTTGCTTGGTTTTAAAGGCAAGTTTGACCACGGGCGCATTGGTATGGGTGGCCATTCTTTCGGTTCGCATACGGCCATGCTCATCGGGGGCACCCAGCTTTCGGCCAATAGCTTTGGCAATTGCGGCAATGTCGGCAGTATAGCTAATAGTAATATCTCTGGTGGCGCCAGCGCTAGAAGCAATGCTGGTGGCAAGCGATTCAGAGATGAACGGCCTTTGGCCTTTCTTCTTCTTTCTCCGCAAGGGAGCGGTCGAGCGTTGACTGAAACAGCAGATTTTAATCAGTCAGCTTGGGATGATTTTGAACGGCCAATGATGATTGTCACTGGTACTGAAGACAAGGGTAGGCGGCGTCAAGATCATATCTGGCGATCTGAAGCATTTAAGTATGGGGCTCCAGACGACAAGTATTTGATGGTAATTGAAGGCGGCTACCATGGGTTTGGCGGTATTACTGGCACTAAGTTTTTTGGATCTGGGCCAGCTAATGACAGCCATGTAGAATGGGTACAGCTCTCAACTTTGGCCTTCTTTGATCACTATGTAAAAGGCTTGCTTGATGCTTCTAAATTTCTTACTGAAGGCGAGCTTGCCAAGATGAGTGGTGGAGCTGTGCAAGTCTCTTACCGCTAGATCAGTTATACCTGCTTGACTCAGTATCGCCTTTGACCCCTGTATAATTAGCTGTGCTTGTTTTAGGAAATTGCATAAAGCAGTTATTTTGACCGTTGGATTCCTGAGGATTGTACATGCGCATGTTGCCGGGTGAGCCCTATCCATTGGGAGCTACTTGGGATGGATTGGGAGTGAATTTTGCGATTTTCTCCGAGAATGCCACCAAAGTTGAACTTTGTCTCTTCGACTCAATTGATGCCGAGAAAGAGTCAGAGCGCATACTCTTACCTGAATACAATAACAATGTTTGGCACGTCTATTTGCCCCATGTACTTCCCGGTCAGCTCTATGGTTATCGAGTTTACGGTCCGTATAATCCAGAAAAGGGCATGCGCTTCAATGCCAATAAGTTGTTGCTAGATCCGTATGCTAAGTCTATTGTCAGACAGGTCAAATGGGACGACAGTTTGTTTGGCTACAAAACCGGAGATCCGAGCAAAGACCTTAGTTTTGATACTCGTGATTCGGCACCGTATGCGCCACTGTGTGCAGTGGTTGATCCAGCTTTTTCTTGGGGTAATGATCGTCGCCCGAAGACGCCATGGCATAAGACTGTTATCTATGAGGCCCATGTCAAAGGTCTGACGTTTCAGAATCTCGATATTCCTGAACATTTGCGTGGAACCTATGCTGCGCTCGCTTGCGAGCCTGTGATTAAGCATTTGAAGAGCCTTGGTATTACAGCTGTCGAGCTTATGCCTGTGCATGTCAAAATTAATGACCGCTTTCTTTTTGATAAGGGCCTGACCAATTATTGGGGCTATAACACCCTGGGTTATTTTGCGCCTGAGTGGCGCTTAGCCTGGAAAGATGGGGCCGTCGATCATGTGCGCGAATTCAAGATGATGGTGCGCGCCTTGCATGCTGCTGGGTTAGAGGTAATTCTCGATGTAGTTTACAACCACACGGGTGAAGGCAGTCAGCTGGGTCCGACGCTTAATTTTCGTGGTATCGATAATAGTGCCTACTATCGCACCAATGCCGACGATCAGCGCTATTATGTCGACTATACAGGTTGTGGCAACACTCTCAATGTCACTCATCCTCGCGTCATTCAGTTGATTATGGATAGTCTGCGCTACTGGATTGAAGACATGCACGTCGATGGCTTCCGTTTTGACCTGGCCAGTGCTCTAGCCCGTGAACTTTATGCTGTTGATAAGCTTTCGTCGTTCTTCGATGTTATTGCTCAAGACCCTGTGATTTCGCAAGTTAAACTAATCGCCGAGCCGTGGGACCTAGGCGAGGGCGGCTATCAGGTTGGCAACTTCCCGGTATTGTGGACTGAATGGAACGGTAAATTCAGAGATATTGTGCGCAGCTTCTGGAAAGGTGACAGCGGTGTCGCTGGTGAAATGGCAACGAGACTATCTGGTAGTAGTGACCTCTATGAGCACAGTGGACGCTCTCCCCACGCTAGTATTAACTTTGTCACTTGCCACGATGGTTTTACTCTCAACGATCTAGTTACCTATAACCACAAGCACAATAAAGATAATTTAGAGAGTAACAACGACGGAGAGAACCATAACAACAGCTGGAACTGCGGGGTCGAAGGTTTTACTACAGATGTTGCCGTTAGGGCCTTGCGGGCAAGGCAGAAGCGTAATTTGATGGCGACTTTGATGCTTTCGCTGGGTGTACCGATGATAAGCGGTGGCGATGAACTTAGTCGTACCCAGAGAGGTAATAACAATGCCTATTGCCAAGATAGCGACATCAGTTGGTACAACTGGCAGTTGAATGAAGAGGAGCAAGAGTTTCTTGAGTTTGTCCGCAAAGTAACGCATATTCGTAAGACTCAGCCGGTATTGTTGCGCCGCAAGTTCTTAAGCGGAAGATTAGAAAGTCTTGAGGGAAACCGAGATGTAGCCTGGTTTAACGCCAAAGCGCAAGAACTCACTGCTAAGGAATGGACGAACCAGGGTCTGCAGAGCTTTGGCATGGTGATTGATGGTTTTGGTATTACCGAAGTTGATGAAACGGGCGATCCAATTGTTGGCAATACTCTCTTTATGCTACTAAACGCCTCGGCTCATGACATAACTTACGTTATGCCTGCCCACTACGATTCCTTCTGTACTCCGGCAAGAACGGCCCAGAGTAAGGAGTGCAAAGAAGGGCGTTGGAGTTTGTTGATTGATACTTTTGATCAGTCACGAGACCAAATGCGCTTTGATTTTGGTTCAAAGTTTGTCCTCAATTCGCGCAGCTTAGTGCTGTTTGAGTTATTGCAAAGTGATTTAGAAGCATAGTTGCAGAAAATTAGTTTAGCGCGCTAAATTTAGTGCGCGCGGTCGTAGCGCAGACCCATTTCTTTGCGTATTTGTTTCTGTTCAAACATTTTGGCATCACCGCGGCCTTTAAATGCTGCCAAGCCCTCATTAGGATTTAGCTGTACTACACCCGCGCTAACACCAACTACAATCTCACCTTTCACTGGAGATTCATTGACTTGGAGCGGGCGAATACCAGATTTATCTAGATTTGGTCGCGGGACTTGTGGAACATTTGTCAGCATACCTTGGGCGTCAACTACAAGATTAATTTGCGCTTTTGGTGCGACATTGTCGTTGGCTGCAGTCATTGCCGGTGTTGAGTGGAATAGCTCTCTCAGCCATTGTTTGGCGGCCCTCTGCCCTTCGAATACTTGGTCTATTTGAGCTTGAGTGGCAAATTTTTTCTCGACTAAAATCTGACCAATCAGTTGGCGATTTTCTGGCGACTGCTGTGATTGAATTCTTAGTGCTTCTTGAATTTGTTCTTCTTTAATGCCACCCTGCACTTTGAGAAGCTGACCAATTTGGGGTAAGAAGCGATAGGCGGTTTTGTCACCGAGGGCGGCTATGTCGTGGTCGTTGTACACCTCTAGTTTTTGTCCTTTAGTGATCTGACCGGGTTTAAGACCAGTACGTTCTTGCAAGCGGGCTACTTCGGCGTTGATATTGGCAGCGTCGATTTTTTCACCAGTAATGTTAGACCGGGCCTTGAGTAAGGTTTCGGCTAGGTCCTCTAATGTCTGGTTTTCTTTGGCGATGACAGAGCGGGGTATCGTCTTTAGTTTGGTCACTTCGGCTGGATAGTTTTCACTTAGCTGTCTAGGCGTAGGGGTCTCTCTGGCCACACCAATGCGCATTTTCTGTTCAATACTCTGAGCCAGCTGAGTAGCCTGGGGCAGGTCTGTCTTGGGCATGACGATCATAAATTCGTCGCCCCCTTCGCGCACATGAATATCGGTAGCGCGCTTGAAGTGACCTTTGATCATGTCGGAAGCTTTTTTCAAAACAGCATCGCCGACATTGTGGCCAAAGTTATCGTTTGCAGCCTTGAAATTGTCTAGGTCAAGGTAAGTCATTGATAACGGCTCGTTTTCACGTCCGCTACGAGCTACTTCGGTGCGCAGTGCTTCTTGGCCACCGGTTTTGTTTTTCAGCCCGGTGAGGCCGTCAACTAAGGCAAATTCTTTGGCCCTTTCAGAATAACCTTTAGGGTGAACCTCAATTGGACCTAGAGAGAAGTATGGCTTACCTTCGCTGACTCGGGCTTGCAGCCGGCTTGAAATAGCCTCTTTGCCAGCGGCGGTGCCATAACCTAAGGTGCCGAACATAGCCCCGAAGACAGCGTATGAGGCTGCATCTTTGCCAATTTCATGGTAGTTGAGGGGGCGATCATTTAGGGCTGATGTTAGGGTGGCATGGCTTATGCCACCAGCGGCACCAGCGATTGTCGCTGTTCCTAATGATTTTCAGGCCGAGGGAGGCACCGTCCATGGTGGCGAACGTACCCACGCCAATCGCTATGTTGCGTAATTTGTTGACGCCAAAATCTTTGTCTGCTATTGGCACTGTCAGTTCATAGAGCCCACCAGCAGCTGCTGATTCGACAATTGGTACCGTGGTCGCTCTGCCAAATGCTGCTGCTCTCGATACGCCTACTCCCTTGGCGAGAACGGCGAACTCGACCACGCTGCCAGCGATTGTACCGGCTTTAGTCCAATTGCTATCGTGGCTGGGTTTGCTTATTAAGTCAGGTGCTCCTGGCTTGAATGAGGTTGTGTGCCTGATGACCTGGGCTGTGCCAGCCAGTGGCTGCTCGACTGCAGTGTAGGCTGCTGCATGCAAAGCATCGCCCACTCCATCTAGTAAACTTACTTGGCTGGGGCCCTGTGCCCGATCGCTAGAACTTTGTTTGTCGTTGGAATGTGCGCTGATTGGCATAGATTGATTCCTGAGTCTAACTCTTTGTACCCAAAGAGTGCGAAGACTAATAATTGAGCTATTTTTCGTTCAAAATGCTATCTAGCTCTGCCGTCAGTCTGGTTTTCAAGTCGCCGCCGAAGCCAACATGAACAGCCTTGACAATGCCGTCTTTGCCGACTATCACCGAT
>LNEX01000403.1 GCA_001464165.1 bacterium Ga0077546
CACAGCTGTGGCACGCAAGATACTGCATAAGGCTTAGGTGTTGTCTCTTGCTCTCTTGGATAGCCGCAAAATAACTCAGGGAGCCGTTTGTCTTTACTCTGCATTGCCACTTCTAGCATAGGAGTTATCACTTTAGCGGCTTCACTATGAAGATCGCGTTTGCGCATGCCTGACACTATCAGGGCATTATCGTGTGGCCAGATTGAGCCGTTGTGATAGCTGGCTGGGTCGTATGCTTTTTCGCTACTTGAAAGAGTACGAATACCCCAGCCACTAAACATGTCACTCTTAAGTAAGCGTTGAGCAACCGCTTTGGCATCTGTTTGATCAATGATTCCTGAGCTGAGTAGGTGACCAGGATTAGATGCCAGCACCGAGCATTGTCGTGCGGTGCCATCGATGGCTAAAGCCACAAAGTTTTGATCAGGTAGCCAGAATGACTGTTTGAAGTGTTCTTTTAGTTTTTTCGCTCTTTCTTTCAGTTCGGTTGCTTCTTCATTTTTGCCAAGCTTCTCTGCTAGGTTGGCACCACTTTGCCAAGCATCGTACAAATAGCCTTGCACCTCACATATGGCAATTGGTGGCTTAGCCAATTTTCCGTCTTTGTGCATCACTGAATCACCAGAATCTTTCCAAGCCTGATTGGTCAGAGCTGGTTCTTTACCATCTACGGCGTGGCCATAGAAGAGAAAGTCGTTTTGTGTATTGGCTTTCAAATATGTCAGCGCTGCTTCGATGTTGGGCCAGAGTGAGCGCGCCAGTTCGACATCGCCTGTGCTCTCCACGTATCGATTGACCAACACCAACCAAAGTGGGGTGGCATCAATTGTGCCGTAATAGGGAATGAAAGGAATCTCTTTGGTGCGCGCCATTTCGCCTGTGCGCAATTCATGCATGATTTTACCAGGGGTTTCTTCTGTGAATTTGTCGTCTTTTTTGCCTTGATAGTTTGCTAGTAGAGTGATTATTTGCTTGGCGCTGTCTGGAGCAAAATCAAGAATTTGCAGGGCTGTAATTACCTGGTCGCGGCCAAAGGCCACGCTGTACCAAGGAAGACCAGCAGCAAAAGCAGGGCCGCGCGGAGTGGTTATTTTCAAAACATACAAGTCACGAACTGCCTGAGCAAAAACTTGATTGAGGAGTGGGTTGTCACAGGTGATTGCGACGTTGTTCTTTTGCCAGATCTCAAAGTCTTTGTCGGCTTGCAGCTTATGCATATTAAAGTCGATTTTAGTAAGAGCAGTTGGCTCTGGCAGTGCGGCAAATTCGATGGTCTGACTGGCACCAGGAGCTAATGTGATTTGGTATCGAGCTTCGTTGCTATTTAGTTTGGCCAGTTTAGTTGGCTGACTAAATTGCATGGCGCTAGTGAGAACTTTGTTGTCTAGACCGGTGTAGCGCGCTCTGACTTGATCACTAGTTAAGTCGGTGGCTAGTGTACCGTGGGCTTTTCTTGCCTGACCGCGCACCTCGAACATGTCTTTGAAGTCGAAATTGAAATTGATTACTAAGTCGATTTCTTTGGCTTTGGCCTCAGAGTTCTTTAGTGTAAGCCGTTCTACCACCATCGCGGAGTGATCTTGACTGCCATTGCCAATGACAATTTCTCGATCAATTGCTATCTTATTGTCTGTTTGATAGTTGAAACTTGCTTTGTATCCATCTTTGCTCTTGCTTGACATGATCTTTAGCGGCTTGCCGTCAGCTCTAAATGTTAGACCGCTCAAGTAGCGAGTGTCATTAACATAGAGGCCGTATGCTCCAGACGATCCAGATGGTCCACCGTTCATGGTGCCATCTGGGGCTAGAACCATGAAGATGTTGCCGTTCTTAATTACCAGCCTGGGCCGGTCAAGCTCAGCTTGTTCGGGAGTTTTTTGCTCTACAGCTTTTTGCTCTACCGTGGCAGCGCACGCTGCAATTTGGATAGGGCCTGTAAGTATCGACAGTAAGCAAAGGCCAGATAGAGTGAACGATATGAGAGAGTGGCGCACTAATTCTCCAAAATTATTCGAGTGTCTCAACTAACTCTAGCGCAAGAATATTCCAGCTCATAAATTGTGGTGCCCAGAGACCTTTGCCAGTGTCGGCATCGTAATTCTCAAACAAAGTATTGTAGTTGTCTAAGCTGCTCAATAGGGTCTTCACAACCCGGGCGGATATTTCACGGGCCTCCTCTTTGTAGGAATATTTGTTTAAAATTCGCACGGCCAGGGCATTTGGCAGTACCCAAACAGGTCCTTGCCAGTTAGAAACTATGGCACGACCATAGAGCCCTCGGCGTTGTTGATTGGCTAGTGGCTCTGATATTGCATGTGATGCCAAACCATGAACGCGTAAGAAGTGCTCCTGGTTGAGGATGTTGTCTCGAATCACTCGTTCTCGATGCTCTTCGCTGGCAACGTCCATCAACACTGGCGCCAGGCCAGTCCAGCTGCGCAGCTCTACTGCCTTTTTATCAATCGGATTGTAATTACAATACATAGAAAGCCGATGGTTCCAGAGCTTACTTTCAATTGATTCAATCAAAGCCTTAGCGGCGCTTCGATACTGAGCTTCTAATTGGCTGCGTTTGAAGTGAGAGCAAAAATCGGCAAAACAGAGAAATTCACGGGCGAGGTAG
>LNEX01000404.1 GCA_001464165.1 bacterium Ga0077546
CATTTGCTCATTATGGTGCCATTGAGGCTGGTGGCAAAACCGCTGCGGTGGTCGCCTGTGGTCCCGATGTCTGTTATCCCAGTTCGAATAAGCCCCTATTTGCGAAGTTAGCCGAAGATCCTAAGGGTTTGATTCTTTCTGAGTATTTCCCAGGTACAACTCCTGAAAAATGGCGCTTTCCTGCTCGCAATCGCATTATCAGCGGTATTGGACAAGGTCTGCTTGTCGTTGAAGCTGGCAAGGGCTCTGGTTCTCTCATCACCGCAAGGCAGGCCTTTGAGCAAGATCGCCAAGTCTTTTCTATACCTGGCAGAATTGATCAGCCGACCTCGGAGGGCACTAATAGACTTATTGCTGATAATATGGCTCAGTTAGTTACTAGTGTGCCTGAAATTATGAATGCCATGAACTGGGCGACTAGTACCCGGCCGCGAACTGAACCGATTGTTTTAGAGCTTTTTGGTCGCGAGAAGGAAGTTCATGAATTGCTCTCAAATGAACCAATTCATTTCGATCAGCTTACCGAAAAGACTGGAATGACAGCCGGAGAACTTTCAAGTACCCTGACCATGTTAGAGTTGGCAGCATTGGCTGAGCGTTTACCCGGTGATTGGTACGTTAGGGGTTAGACAAGCAATAAATTAACCTTGCTTTGGCGGCTGATAACTGTTGTTGCTGGTGTAGGGCACATGTCTATGGGTAAGTATTTGTAAGGGTGGTATCTCTAGGTACTGCTTAGAAATGGTTTTCAGGGAGTCACGGACCGAAATTGATTGGCAGTTCTAAATGAAGCTTTGTTTGCGGTGCAACAACTATTTTGGTGACGAGGTTTCAACTTGTCCGCGAGATAAGGTCGCCCTAGAACCTGTGGGAAAAGACCCCTTGATTGGCGCACTTATAAACAACAAGTATGCAGTTGAGACTGTTGTGGGTAAAGGTGCAAGCGGCATTGTTTATCGGGCCACACGACTGCTGATGGGCGGCGCTGTTGCCGTTAAGGTCGTGCACAGTTACCTTGGCGCTGACCCAAAGAGCATGGAGAAATTTTCGCGTGAAGTTAGGGCCTTAGAGCAACTGCGACATCCGAACATCGTTAACTTGTGGGAGTCTGGCATAACTGACGACGGTCAACCCTATCTCGTTATGGACTACTTGCAAGGCACACCGCTGTCTTCACTAATCAGCGTTGAAGCTACCCTTGCTCCCTCTCGCATGCTTGAAATCACTCGCCAGGTCTGCAACGGTTTGCAAGAGGCTCATAGTCAAGGCTTTGTTCACCGTGACATTAAGCCCGAAAATATTGTGCTAGATTCGACTAGCGAACAAGATTTTGTCAAGGTTTGCGACTTCGGTATTGCTTACACTGTTTTCGAGAACGGTATGAACACCATGGCCAGACCAACAACTGTGGCTGGCTCTCCTGCTTACATGAGCCCTGAACAGTGTCGCGGTCTACCGCTTGATCACCGCACCGATATTTATTCGCTAGCCTTAGTCGTCTTTGAAATGGTTACTGGTAAACGCCCCTTCGAGGCCACGACCTCAAAAGAGTTTATGGTTAAGACTGTTAACGAGAAAATGCCACTAATGTCTACCGTCAGACCAGGATTAGGCATACCTGAACCAGTAGACTTAGTAGTTGCAAAGGCCTTGCAAAAGAATCCTAAAGACAGGCATGCTTCAGCCGTCGATTTTGCTAAAGATTTGAGCCTTGCTTGTCAGGCGACCGGATGGTTGGTTAAGGGAAGTGACCAAAAAAACGACGAAAGGTTGCAAAATCAATCACAGCGGGTAAATGAGCGTACGAGGGGTCCGCAATAGAAATATTGGCCTAAATTTTGTCTGTTTGGCTACCTAATCTGGATGAAATCAAGGACAATTGAGCACCGTGCAGCCATAGGCTTTGAGAGGAAGAATAGTTTGAAGGACGACTTGCCAGATTTGACCCCTTACTTAAGTAAGAAAGGTGGCAATAGCCAAGGTAAAGCTGCTGATAATTCAGGCGGAAAGACCGATATTTCCTCAAAACTTTCGGCATTAGTAAAAAAGACTGGAACTCTCTCGGGCTCCGATGCTGATGCTATTGTTGACAGCCAGTCTTCTCTGACGCAACAAGCAGAGCAGGCTTCATCTTCTGCCCCTTCTTCTTCTTCTTCTTCTTCTTCTTCTTCGGGTCTTGCTAGCGGTGCACCGGCGGATACATCTGGTGCCAATCCTGCAACTAATTCAAGCAGCTGGCAGCAGGTTGATTCTTTTTCTTCCTCTGCTAATGCGGCACGACTTGAAGCCCAGGCTGAAGCTTTGGCGCAAGA
>LNEX01000405.1 GCA_001464165.1 bacterium Ga0077546
CTGAGCCTGCTACCGTATACCCGTTGCCTGATGCTCAGGTACGGGTGGTTTTCCATGAGCCGCAACCAGCTATCACTCCGGGTCAAGTCCTTGGTATATATGACTTGACCGATACCTATATCTTGGGCGGTGGTTGGATCGACTAATCGACTGAAAGCGAAGAGTGAAACTCAGTCGTTGCGCGGTTGCCATTTATATTTTATAATACGTTTCGGTGCTATGGGTGGTGGCGACTTGCTTCGGTTCTTGCCAGAGCGTCTTTATGCAAATACAGAGTGTTGATGCAAATACTTTGATATTAGTACTGTAGTTCTAATGCTGTGCTTTTGGTACTTAATGTGGGGGACTGCCGCTTGTTCGACAGTTTGAATTTGATAGGGGTCAAGAGAGCAACTAGCACTAAGTTTGTTGCTAGCTTGTTACCGGTTTTGCTGGCTCTTACATCGCTAGTGTTTGTGCCTAGCGATGTTGAAGCGAGAAAGCATAGCAGCTCTTCTTCTTCTTCTTCTTCTAGGCATGCATCTCGGTCATCGGCTAGCAAAAACCGCAGCGTTAAGTCGACAAAAAGTTCTAGAGCTTCTAGCTCTAGAAGCTCTAGAACTGGTCAAGTTAGTTCTCGCGGCTCACGCTCAAGTAGAGTAGTTGCTAGTTCTAGCGCCCGAGCCCGTGCTGGCAGGCGCGGTCATACGGTTGCTCATTCAAGTAAACATCATCATCATGCCGTGGCGCACGCGGCACCGAAGCCCCGGTACGCTTATCCAATCGGTCTCTTTATGAGGAATGCGCCAAGCTTTGATACGTCTCCACTAGATGCGCAGAATGCTAACGCGATCGCCTCAGCTTTCGATAGTGGTTCTGCCGATGCATATGCTGCGCGGTTGCTAGTACGTGCAGGTGTCGTAAAGTACCATCCTCTTCATGGTGGCATATTCTGGCGCAGAGAGCCTGTCAAATATATCGTCATGCACTCAACCGAGACAGGCATTCCAGTCTCAGCTACGCGAGTAATTGATAGCTGGAGTTCAATGGGTATTCGTCACCCTGGCGCCCAGTATGTAGTTGATAGAGATGGCACCATCTACCAGGCTGTTGATCCTGATCTTGCTACCGTGCACGTCAACATTTTTAAGACTCTTCCTGGTATCAATAATGACAATAGCATCGGTATCGAAATCAATCATACTGGTTCGCAGAATTATCCCCAAGCGCAGCTGCACGCCGTAACTCGCTTGGTTGGCTACTTGCAGAGTCGCTACAACGTTGATAATCAGAGCATCATCACCCATCGCTATGCTCAACAAGGCGATCATACCGACCCAGTCAATTTCGATTGGGACGGTTTCATTGCTAGCAAGAATAGCTTCCGCAATCAAGCCATTGCTTATCGCTCTAACAAAATCAAAGCCGAAGCTAAGCGTTGGAAGCATGAAGCGGAAGTGCCTGTTAACACTTACATGAAACCTCATACTCAGCTGAGCCAGCCGGTTTCGTTGCCGAGCGATGTTGCTGCCCCAGTAACTACAGTTAACACGACTACTGTAAATACAAATAAAGTTGAACCAGCTTTTAGCCCTGCCAGTGTCACACCTCGCTATGTGCCGGCTAGTTCTAACAGTGGTGCTAACGCTGGTTCTAGTTATAGTTCTGGGTCTGGAGCCCGCTCAATTCGCATTAATCCAGCGACAATTCCGCCGCCCGGTTCTCTTCCTGTACCAGGACAAGTGATTGAGTCACCAGTGCCAGAAGAGAGTCAGGCAGATCCTTCAACCCGAACAAATAAATCGGCTGGTGGAAACTCCGGTGCTCGGGCTGGCTCCGCTGCTGGTGCTCCGATTCCTTCAAGATCGCAGACGCTGCCACCGGATGGTGCCCTTGGTACTCCTGGTAGTGCCCCCCTTCCGGGCGAAGATATTTGAGTTAGATTACGGTGTAGCCGTCGTTGCTCTCAAACAAACGAATACTGTCAATGCTATAGGTCCCTACTTACTGCGCCCAAAAAAAAGCCAGGTGATATGCAACTTCTCTTTGGGCAGTGCACGAATTCTGAACTGGTTGTCTTGGCGAGGATAGCCAGAGCTAAATTGGTCAGCTCTTGCTCTCGTTATTGAGCTAATACGCTCTGCTTCAGATCCGACCAAAAAGCTGCCGATGAATAGTCTAGGCATTGATTCGACCGGCGTTGTTCCTGATTTCTATTAGTTATCACTCTTCGGTAGTGAAGCTTTTACAGCATCTTTTATACCATCTGGCCCGCCCATGCCTTTTACTACAAAGGCACTACCGATGGCAAAAGGAAGAAACATCATTACCGTTTGCATTAGGGTCAGAGTAGGGAAATTGAAATTTAGGGTAAACAAAATTGCCAGCAGCATAAGGGCGCAGCTGCCACCGGTGATAATGCTGCCCCATTTATTCTTGTAGTTGTAGATCATCATGCCAATACCGGCCAAAAGTGGTAGCAGAAATAGAGCTAAGCCACCGCTTCCGCCCATGAGCATGGCGAGGAAGCCGCTGCCGACTTTGACGTGCATTGCTACCATTATCATACCGAGGATAAGCAGAGCAAAGCCACCGAAGTAATAGCCGTCAGATTTGTTCAGGGGGGCCGCACTGCGGTCACCGGTCATACTTCCAGAGCTGCCATTATTTAAGACGCCACCCTTGGCGTTTTTATTTTTGCCAGTGGTGGTTAAATCGCTGCGGCCGCTATTGCCATTAACTAGTTCTACTTGGTCTTTGAGGACCGAGCTTTCAAGCTCAATCAACTTGCGTTGAATTTCCTCTTCCTTTTTATTCATTGTCTCTCTTGCCTTGGCTTTTAAGATTAATGTCACAGATTCCTAGCATAACATTCTCTTTTATACCCGCGTGGGGGCTATCTCTTGCTATCTAATTAAGGTGCGCGACTGATAAAGGTACAAGTAAATGTGGAATATATATACTCAAAAGATTCATATTTGTGGTCCTGAGCGGCTTTAGCCAACATTTTCAAAAAAAATAGATGGCGCACGATTGATACCACATCTATACTAGGAAAATTAGCATCCATATTTAACATTGGTAGCCATGATTAATAATTCTCGCCTGCGCCGGTCAAACTTTACTACTGCTGTCTCTGTGACTCTTTCAGCGTTGAGTTTAATGCTCAGCTCTTGTCAGAGCGCCACGGCCAGTGGTGGCTCACCCATTGAGAGGCAGCCCCTCGTAATTTCTAGCGTTGTTCCTGAGACTGAAGTGAACCCACCAGGAATGGCCGAAGGATCTGGGGTCTGGGTTAATCTTTGGAACTACCCCAAAACTGATGTTGAAGGTTATTGCCAGAAGCTATACAGCACAGGCATTCGCAACCTGTTTGTACAAACTTCGCGCAGTACCACCGAGGCTATCACTCAGCCTAACGAACTTGGTCAACTGATTGAAGCTTGCCACAAGTACAAAATTAGAGTTATTGCCTGGTCCTTTGCTGAACTGAAGAATCCTATGGCCGACGCCGACAAAATGATTGTCGCGGCCCGCTTCCGCACACCAAGCGGTGATCGACTTGATGGTATTGCACCTAACCTAGAAAACAACCTGAATAAAACCGTTGTTGAAGCCTACAGCAAACACATAAGAGATGCACTTGGTCATGGTTATCCCATGATGGCGGTTGTCTACAGTCCGTTAAACCGTGCTCCCATGGTGGCTATGACACCATGGAAGGTTCTGGCCAAATATTATGATGTCATTGCTCCGATGGCTTATTGGAATGGTCGCTACCAAACCGTCGATGCTTATACCTACACAAAACGCACAGTTGAGCGCGTTCGCCAGCTGACTGAGAAGCCAGACGTTGAAGTTCATGTGATTGGCGATGGTATGGGTACTCGGGCCAATGAGATAACCGAATTTATCCGCGCTTGCCGCGATGTCGGCGCCCAGAGTGCTAGTCTTTATCCTAATCAGAGAACAACTGAAGAGCAGTTTGGGGCGATGTCTCGCTATTCTGATTTAATGCCAGCCAATGGTCGCCACCGCTTAACTGTTTTGAGAACTCTATTGTCACGTGGAGTGGTGGCGAACCCGCCCACTTTTGACCCGGCCAAGGCTTTGAGCCGCGGTGAGTTTATGAAAGTTGTAGCCCATGGCTTGAAAGTACCTAACATTAATGACAGTTCTGAGGCTTTTGGCTATTTCAAGCGTCTTGGGGTTGTTGACGTCGTTGCCAGCGAATTTCCTGAGATGGCAGTAGATGACGATTTAATCTCGCCAATTAGCTTAGAAGCAGGACAGAAGTTTGTCGCTGTAGCCAAGAGAGCTGTGATTAGCCAGGCCAAGGCCCAACATTCTAAGGGCAATCCTTTTAGAGGCAATCTATTTAGGCCCAATCAGGGCCCAGCAGCGCCGGCCGGTTCAAGCTCTAGCTCTTATCTGTCAATGAATCGCCCCACCCGGATGGAGAGGCTATTCGTGGCCCCTGTTTACGCCTCAGGAGAAGCCAAGCTGTTATCGCCTAGTGACGTCAAGTACAGCGGCAAGCAACATCACATCAATTACCTTGACGCCGCCCAGCTATTTGAAGATCTAAATCAGTAAATTTGAGCCATAAAAATCGTTTTCTGCGATTATGGTTATAGCGGCTCTCAAGCCGGGTAGGAAATTATCGGAACACCGTATTGTCGACTACTCGTTTGGCTCATTTAATGAGCACTCTGCTTTAAACAGCGTCAGGGATATTTCTTTTGAAGTTGATTTAGATCTTCGCGAATCCTGCAGGCCAGTGTGCTTGTAGGATTTTATGCTTGATTATCGCTCAACTTGACTAAATGGATATTATTGAATGCTTGAAGCAAATAAAGGCTAGTGCCGCTATCGGATGTTTTATTTATCCCTTCGTCTCGGAGGATAGTTATGCTAGTAACCGTAACTGGACGCAATATTGAACTAACACCCGCTCTCAAGGAGTATTTGACAGAGAAGTTGCAGCGAGCCCAAAAGCATTTTGATCACAAGCTCGATTGCACAGCTTTATTGAGTGTGGCGAAGAACCCTTCCATTGCGAAGAGCCAGAAGGCGGAAATCACAATTAAGGTCAATGGCAACGTTATTCGGGGCGAGGAAGCCACCGAAAATATGTACGCTTCTATTGATTTGGTCGCCGACAAAATCGAGCGACAATTGCGTAAGTACAAGACTCGACATTACACCAAGACTGGGAAGGCTAAGGAGTACGACGACGAAAGCCCAGAGCTGTCTGATGATGATGATCTCGAGCCAATTGATTTCAACGTTGGTAAGGAACCAGCAAATGGTGCTGATGTTCGACCGAAGATTGTGCGTTCTAAGCGCTTCCCTCTCAAGCCGATGATGGCCGATGAGGCGTGCAAGCACATGGACCTTCTTGGTCATGACTTCTTTATGTTCATTAATTCGGAGACCAATCACGTCAATACGGTCTATCACCGTCGCGACGGCAATTATGGGTTGATTGAGCCGGAGGCTTAGTCTTCAGCCCTGAATGGGTTTCACAGGGCGCTGCTTCGGTGGCGCCCTTTTGATTTATTTCGCTGTTGAGCACTTTGCAGCTAGCTCTTCTATAGTGAACTCTCCTATAGCGCGTTTTCTTGTATTTAATTGTGGAGGATGTGTTTATCGCTTTTAAAGATAGTGGTCAATCACTTAGTAAGTTCCTGTCGCTGGTGCTCAGGCACAAACCAGAGGTTATTGGCTTGACCCTTGATCAATCAGGCTGGGTTGATGTGCAAGTTTTGCTTGACGCTTGTAATGCTCATGGAAGAATAATTACTGCCGATTCTTTAGCCAAAATGGTGGCCGAAAATAGCAAGCAAAGATTTGCTTTTAGCCCCGATGGCAAGATGATTCGTGCCAGCCAAGGACATTCTCTCGATGTCGAATTGGGCTATGAGCAGAAGCCACCACCAGTAGTTCTATATCACGGTACTGCGTCTCGCTTCGTTCAATCAATTCGTGAGCAAGGTTTGCTTAAGCAAGGCCGTCATCATGTTCACCTATCGACTGCGACTGACACAGCTATGGCCGTAGGCAAACGCTATGGTCAGCCGGTCTTGCTCCAGGTAGATGCTGCAAAAATGCATACTGATGGTCATATCTTTTTTGTCAGCGAAAATAGTGTCTGGTTAACTGATGCAGTGCCACCACAATATATTTCATTTCCAGATTAGCTAGGAGCCTAAGTTATCGCAGCTTTCTCTTGCCTGAATACTATGTGTTCATTCATAGTATTGACCACAGCGGAGAAAGTCAGTCAGGAATGTCCAGGTTAGTTCGTCATTGAAATTTGGAGCATTGCCTCGTCGGTCATCTAGCGCTCCCCTCGTTGCGCACTCCAGAAATAGATCGACATCGAAGTTGTGCCAGTATTGTCCACTTGCGCCCCTTAAGCCATCACTGAAAGGACCCTGCTTCGCTAGGCCGTAGAGGTCGTATATTTGTTCTAGGATTGTTCGATCTCACTACGTCGATCTCGTCTCCAAGATTTTTATCTTCGAGATTGTTGTCTTCGAGATTGTTGTCTTCGAGATTCGAATTGCTATCTTGATTCAAGAGTTTGCCCGTCCTTTCAAAGCTGGTCAGAGCAAGTATACTAAGAAAACAATATTGCCTATCCGATTTTAGGAGACTGATGCAATCTGTTGGAAGAAAGGCTTACCAAGTCTCTATCGCTGTCGGCTGCTTGCTAGTTGTGTTACTTTGCTATTCTTCTGCCTTTGGTGCCGAGAATTCAACGAATGCCATTCCGAAGAAATACTTATCAGCTGTGGTTAAGTGTGAGCAACGCCTCAAGCTAGCACCAGATGATCTGAAGCTTCGTAAGACTCTTGCCGGTCATTACATCAAGATTGCCCAATCTCTAAAATCTGATCCTTATGAGGCAATCAAGTTTTTGCACAAGGCTGACTTGTTAGAGCCAAGTAACGCTTCGGTATCGAAGAATCTCGATGCTATTATTTTGAAGATGGGCAAAGATCCACGATCTTCTTCTGACCGAGCTGAGATTGCCAGGCTGGCTAGAAATAGGGCCGATTTTGTCTCGGCTATTAGTGAGTACTTGCAAGCACTGCGCCTTAAGCCAAGCGGCCCGATGCACGAGCAGCTTGGAGATATCTATCGTGTGCGCGATGAAAATGACAAGGCCATTGAACAGTAAATAACCGAACTTTCAAATCGCATTAAAGCTGCTTGGATGCCACCAAAGAGAGCCGACTTTAAGACTGCGAAACTCACTGCGAAGATCTTTGCCCGTGGTGGCATGGCCGATGTGAAAGTAGTTTCTTCATCGGGAGATTCTAGTTTCGATCGCTCTGCTATAAGCGCTTTAGAGCGTCTGAATAAGACAGGTCACGGCCTTTTGCTGCCAGCATCTGTTGTCGATGGTTCTACTCTTACAGTTGAATTTCAGCATATTATTGGCGGTCCAAAGATCGTGTTAGTTGACTTTGTAAATTAGGTGTATATACACCTAATTTACAAACCGAGAAGCCAGTGGTTTCTGTTTTATCCCTATTTCAAAAATCCAAAGGAGTGAGAAAAGTGACAACCGCTCTCGGGCTTTCTTTAGCGACCGCTTGTAAACTGCAAATTTTCAGCCTGTTCTTGGCAACATTTTTGCTTGGCTATCGTCCATTTATCAACCACCATGCAATTTTGATTTCCGGCCAGTTCCCCTTCATGTCACCTGCAAGCTCCGGTTCCCAGCACCCGCGCTCTTAAAGATCAGGCAAAATACTGTATCTAAGAGGAGGTTAGAAAGCTAAAACAGGTAGTGAATAGAATAGAATCCTAAGTACTTACTATTCTTAGGCACTTGGCTTGCTCTTCGTCCCGGTTTTGATAACAAGTCCCGGTTTTGATAAAAAGGAATTCCCGAAATTGTCCCCTAAATTCTCTGAAATTCTCGCATTGGCTCTATCTGTTGGCCTTGTCACAACAAGCGTGGTTGAGGCTGCACCGGCGTACGCTGTAGACCAGAACGTCTTAATCGGCCTCAACAATGACGCCGTCAGAGCCATTAATTCCCAAAACTATCAGCTCGCTATTGAAAAGCTTGAGCAAGCGATTAAGCTTGATCCAACATACAAGAATGCCAGAGCTAACTTGGCTATTGCATACAACAACTATGGATTAGTCTTTCAGAACAATCCTATGGAGGCTATTAAGTACTTCCACAAGGCTGTTTTGCTAGATGCTAACAATGCAACGACCTTGCAGAACTTGAGTGGCATCATTCAAAAGATGGGCAAAAATCCCCGGGCGTTTGCCGACCGCGTAGCTATAGGTGACGCCTGTCGCAAGGCTGCTGACTTTGTCGGTGCAATTGTTGAATATGGCGAAGCACTAAAAATCAAAGACGACGGCCCCCTTCACGAAAAATTGGGCGATGTATTTCGTGTTCGCGATGAAAACGATAAAGCCATTGAACAGTATCAAGCAGCTGGAAGAGTAAGCGATAGTGCTTCAATTGAAGTAAAACTTGGTCAGGCTTACCAAGCTAAGAAAGACATTGCTAGTGCAATTGGTGCCTACAGCAAAGCTATTTCAATGAAGTCTGATGACCCAGATGTGCAAGATGCTCTTGTTGCTGGCTGGGAAGAAGCGCTTAAAGACAGCCCAACTGAGCCCAACAACCACATTGGTTTGGGTCAAGCTTTCCAGTATAAAGGCGACTTTGGCCAGGCCGAATCTGAATATAAGTTGGCGATATCGCTTTCGCCTGGTCGGCGCAACGCTATTGCTGAAAAACTTCTAGCGGCCTTGCCAGCTGCACGCGCTTCGCAGCAAATTAGTAAATACATCGACATGGGTGTGGATTTGCAAGGCCGCAAACAATACGGCCCAGCTCTAGATTCTTATAAGCGTGCCCTTGGTCTGAGCCAAGATCCAAAACAACGCTCTCAGATTCTCACCAATATGGGTACTGCTTTCCAGGCAACTGGCGATTACGCCAATGCTATTAACAGCTACCAACAGGCCCTCCAACTAGATGGCTCTAACCAAGCGGCATCTCAAGGCATCAAGACTGCTACTACTGAGCAAAAAGATAAAGCTGTGGGCGATCTCTCTGCTGCCGCCGATGCTCTCTTTAAAGCTGGCAACTACGATGGTGCCATTCAGAAGTATCAAGAGCTGCTCAAGACCGATGCCAACGATCCAGCTGTTCACTTCAACATTGGGGCTGCTTATCAGCTCAAGAAAGACTATGATAATGCCATCGTTGAATACAACATGGCTATTAACCTAGACCCTAAAAACAAGAGCTACCAAGATTCTTTGGTCAAGGTCAAAGACTTGAAGGTACAGCCAATTATCAACAATGCTGTAGCTAAGCACCAGGCGAAAGATTACGCCAGTGCTATTACTCTCTATCAGCAAGCACTAGATATAGTGCCTAACAACGCTAACCTTTGGTACAACATGGCCTCGGCTCAGTACGCCGCTCAAGACTATGCTGGCGCTCGTCGCTCTTATACAAAGAATATCGAAGTTGATCCAGCCAGTCAGCCAGATAGCTTGTACTTCATCGCTACCATTGATGAGAATGCTGGCAATGGTGCCCAGGCTCGGGGCGAATACCAGCAGTACACAAACAAGGCGAAGGCTGGCCCATATCTGACTCAAGCAAATGCTCGCTTTGCAGCTTTGAGCAAAAACCCGAGCGATTGCATCAAAATTAAATCTGAATCTGACCTTGCTCGCGATAAAGAAGCTACTGATTCTTACGCCAAAGCTGTAGATTTGCAGCGCTCTGGTCAATACGACCAGGCCATTGCTCTCTACTCGAAAGCGATTGAAATACAGCCGCAGAATGCTGATTTCAAATACGCTATTGGTACTGCCTATCAGCAAAAAGGTGACCTCGACCAAGCACTTGCTTCTTATCGCTTAGCTTCAAATATGATGCCAGCTAATGAAGACTATAAGAAGGCTATTAAAGACGCTACTGTGCTAAAAGCTGGCCCTCTAGTCAAGCAAGCTTACGACAAGCAGACTGCAGGCGACATTGCTGGAGCCATCGATCTTTATAATCAGGCTCTGCAACTAGATACCGATAACGGTTCAATCTATATGAACTTAGGCGTTGCTTACCAAGCCTCAGATAACTTCCAAGGTGCCTATACTGCTTATCAAAAAGCCTTCCAGTATGACCCTAAAGGTTGTGTTGATTGCTTGTTCTTTATGGCCCAAATTGAAGAGAACAATAATCAAGCCTCAGCGGCTGTTGGCCACTACTCGCAGTATTGCCAGAAGGCACCAAGCGGTCAGTATGTAGCTTCGGCTAAAGCACGCATGGCTACTTTGCAGACAAACCCTGGTGCTGTGCAAAAACTTGCCACCACCGCCGATGTTAAGAACGCCCAGGCTGCCAGCGACGCTTATACCAAAGCAGTGAAGATGCAAGAAGCCACTGATTACGACGGCGCTATTGCCCTCTATCAGCAAGCAATTTCAATGCAACCGAAAGAGCCTGCCTACGTCTATGCACTAGCCACTTGCTACCAAGCTAAAGGCGATTTTGATAGTGCCATAACAAAATACAAAGAGGCAATTGCTAAAGCTCCAGCCAGTCAAGCTGATCAGTTCAAACAAGCATTGGCTTCGGCTAAACTAGCGCAAGCTACTCCAATAATGGATCAAGCCGTGGCCAAACACAGCGGCGGCGACCCTGCTGGTGCAATTCCTTTATACGAGAAAGGCCTGGCACTCTACCCTCAGAATGCCCACGGCTACACCAACTTAGCTGGTGCCTACCAAGCAATTGATGACTTCAATAAAGCTAAAGCCAATTATCAAAAGGCCATTGATCAAGATCCTAAAGGTGAATCAGACAACTGGTACTTCATTGGCTTGATTGATGAGAACAATGGCCAAGTGCCGATTGCTCTTTCTGACTATGGCAAGTATGTAGCTGCTAAACCGACTGGGACTTACGCTGGAGACGCTAAGGCAAGACTGGCTAGGCTAAAAGCCAACCCTGCTTCTGCTCAAAAGCTCTCGACCCAGGCTCAAGTAAAAGCTTCAACTGCTGCCTCTGGTGCCTACACTGAAGCCGTTGAATTGCAGAAAGCTCAGAAGTATGACGAAGCAATTGCTAAATACAAAGAAGCAATTGCTGCTACGCCAAATGAAGCTGGCTACTACTACAGTATGGGTACTTGCTATCAGGCCAAGGAAGACTTTGACAATGCGTTGGCTGCTTATCAAAAAGCCAGTCAAATCAATCCGGCAGAGCCTGCTTACAAACAATTAGCTGTGCAGATGAAACAGAGTAAGGCTTCACCACTTGTTAATTCCGCTATCGAAAAGCAGACCAAGCCCGATGCTGCCGGTAAGTTCGACTTAGTTGGTGCTATTGCTGACTACGAGGCAGCCCTGAAGATATCAGATGACGGCACTACTCATAGCTATTTAGGTACGGCTTATCAGGCTCAGGGCAACAATCAGAAGGCATTAAGTGAATACACAAGGGCATTAGCTCTTGATAAAACTTTGGTTGATACCTACTACTATCTAGGCACAGTCTACGAAGCCTTGAAACTTCCAGCTAAGGCCATTGAAGAATATCAACGCTTCGTGCGCACCGCACCAGCCAACAATGGCAATATGGCTGCTGTGAAAGAGCGCTTGAAGCTGCTTGCCCCAGGCCGTAAGTAGATGTTCAAATTAGGCGATGGCAGTAAGACACCTTAGGTCTCAAGAAGTAGCTGCCAGTCAGACATAACCGTAAACAAAAGAGAAACTCGTGCTACTAGCTGAACCTATAAAAAGGATGTTGAAGACCTACAATCAATGTCGCACCTACAGTGACCAAGGTTCTTTTTACAACTCATCTGGGCCTCTGTGCCTTGAGTATCAGACCGAGTTCGAGCGCACCAAGCAGTTCAAATTGACATGGCAACAGGTCAAAGATGACCCATCAGCAGAATTGATGAGCGGTGAATTGTTAGCTAGTTCTTCTGGATCATCAGTAACTATGCGTCTTGATAGCCCTGGTGCTGAAACGAAAACCAAAACCCGCGATTATGTCATGGTGTTTGATGCCTTGGCTGATATTGAGGGGGTTATTCAAAGTTTGGTGATTGTTCCTCAGTATCTCTTCTATCCGCCTGATGAAATCGTTGCTACTGGGCAGTTTGAAGATCTTGAAGAATACGAAGAAGTGCTCTTTAATGATGAAGCCTGTGTCAAATTTAGCACCATGAATAGTGGCATTCGCCGCGAGCTTGTGCTCTCTCAAATTGATGGCACTATGCGTCGGCACTTTATGGGCACAGGGCTTTTGGAAGGTGGCGAAGACGTGCTTTCTGCTCTTGGTGCACCTATGTCAAATTGTCTAGATATCAGATCTGTCAAGCTCGAAGCCGGTATTTTCGGCTAACTACTTATCTAGCATGATATCTACGTCGTCGCCTTTCTTGCGGTTGGTGTGGCCTGATACCACATCTCTTATGGAGGCAGCTCTTTCAAAGCCTGACGGAACAGAAAAGAAACTAGGTGCCACCGAGACTCTTTCGATTTTGCTTGTATCGAGGTTGATTTCTCTCTTTCCTCTGTTTTGCATGCCTGTTAGGAAATCTGCTGTCCCGTGAGTGCCAGTATATGCTAGGGGAATGCCGCCGTTGGTAGGTAGCTTATATGCGGCATAGAGGATTTTTTCAATTGCAGGAGAAGCTACACCATCAAGCTTCATAAATTTCATGGTAGTCCATGGGGATGTAAGCCGCTCTATTTTGAAGCCGTTGAGCATCATTTTTGATGTCCTTAAGGGGCGGTCTAGTACCATCCGCTCTTTTCTGCCAATTAAAAAGTCGGACAACAGTCCTGTATCTTGGAAGGTCTTCAAATCTTCAGTGAAATAGGTTTTGTCATCTAGGCGAAAAACTGTTACTTTCCAGTCTGGTGCTCTAGATACTAATATAAATCGCAATTGTGAGGTATTTTCTATGCGAATGGCATCAGGAGCAATCGTTACTTGTTTTGAGCCCATAAAGTAGTGTGATTGACTGATGCGAATGGCTGGTATTGTTTTTCCGGCTGGTTTTGGTTGGGCGCCTATGCCTTGGTCTACTGCCCCCAAAACAAGCAGGAAGAAACTAAATATTATTGATAGTAATCGCAGCCGCATCTAATGAGACCCGGCTTTTAGTTGAGTATTTGGATCGCTCTGCTTACTCGCTTGGCTTTGCTTACTCGCGTTACTCTGTAAAGCGTTGAGGCTGTGCTTGACGGTAATGCTTTGTTTCCCGGTGTTGCTACCGCGGGGGCTGTCAAATAGCTCTTGATAGTCGGCGTCATCGGCACGTGTATGGGCCGCGGTTACTACTTCGCTGATAGACTTTGCTAGTTTGTATCCAGTGGGTGCTTTGAAAATGTTTGGTGAAATATCTATTTCTTCAATCTTAGATGTATCCATATGAACAGTTCGTCGTCCGGCATTGCTCATACCAGAAATGTAGTCTCGGCCACCATGAGTGGTTTGGTAGCCAATGGCAATGCCACCATTTGTTGGTTGTTTAAAAATGGCATAGTCAAGCCGCTCTAACTCAGGCACATTTTGCTTTAGTGGCATATATTTGAGCATCTTATCTTTGCCAGTCATCCGTACTATTTTCTGCCCACAAAAGTCAAAGGTGGTCACTCTAAACTTATCAACGCGTTTATTTACTATAGTGCGATCTCTAATTACCAGCACAAAACCTGACAAAAGCCCCGCTTGCTCAAAGTCTTTGAGGCTTTGGCTGTAGTAACTTTTGTCGTCGTTGCGAAAAACAGTGACCCGCCAATCTGGTGCTTTGGCCACGACTGTATATTTGAGGCCGCTGGTATTTTCAAGGCGCATGCCTGTGCTATTAAAAGTCATCACACTATTGCCCATAACGTTGTGAGTCTGGGTAAGCCTTAGGGCTTTTTCTGCTCGAGCAGATGGGGCTTCAGCAATAGTAGAAATTATTGAGGTGGAGCACGCCGAGAAAAATAGCAAAAACTTTGCTAGGAATGAAAAGTAATCAGTCTGTGTTACCGACATTCTTCAGGTAAATCCTCAGCATCACGCACAAGGCTATTCCCATTGTACCTGCGCTGACCAAAAGCGGAATAGGGATATTCATGTAGTTGGCAATGCTGTCGACTCGTAGAGGCTCAATCAGCACGCGACCTAGTGAATAGCCAGCAAGATAAGTGCAGCTTGTCATTCCGGGATATTTGCTAGCTTTGGGAGCAACACCAAAGTAGAGTAAGAGAAAAAGTAAAAAGTTCCAGATGCTCTCATAAAGAAAAGTTGGGTGGAAATAACTGAAAGTGCGGTACTCCATCGGTCTTGAGTCAGTTGGAATAAATAGTTGGAGGAAAAAATCGTCGCTAACAGGATGACCAAAGGCTTCAGAATTGAAAAAATTGCCCCAGCGCCCAACTGCCTGCGCTAAAGGCATAGAGGCAAAGAGAATGTCGGCATAGGCAAGAATGGGCAGCTTTTCTCTTTTGAGATAAATATAAGCGGCAATGATGCCACCAATAAGGCCACCATGAATAGACAATCCCCCTTTCCATGTAGCGAGAATCTCGCCTGGATGAAGGAGAAAATAGCTAGGGTTAAGAGCGGCGTAGTAAAGCCGGGCGCCTAATACACCAGCTATAAAACAGATTAGCGAGAGATTGATTAGCTTGTCGCCATCTAGCCCGCGAGCTTTGCACATTTTCACTGCGGCAAAAACTGTGAGCATAAAGCCGGCAGCTATCATCACCCCATACCAGCGCACAGTGAGCGGGCCTAGCTGGCAAAGTATGGGGCCGGGTGATTGAAATACCATAGGTTATTGGCTAATAGGGTGCCTGGCCGTTGGGATACTTGTCGCCGTAGACGTCTCTGGGC
>LNEX01000406.1 GCA_001464165.1 bacterium Ga0077546
GGTACACCGTCTGTGAAGAAGACAATGGCGTGCTTAGCAGCTGGTCGGTTATTGGACAGTGTGGCAATGTCGTAGCTAGAACCATTATGGAACATGGCACGAGCTGTGGTCAGAGCCTCGGCTGTGGCAGTGTCACTCAGTGGAGTGCCGTTTTCTAATCCGTTTGCTGCCGATACGTTAGCTAGAGCAGACCACGGATTGCAGAAAGCGTTCAGGGTTGAACTTTGAAGACCACCGACCACTCCTTTATATGAAGTGTCTTGGGTTTCTGACTTAGCCAGAGCCCGCCTCGGTTGCCTAAAGCCCGTTCCTGCTCCTCCTGCTATGGCCTGGGTGTACTCTGGCGTCGTGAAGTTAGTGCCTCGATACCTATGTCCTATAGTTCGGCCGTTGTACTGAGCTGAAACGAAGAAGCTGTTGGGTTGGTCTGCAGAAGTTTGGTGGGCTGACCCTTGCGAAGTGAAATTAGGACCTGATGAGTTAGCTAGTGATTGGGCTGAGTTGGAGAAGCCAACGAAACCGAAGCGGCAGTCTGTCAACGTATTGATCTTTTGGAAGAAACCACCATAAGCTCCGTCAATCGCTGTAGCAATTGGCTGAGAGTAGAGCATGGCCAATCTTTGATAGGCTTTCTGGAAGTTGGCCCGGCAGCTACCGCTGGTCATTAGTGTAGGCTGCTTACTGGCTATAGTGCCACTAGTAGTGCTGTAAACAGAACCTCTATCTAACAAAGCATCGTTGAAGTAAGTGGCGAGGTCGAGGTTACCTCTAGCCGCTTCGGTCAAAACACCAATGTTGGTGAAGTCAAAGGTCTGTCCAGCTAGAGCTACGTCTGGCTCTTGGCCGGGGAAGGTGAATGTGAATCCAACAAAGTTATCTGGACCGTTGAGTGGTTGAGCGTAGGGCCATCCACCTGGATTAGCAATGTTGACTACCAGGTCAGTGAATATGTGACTGTCGGCTCCTGTATTTACATAGGCTGGGTAGCGGAATGATGTTGCGGTAGTGCGAGGGTGTTCTGCTGGGATTAGTGAACCCGCGTAAGGGGCGTTAGGGTTGTATGCAGCGTTGACCGAAGCTGCAGGAGCGAAGGCCATCGGAGACATCTCATCATAGAGTCGACCGTAGCCGAAGGGATAGGCCAGTGTGCAGTTCCCTGGAGGGGTACCGTAGTCTTTGGGGAATTTAGCTGCCGGTACACCCACTTTTGGGATAGCAGAGTAGTAGGGCAAACTGTTAACGCGCAAATTGGAATCAAAGACATACTTATTAGCTGCCATAGAGTAGATGTTATCGGCTACTGGCAAGCTTTGGGGCGGGAGTACGTTGAGCTGGAAACCATTTGGTGAGGCAACGTAATCGTGCATCAGATAGTCAGACATACGGTGTGAGGTGCCTGGTGGTGGCACTTCTATGTAATGAACAACACCATGACCGGGCCCTTGAGCAGCACCGCTGCTGCCATCAGCTATGCCCATGCCAGGGTTGCTGTAGTCAATTTGACCGGCAGATGCTCCGCCAGCCGATGCTACTGTAGAATCCCAGGTTCTCCTTATAAAGGTAACGCTTGTAGCATCATCCATTGAACCGGAGTAGTCGAAAACAAGAACGGCGTCTACTTGAGGAAGACCACCGCCAGAGTTGGCTTGAAGTAGTACCTTGCCGACACCAATGACACCAAGAAATACTGGGTTGTATGTATAACCGGCATAGCACATGATAGCGCGGCCGTTGAGACGGTCAGGGAATGTAGGAGAAACCCCGAGGAACTGTTGTTGCGGGTCAGCAAGCGAAATCATTACATTGCAATCACCAGGGTCGCCGATGGTAGAGACTGCACTATAAGGGCTGACCACATTGGCTGCACTGAGTGGTTTACCCAGCATGTTGCCGGCCTGGAACATGTTGCGGGCGTAGGCACAGGCTTGAGCCTGAGCTATACCTAGCTTAGTGGCTGTGGCATCGTCATTAGATATATCGAGGGAGGTGAGCATGGCTGTACCGGCCAGAGCCGATGCGTCGCATGTGGCAGTAAGTTCTCTCTGGGCCATCTGTAGGCGGCTTGAGTCGAAAGCGAAGAATCCAGCCAACATGATAAACAAGAAGAGTGCGATTACAAGCCCGGTTACCGCCGCCCCCTTTTGATTTCGTATCCTACGTTCGTTCATTATGTTTACAACCTCTATTTAACTGTTTTGCCTTCTAGAACTGCAGTCCGGGTGGATTTTCAAATTGGGCTTCTGAACTGACGGTCATGAACATAGGACTAGATAGACCCTGAATGTTAAACCATGGAACAGGTATGAGTGGGGTGACTTGACCATTGATAGTAACTCTGATGGTACAGACATATTCGTCAACGTTGGGGATATTGCCCAGACCGAGCGTGGCTGGTCCGATGACATCAGCTACTGCTGGAGCACCTGAGCCAGGAATGACAGATCTTATAATCCGAACTTCAGGATTGGTAGCGTTTGTGGTCCAATCTACACCAGGGAACATGCTTCGTATCTGTGCTGCCCGTGCTCTGGCGGTAGCGTATGCCCCAGGGTAGGGTGTTCCCGAAGGCTCGGGCACATAGACCAATGTGTTGAAGGTCTTAGCTTTAGCAGCTAACATCGTGGCCTGATTGCAGGCAAACCATAAGAAGAAGGCTCTCATGCCGCAAGTTCCCAGATTTAATACTGGGAAGAAAATGAAGAGAAACAATACGTACATGGTAGCGACATACTCTGCAGCCATTGCTCCAGTGCTCTTTCTTCTTTTTCTATTGGTCACAAATTTGGCCATATAAATCTACCGTCCGTTAGCTGTTGCTCAGATTTGCCAGGATACTTATTTATCTCTGCCCGTGGTAAGCCAATAAATCACCCCTGAGAGATGCTCGGGGTAGGTTAAGCGGAGTTAACCTATGTTAACCTTACCTCTAACTTAGCACGTCAAAAAAACGCCTGTCAACTGTTGGAGAAGCTCATAAATTGGCTTTTACGCATAAATGTCAAGTGTTTCCTGCTGCCTGAAAAGTTAGTTATCTCCTTCGCTCATACTTGGATTAATTAAAACAGGCTTGCTTGCCTGTTCGTCCATCATCTCTTGGCTAACTCCTTGGCTCGAGCCAAAACGTGCCGACTCTTTTTGATAGGTTTCAGCGTCAAGCACACCTTGACGAAGTGATGCGTAGTATTTCTTTACAACTTGGTCTGTGGCGTATGGAACGCCTTTGTCAGCTTGTTGAAGGGCTTGAGCAAACAATCCTTTTCTCACTAAGGCTTTGACCGAACCACCGCGGGCGGCGTGATAGGCGGGAGTTATCGCCAGTGCTTGTTCATAACAGCTCAAGGAGTGGTCTACCGCTCCTGCGCCAGCATATGCCTCACCAAAGACGTACCAGTCGAAGGCATTCATAGGGGTAATTTTGCTCAACTTTTGCATTTGAGTAAGAGCAGGAACGTACGATTTTGACTGTACCAAGGCAAATGCCAAATAGCGTCTTGCCGTAATTGAGTTAGGGTCAATATTTAAGGCCTTAACTAAGGTCTTTACGGCTTTGGCTGCTTCGCCGCTGCCTATTTCTTTATAGGCATCATTGATTAATGGCAATATTTTTTCGTTGACAGCTTTTACTGCTGGTTCGCTGCCTTCAGACTCTGCGTCTTTGCCAGCCGTTACTGTTTCTCCTGCTGCCCATGCTTGGCCCATAGTGAAAGACCAGACGACTGACAGGGCCAGAGCTGATGCTGCAATTGACACAGCTTTTGACAGAGCCATTAACTTTCTCCATTAAACTTCACGGCAGCGATTTTAGCACTTTCGCAAAAGCCTTTTGGGCTCCTGATTCAAGCTAAATGTCAGATTTGATTGAGCTTGATATGTAAGTGTATCTAGCGTGAATATATAATTGTAAGCAGTTGAGCGAGACGTATTTTGAAGACCAAGATTCGAAAAGTTACTGTTTTTTATTGGCTGATATCAATAACGCTGGTAGCGTGGTGCTTCGCTATGCTTTACATCTATTCTTGGCGCTCAAGCTGGGCTGGAAAAATTGTGCTTGAGGAGACTGTCAAGAAAGAGGAGCGTGATCTTAGAGATAAGATTCGCATTCTAGAAGAAATGGCTGCTCCTGACCATGACATTGTTGAAGCTCGTATTGCTCTGGCTAAAGTGCTTTTTTCGGCCGGTGACTACAATGGTGCTCGCTACATTGTTGATGAAGCTGACGCTCGTTTGGAGAGTAGCAAAATTGGCGACGACCAAGACGTTTTAGCAGAAAGAGTAGTGCTCAATAAGTTGGCTGCCCTTAGTTTTCGTGAATCCGGCCTCTATCCCTTTGCCCAAGAGCGCTATGAGAAAATTGCCAAGCTTTTGGCTCAAAACAGTGACTTAGACAAGTTCAAAGGAAACAGCCAAGCACGGTATCTCAAGCTAATCCTTCTCAATGAACAGGCCGTGCTGCACTATATTTGGGCCAATTCTTCAAAAGAAGATGCTGAGCGAAAAAAACATTTTGCTTTGGCAGAGTCTCTATTTCGCAAATGCTCAGCTCAAAGCCGCCTGCACTTGAACGATGTTGATGGCGCTAAATATAGACACCTAGAGGCTCTAACTCAAGCTAATTTAACTGAGCTGCTTAGTGATCT
>LNEX01000407.1 GCA_001464165.1 bacterium Ga0077546
TGCTAAATTTTTGGCGCAGCCAAGTTAGGGCGAAGGCCAAGTGCTCTGGTTCTATGAATAGCACGTAGCTTACGATCATGAGCCATTCGAACAAAGGAATATTCATGTGATATTCAATTGTTAGATGGAAAATTACAGCTAGTGCAATCACCCAGTAGCGGAACTCTTTGATCCAGATAAGAGTAAAGAGAGCACCTTCAATACCAAGGGTTGACCAAGTCAAAAAATTGATTGTCCAGGCATGTTCAAAGACATAGGGCAGAGGCAACCTCTGCAAATCTTCAATGCGTGAAGCTGTAAAAACAGCACTGCCGTCTATCCAGGGGCCGCCCACGATTTTGCAGAAAAAAGTATGCCAGTAGACAGTGGCCAATTGAATTTGCAGCAGTCTTAGCGGCCAAATGCTTACCTTCTTGTAGTTATTAAAATTCCCCTCTGGGTTACTACGCTGCCGTCTGCCTACGAGGGCTAGAGCGTTGCCCGATGCGGAAAATATTAGCCAAAACATTGAGACACGCATGTAAGTGTCCCCAGCGTTAAAAATAAACGGATTGCGGTGGTAATAGCTAGTTAGGCAAAGATAGCAAATTGTTGCCGCTGCCCTAGCGTGAAAACCTAGCATCAAGGCCACTGCGGCTAAAAAGAACAGACAGTGAAAGACGACAACAAACTGATCATTGTCTGGGAAGAACGAAAAGAAATTGAGAAATACAGCATGGCCGTTGTTCCAGTCAGCTACTGCTTGATTGGAGCACATGCCCTGGGAACCAAACCAGACAAAGAGATCCGGTATTAGTAATAAGACAAAAGCAGCGCAGAGAAAGCCAAGCAAAATTCTATAGACTGCCACCGATAGTGGTGAAACTTCAGCGAACCAGAACCTATCCCAGGCTTGCAAAATTGTCGCTATGCTCATTTGTGCTTTACCCCGGCCAGGTCTTGGGCTGTTATGGGATAGACGCCCAGCACCTTTGATTCAGATTGCGGCAAGTTAGGTTTGTGCAGGCCTTCTTCCATGGGCAGAATCGTAGAGGAAAAGCGAATTAGTGATACCAGAATTGGTGGATTGTCTTTGTCTGCGTAGCTTATGCGGGCAACATAATGAGCAATATCTGGCCAGACCACCGGGATATTCCAGGCGGCATTGTCATCAAAGAATTTGCGATAGCGTTCTTTGGGAATCTTTGTGAAAAAATCTAGCCTCTCCATGCGAGGAAAGGTCCACAGTTTGCTTGAGCCGTCCTGATAGGTAATTACAGCAGTTAGGTGCGGATTGGTAGCGCGAGGAGCTGGTGAAAAGACGTTCCAGGCTTGCTCTAAACCCATAAAAGCATAGTAGCCAAAGAAGAAGTGATTGACGTTGTTTATATATGGATGATTATTAAAGAGGTAGCAATAGTTCAGAGTGCAATGCAATATTAGGAAAGCCGAAATAATTGGCTTTCTGATGCGCGCCCACTCTTCGCGGCTAAGAAGCTCGTTTAGAATTGACTGCTTACGAACAGGTTTAAGTTGTTTATTAGCCAAAATCTACACTGAATCTGCACTATTTGCACAAGATTTACTTTTTTGACTAGCGGTGGCTATCCTCGAGAGCTTTCAATTCGCCTTTGACGACTTTAGCTTCGTTAGTCTTCTTCTCATGTGCTAGCGTATCAATCAGTTCAATAAGACACAAGCGGTGCCAATTCCAATCTACTTGTCCGGCAGGAGCACTAGAGGCAAAGTTGATTGCCTTTCGCAGCTGTTTTTCTGCCTCTGGGAACATGCGCAATTTTTTGTAACCAAGACCTTGGTGTAAGTGCACGTTGAAGAACCAACGTGGCAGCGGTCTTTTTTCTGCTGGCTGTTTATAGAAAATGTGTCCGGCCAAAATGGCATATTTCAAAGATTCTTTTTCTTTGCCTTCCATGTGCAACGCCGTACTAATTCGAGCGCAGTATTGTCCAAGCTTAGTTTCTCCGGCTGCCGATTTGACGGCGTCGTCGAGTTTGCTCATCAAAACTTTTTCTGCTTCGGCTACATTTAATTGATCTATGAGCTTGCGCCCTTTTACAAATTCGGCTTCAGGGAAAGCAACCTTAGTATCTGGTGAGTCGGTAACAAAACGCTTTTCTTCTGCTGCAGTGACGAACATGTCTTCGCTGTTTTTGGTTTGAGCAGTCGGGTCAGCTTTGCCTCCATCTCTCCCATCACTGTTAGTGCTACCTGATGTGGTTGAGGAAGTAGGTTCGCTGCAGCCAGTCAAGCCAAGTGGAAGGCCTAAGGCCGCGGCTAAAAGGCAAACTAATGCTGGGGACGTTTGTCGAGCCTGGTCATTGCGAAGACGCATCAATATCCTACTTCCTTAATTACCTTGACTATTTCGTACTATCTAGTAACTGCGAAGAAGATAATAACTCATATTTGAAAGTTATTTCTGCCAAAATTTGGCTGGGTTGCAAGTAGCTTTCGCCAAAGCATTTTTATTTCAGCCATGTTTGTATAGATATCCGATATTTCTCAATTCTCAATCTTGTTTAGTTTGTCATTTAGGCGTAAGAGAAAACCGCGCAGGAGATCAAACTCTCTTTTGTTTAGTCGCATCTTTTGCAGGGCGTTGCGCAGCTGAAGGGCAACGAGGTCACGGTTGTAGCGACGGGAGAAGTTGGCTTTGTCCATTAGCTCGCTGGTGAGCTGCATCAGTTCGTCTTCTTCAGCTCCGCATGGCAATAGCTCTGAGCCAGTACTCTTGCAGCTCAGCAAACCAGCATGGCGACTGAGCTCGTATGCCACTATCCCCAGTGCTTGAGCTAAATTTAGGCTGGCAAATGTTGGTTCGGTTGGAACCAGAATAAGTTCATGGCAGCGGGCGATTTCTTCTTTTGTCAAGCCGTCGCGTTCGTCACCAAAGACAAAAGCTACTTTATTCTCACTGGTTAAGTCCTGTTGATGAATTTTTTCCACGAGTAATCCGAGCGACTCTGGCTCTTCTGTTCTGTGCTGACAGGCTGAGGTCGAGAAGGCTAAATTTACATCTCTTAGGGCGTTAGAAAGAGAATTTTCTACTCTTGCACCTTTAAGTACATCGAAAGCATCTACTGCCATTTTTCGCGCTTCAGCGTCGAGGTAGTTGCGCGGTGGGTTGACTAGGCGTAGTTGCGAAAAACCAAAATTTTTCATTACTCTGGCAGTTGAGCCAATATTGCCGAGGAAATTTGGTCGCACCAATATAAATACTATGTTGTTCTTGTTCATTATTTGCTAAGTCTGAGAACAACAGGTGCGAGCAAAATTGCTACAGCTGTAAGTCCTGCACCTAACAGGTTTAATTCTTTTAGAAAATAGAGGCCTGATACCACCGCTAAATTTTGTTCTATGGGGATACTGCAAAGAGCGTAGACTAGAACTAAAATAGTATCTTTTGCTGCTAGGAAGTGCGGGAGCTGCTTGGCTGATAGGTGGGTTAGCAGGTGATGGTACCAGTCAGGTAAAATCAAACCGGCGATAGTCGCCATGGCTGTGAGGGTGGCATAGCAAATAAACCAAGTGTGCGACCATGCTCCAAGTAAATAGAGGACCAAGGAGGCCAAGGTGACAACCTGCAGTATCACCCGTTTGCGGGCGAGACGGCTGAGGAAAATCGAGAGTACTGCACCACCGGCACAGGCCAAGCTCAGTGAGGCACTGAGGTTGCTGATCATAAAAGTACCAGCTTGATTGCATTCGATTGCAAATAGCACGCTGACAAACATTGGGGCAAATAACGGCAAGTAAAGGGCAACTGTTGCTGCCAAAAATCTAGCTAATTGCCATGGCCGCAAGTCTGATGCCTGAGTAGGAAAATGATGCTCTACTGAGGCAATTACTTGCCTAACAGAATCTTCTCTTTCTTTGAATGTCGCAAGGCTCTTCCATCCATAATAAGATGTGCCAAGAGCTATGAGGTATAGCGATAACAGGGCGAAACTAAAATCGCTAATTGGTTGTGATATCACCTGCGGTGCTAGGTAGAATGCCGCCCATTGACCAGCAAAGAAGGCAGCGATTATAAAACTCAAATAGGGCAATGGTCTTGACGCGGATGTTCTTAGTTGAACCAGGGTGGCCGCGAGGGTTAGCTGCCCTACTAGAAATATTGTCGACAGTGTTATTCCGACAGCAGGCTGCGAGCCAGCAAAAAAATCTTTGGCTACTGCTAATGTCGATGTCAGGGGAATTAGCGCCCGCGCGAAGATAGTTAAGTTAAGCCAATGCAAGCGTTTTTTTGAGAAAAACGACGAGGCAGCAAGGCTGAGGGGTAAAGCAAATACTACTAGTGGAAAGAAAATAAAGGCAGCGCCGAGGCCGAGATTCTCACCCCCGGGGCCGAGAAAAACGGTGGTAGCGCCTAAATTTACGGCGATGATGCGGTCAGCAAGGGTCGATGTAAAGACAAAACAGGCGATTAGGACAATAGCTTTCCAGTCGTGGGCACTCTTTATATGGTCACGCTCAATTGCTGCCAGGCGCAGTGCGGCTGACTCGGGTTCGGAGAATACAGGGTGGTCAATAGCCGAGTGCAGAATGCTTCTCTGTGGGGTAAGGGCTGAACGTATATGTCGAGAATATAGGGAAGAAATGGACAGGCAAAGGCTTTCCACTGCTAAGTGTCTTCTATTTTTGTGCTTTTACGTTATTAAGAGACTCTAAGTTGACTTTCTTCTAAGCTTTGGTCGGCAGTATATACAAGTTTGTTTACGCTAGTTTGTCTCGGATTTTGTGCGAAAATCACTTCCCATGAGCCTATTCGTTTATCTTATGGCAGCGTTTGCTGTTTTCTTAACCTCGTTGGTGAGTGCAGCTGCTATTGAATCTGGCGGCTCAGCTACGAATTTTATAAAAAAAGACCGCAGAGCTGAGTATGCCGCTGCTGATAAAGCTAAGGGAATTAAGCGGGCCAATGCTCCTTGTATCGTCTGGAGCGATGCTAATGTGCCAACCCGAGCTGTCTTGCTTTGCATTCATGGCCTGGGCTTGCATAAAGATACTTATGAGGCTTTCGGCAAGCGCATGCAGGCGCTTGGAATAGCTACTTATGCCATTGATGTTCGTGGTTTTGGCGATTTCATGGCATCAAAGGGTCATAAAACCTGTGATTTTGATGGTTGCCTAAGTGATGTTCGCCGCAGCCTAATCGCTATTCGCCGAGCTAATCCAGACAAGCCTATTTTCCTCCTTGGTGAGTCGATGGGGGGCGCCATTGCTCTGCGCGTCACTGCCATGTATCCCGAATTGATTGATGGACTAATTTCTTCTGTTCCGGCTGGGGATCGCTTTAAGCAAGGCCGAAGTAGTTGGAAGGTAGCTATTAAGTATTTGAAAAACAAGGATAAGCCATTCAATGTTGGTGAATCTGTAATTGAGCAGGCAACGCAGAAACCCGAACTACGTGAAGCTTGGAGTAAAGATCCTGTGGCTCGAATGAATCTTTCGCCAAAGGAGCTGATGCAATTTCAGATGTTTATGAATCAAAATCACAAAAGTGCAAAACTGATTACTAGCAAGCCAGTGCTGATTGTGCAGGGTTGCGAGGATAAGCTGGTCAAGCCTGAAGGTACCGTTGAGCTATATAATAAGCTCTCGACGCCCGACCGTGAGATTGTGTTAATTCCCAATGCTGAGCACCTAATTTTTGAAGAAAACCAGTTTGATGATGAAGTGATAACCAAAGTTGCTGGTTGGATTGATAACCACATTAGTGCAAGTAGTGCAAATCAAATAAAGTAGGTAAGCATGATTTCTGTTAAAGACAATAACCTAGGGTTTAAGGTCGGCTTGTTTTTTGCACTGGTTCTGACCGGCGCAAGTTCTCCTGCCCAAAGCTTACCGGCAGCTAGTCAAAATCCAGTGTCTGCCAAGACTGTTGCTAAGAATAGTGTTGCTAAAACTACTGTTGTGAAGAGCAATAGACCTAGTGAGCCAGCAGTAAAGGATCTAGAAGCAAAATTAGCAGCTAATCCTAAGAACGCCGATGTTCATCTATTGTTGGGGAAGGCTTATCTCAAGAGCAAGAATAACCTCAAGGCCCGTGAGCACTTTCGCTTAGCTGTGCGCTTAGGCCATGGCTCTCCGAGTGCTCAGAAAGCCAATTTGGCCTTGATGAGCATGCCCAGTCAGATGATTAAACCTAAGACTGGACCGCAAACTCGAATGATTGCGGCCATGCTTGGTCTTGGTCGGACAAGAGGTTTAGGTGGTGCGGCAATGCCCACTGTTATCGATTTCTATGCTGATTGGTGTCAGCCGTGCAAACAATTAGATAGTGCGCTGGCAAAGGTTAAGACCACTTATAACGAGAGAGTCACTTTTATGCGCGTGGATGTCGATGATCCTAATTCTCAGCCATTGATGGACCAGTACGACGTCAGTCCTATTCCAACCATGGTGTTCCTTAACCCCGATGGCGAAGTAGCAAGCTATTCGATTGGTATTACCAGCGAAAGTAATATCGCCAGTAGCATCAATAAAATTCTGAAATAGGTCGACAATGCTCAAGTTAAGCAAGCTTTTGTGCCTACTGCTTGCGGCCAACTGGTCACTTAATTGCCTAGCAGCTTTTGCTTTGGCGCCGGTAAAGTCATACTCAAACTATAGATCTCGGCCTGTTTCGGCTCGCAGTGCTTATTTGCGCCAGCTTGTAAATCCTGAGACTAAGCAGAATTTGGGTGTCGCTTATTTTATTGAGCTAAACCGCGCAGGGCATCTCTATAAGACCAACAATAAGAGCAAGTTTCGCAGCGGTGATCAGATTCGCTTCCATGTTTTTGCGAATGATGATGCCTATGTCTACATAGTCATGCGCCAAGGCAGTAAGGGCACTAAGTCTATTCTCTTTCCATTAGCTGCTACCGGCAAGAATAATTTTGTCAAACGAGGTCGAGATTGTATTGTTCCGACTGAAAGTGCCTTACAGTTTGATGAGACTCCTGGCGTAGAGAATGTTGGACTCTTGCTCAGTCGGGAAAAGATCGACCCTAAGCTGCTCTTGAACTATCCCTCTAGGCTTACTGCCTATGTGCCAGGCTATTTATCGAAGACGAATTCGAGATTGTCAGCCAAACGTAAATTGCCTAGTCGGACAAAAATGTCGATTGAGAAGTCTGCCAGTGGCTCGCTATTGAAACACCAGCAAGGGGATAAGCCTTTCAGCGATCTCGTCAGCAACAGTAGTAGCAGAGGTCGCCGGCTGTGGCGTTCGGCTTCAGCTGCTTTGCGAGAGTCGAATATGGTAATAGTGGTGAAAGAGGGCGCGGGCGCTGTTGCTGTAGACTTCTCGTTGATTCACGAGCCCTAGGTTTTGACTGCCAACATTAAAAAGGACTTATTCTCTGCCTGTGCTGTGAGGGCTCTTCCGGGTCAGTCATGTCCTAAACTATGTAAATGGCAGAAGTGGTTCAACTTAAAATGCAAGAGCAACAGCAGGTGTCTGTGCGAAAGCGCGATAACACGGTGCAGAACAACATCGTGCAGGAAATTGATTTGTGCCCTAAATTGCCAATCGTTGGCGGTGGCTTGTTCGACCTTTTGCTTGAGGCTGCCTTAAAGTCTAAGCAGAAAAAAGTTTTACGCCACAATCAGCTTGACTACTCGTACTCTCAGGTTCTAGCGCGTTCTCTATATTTGGCGCAAATACTAGCAGAGCATGGTATTGGTCGTGGTGACAAAGTTGGATTGTACTTCCCAAATCACTCTGATTTTCTCGCTGCTTTTTTTGCCATCACTGCAATTGGCGCAACTGTTGTGCCAATTAATCCTTTGCTTAAAGCTGAAGAGATTGGTCATGTTTTGTCTGACTCACAGTCAGCGGCGTTAATCACCCACAGCCGTTTTCTCGATAGCGAGAATAGCAATAGCAAAGCGGTACAAAGTACCCTTAGTCAACTGTCACTGCGGAAGTTGTTTCTGCTTGGGGGCGACGCTGCTTCTGGTAATAATAACGATAGTTTGAATACGTCTGCCTTTTCCGTGGTTGAACTGAGCAATCAAAAGTTTGATCAAGGTATGAGCTGTTGGTTACTGCATCTAGAAGAGCTAATGGCATTCTCTGTTCAGTCAGCCGCTGCCTTGGTTTCACTAATTTCATCTGCTGCCGACACACTTGATACAAGCGAAGAGTTGGCTTTAATTGTTTATACTTCCGGCACTACCGGCAAGCCTAAAGGGGCAATGCTGACCTTCTTGAATTTGCTCACTGCAGTCAATACTTATCCTCATCGCTTAGACGTTTGCAGTGAAGACAGGTTAGCTGCAGTTTTGCCACTGTGTCATTTGTATGGCTTAATTGTGGTCTTACTGGGCACTATTAAACAAGGTGCCACCATGGTCTTGCTTGAGCATTTTGAAGCTGCAGCACTTGCTAATTTGATAGAAGCAGAGCAAATTACTGTATTGCCGGCTGTGCCTACTATGTTTCAGTTTTTATCTCTTGAATTGGAGCGCACACCGCGCTCTCTTCCATCATTGCGCTTGGGGCTTGTCGGTGGTTCGGCCATGCCCGTTGAGCTAATGAAAAGGCTCGAGCAGCAACTAGATGTGCCTGTGTTAGAAGGTTGGGCTTTGACTGAATGTTCTGTTATTGCTACCTTTAATCCTAGCAGTTTACGCAAGTATGGCTCTGTTGGTCCAGCTATGCCGGGTCTAGAAGTAGCAGTGTTTGTCAATGATATGTACTCACATTCGTTGGAAGTTGGTGAGCTTTGCATTCGTGGTGCCAACATCATGAAAGGCTATCTCAATAATCCTACTGCCACTGCCGATAATATCAAAGATGGTTGGTTGCATACCGGTGACTTGGGCTATATCGATGAGCATGGCTACGTTTTTGTCGTGGGTCGCAGCAAAGAGCTAATCATTCGTGGGGGCATGAATATTTATCCACGAGAAGTAGAGGCTACTATCTTGCGTATGCCAGAGGTGTTAGATGTTGCCGTTATTGGTGTTCCAGATCAGTATATGGGCGAGCGCGTCAAAGCTTTTGTTGTCTTAAGAGAAGCTGGTAGTGTAAGCGATAGTGACGTTAAGGCCTTCTGCGCAAAACATATGGCCGATTATAAGGTGCCGCGGTTGATTGAATTCGTCGAGTCTATACCGAAAAACTCTACGGGCAAAGTCTTAAAGCGTTTGTTGTCTTAGTCCATTTTCTTTTGACTAATTCTTGGGCGGTCTTTAGCGCGCACTTCTTTCATGCATTTCTTGCAGCCTAATAATGCGTTCGAGCATTGGTGGGTGGGTAGAAAACAGGTTCATAAGCCAGCCTGCTTGGTTGGGTTGAGCAATGTAAAGAGAAGATAGGGCGGGGTTGGCTGCGGTCATTGGTCTAAATTGGCTGAGTTTTTCGATTTTGGCCAGGGCCGACGCTAGAGCTAGCGGTTTGCCACAGAGGTGGGCACCGGTGGCATCAGCTTCGAATTCTCTAGAACGCGAAATGCCAAGGTTTATTAAACTGGCTGCAATTGGCGCCAGTATGATCATCAGCAAGACAAAAATAGGGTTAGGCGAGCGATTGCCCTCACTGCCGGGGCCATAACTAGTGCCAAAATACATGCCGTAATGGGCGATCGTCGTCACTACGCCAGCTAGCACTGCAGCGATAGTCGAAATTAAAATGTCTCTGTTTTTGACATGGCCTAGCTCATGAGCTAACACTGCCTCTAGCTCTACTTCAGTGAGCAGCTGCGTGATTCCCCTTGTTACTGCAATTGCTGAGTGGTCTGGGTCTCTCCCCGTTGCAAAAGCATTCGGAGAGTCGTCGTCAATGAGATAAACAGTGGGCATGGGAATTTTCGCCTGGTCTGCCAGGCGCCCGACAATGGCATAAAGTTCCGGTGCCTCTGCCTCGCTTATGGGCTGGGCGCGTGACATTGCCAGGGCCATAGGGGCGGAAAACCAGTAACTGAAGACATTCGTAGCCAAGGCGAACAAGAAGGCCATAATTAGCCCGTCTTGCCCGCCTATGAGGCCACCGACCGCTACGATCAAGGCGGTAAGGATGCCCATTAATACAATCGTCTTTAGAGTATTCATACTTAGACTTTAAGATCTCGGCTGCTCTGCCTGTTAAAACTATGCACAATTTTTAAGCATGCTGGTAACTTAGGCTTTTAACGTAAGCTTTTAAGTTAATTTAGATACCACTGCCAAGTCACTATAATTGCAATGTTAAAAACGAAGGTTCGACAAGATTATGACTACGACTAGAGTCGAGCGCGATTCTATGGGCTCTATGGATGTTCCTGCCGGTGCTTATTATGGTGCCAGTACGCAGCGGGCCGTGCTCAATTTCCCTATTTCTGATTTGAGATTTCAGCGCTGCTTTATTCGTGCCCTTGGTCTAATCAAGCTTTGTGCTGCTGAGGTAAATCAAGAGTTTGGCGACGTTGATGGCAAAGTGGCCGATGCCATAATTTCTGCCTGCGAAGAAGTCGTGGATGGACGACTTGATCACGATTTTGTTGTCGATATTTTTCAGACCGGCTCTGGTACTTCTACTAACATGAACGCCAACGAAGTAATTGCCAATAGAGCAATCGAGATTCTTGGTGGTAAGCGTGGTGATCGTAATTTAGTCCATCCAAATGATCATGTTAACCATGGTATGTCTTCTAATGATGCCATACCGACCGCAATTCATATTGCTGCTTTGATTGCCATTAACGAAAGGCTTAAACCAGCTCTATTGAAACTAGAGAGCAGCTTGCGTTTGAAGTCGCTAGAATTTATGCCAATTATTAAAACTGGTAGAACCCATCTGCAAGATGCTACTCCGATACGATTGGGCCAAGAATTTGAAGGTTATGCCGGACAAGTAGAACGTGCTTTACTGCGTTTGGAATATGCTCAAGGACGTTTGTCAGAAGTGGCACTTGGGGGCACGGCAGTTGGTACCGGTATTAATACCAGGCAAGATTTTGCCAGGAAAGTCTTAGTGCGAATTTCTGAGCGCCTAGGATTCCTAGGATTGACGTTGCGTGAGACCACTAACCATTTTCAAGCTCAAGGAACTCTCGATGAGATAGTCGATGCTTCCGGAGTGCTCAAGACTATTGCTGTTAGTTTGATCAAATTGGCAAATGATATTCGTTGGCTAGGCTGCGGCCCTAGGGCTGGTTTCGCTGAAATTGCTTTGCCTGAGGTGCAGCCAGGCTCTTCGATTATGCCAGCCAAGGTGAATCCAGTTATAGCCGAATCGCTAATTATGGTTTCGGCCCAAGTAATCGGAAACGATGCCACAATTGCTGTTGCTGGAGCTTCTGGAAATTTTGAATTAAATGTAATGATGCCAGTAGCTGCGTACAATCTTATTCAATCAATAGAACTTTTGGCGGCTGCAGTTTCTAACTTTACTGGTAAATGTATTGATGGCTTGACTGCTACAGATAACGGACCAAAATTGGTTGAGCGCGGCTTGGCACTCTGCACGGCTCTGGTGCCTGCCGTAGGCTACGATATGGCCGCAGCCATTGCCCATGAGGCATACACCAGTGGTCAGACTGTGAGAGAGGTGGCTCGAAAGAAGACTAAACTAAGTGAAGAAGAGTTGACTATCTTGCTAGATCCCACACGCATGACTGCTCCGGACCAAAGCTAAGTTAGTATTCTAGCCAACGTGCACTTTGGGGCGTTTCTTTGGTTCAGGTTCCGCCTCTCTCAGGATTTCTCTAGTCACTGCTGCAGTTTCGCCATCTCCCAAGAAGATAAACCTAATTACGTACAGTATAGGATTGCCTTCTGTCCAACCCATATAAATATGGGCTTGTCTCTTTGTCTCGTCACGCACATGCAAGAGTAATGCTGCAATAGCATTAGGAATGGCTGGGCTGGTACATTTTAGGACGCGAAAACGCCCTACTTGTTGACCCCTTACCACTACCTGTTTTAGCCTAAATTGAGAAGCATCACTCACGGTTACTTCGACAAAGATTAGATATTCGTTGTGGAGATTGTGTGTCGTCATGGCTTCTTGCTCAGCTTTTTCTAGATCTCCACCCGGTCTATGAGCTACTAGTCTGATTTCTTGGTCTGGGTCATCCTTGATAAATTGCTTTGCAGCCTCGTCGAATACTACTTCTCTAATGCGCAGTTCGGTAGAGCGCAGGGCGCGAGAAATAATAGAAGTAAGCAAAATGGCAGCAATGAAGAATGTAGCAATGTGCAGACCGTCAGGTCGTTCATTGATGTTCAATACAGTGGTGTATAAGAAAATTAGAGTTATTAGTGCGTAGGCGAAACGGGCAACCGCAGCAGATGCCCAGACTTTGAGAGTAACCGCCAGAGCTGCCGATGTAATTAATACTAAAACCCCAGTGGCATAGGCGCCAGCTTGGGCGTCGACATTGGCGCGGAAAATAATGGTGACAGCTAAGGCAACGGCTGTAAGGAAAATTACTAAGGGGTTTTTAGCACTGGCCCAATCAGGAGCCATGCCATAACGCGGTAAGTAACGCGGCACCAAATTTAGCAGACCCGCCATGGCTGAGGCGCCAGCAAACCAAAGAATTGAGATACTGCTGAGATCATAGACTGTGCCAACCACTGGGCCCAATAACTGATGGCATAAAAATGAAAGTGCTCTGCCGTTGGCAGCACCACCTTCTTGAAATTCAGCGCTGGGAATGAGCAGTGTTGTGGCAAAGGAGCTAGCTATGAGAAAGACACTCATAATTAATGCTGATGATAGCAACAGCTTTTTTGTGTTGCTAATGCGATAGTTGAGTTCTTCTTCACCCTTCTCATTAGTACCTTGAACCAGTGGCATAACGGCCACACCAGTTTCGAAACCAGAAAGTCCCAGGGCCAGTTTAGGAAAGAGCACCATTGAGAGTCCAAGCATGTTCCAGATTGAGTGGTGGTCAATAACCAACTGCTCGCTCCATTTTGAAAAATGATCGAGGCTGTGGCTCAATTCAATACCAGCAGCCACAACTGTGGCAAAGTTGAGCACTAAGTAGACTGAGACTAATACAACAGATAAGCCAATTGCTTCGCCAAAGCCCTTGATGAAAATGGCGCCGAGGAGAAGTATCAGCAAAATTGTTAGACCAATCTGACCGAAAGGCAAAATTTTACTCAGTATTGGATTTGCTGCAATGTGGGCGGCTGCATCAGCTGCTGATAGTGTAATGGTAATGATGAAATCAGTAGCAGCGAAGCCCAGAAGGACTAGCACCAGAGTCTTGCCCCGCCAGCTCTCTAGAAGCTCTTCTAGCATTGCCAGGCTGCCCTGACCGTTCGGTGAGTATGTAGCAACCTTGTAATAGACCGGCAAGGCGCCAAACAGGGTTAGTAAGACCAAAATTGCAGTGGCAATTGGTGAGAGCAGCCCTGCAGCGATATAGGCGATACCAGGTTGATAACCCAGTGTTGAAAAGTAGTCAACCCCGGTTAAGCACATTACTTTCCACCAGGGGCCCTTATCGGCTTTATGTTCTGCTTTTTGCTTGGGCTGGTCGGCCTTAACTTCGTTGTTCTTGTCTTCGCGGTTCTTGTCTTCGCCTTCCACCTTTTCTCCAGCAATGTATTAAGCTACATAGTTGTGCCCGCTTGCTAGTAAAATTACATGCTTTTTGTGCTAATAAATGGAGTCGTAGATGAAGTGGGCCTCAGTTCTAGAGTGTATGGAGGGGAAGCCCAATTCCCCTGAGCTAAATTGGGGCAAGGCCGTAGAGTCTCTCGCCGAGGAGCTGACTAGCCAGCTAGGTGGTAAGCCTGATTTATTATTTGCCTTCATATCGCCTGACTACAAAAAATATTTTGAAGGAATAACGGCTGCACTAAAAGCGCGTTTAGCTCCAGCTGCCCTCCTCGGCTGCAGTGCTGGTGGCATAATTGGCGGCGGACAAGAGGTCGAGCAGCAGTCTGCGATTTCATTGACAGGAGCGATTTTGCCGGGAGTCAGTGTTAAAACCTTTCATATCACTAACGATTCTTTGCCAGATCTCGATGATGCCCCAGATAGCTGGGAGAAATTGATGCAAATAGAGAGCTCCGAGCAGCCAGCATTTGTTTTACTCTGTGACCCATTTAGTTTTAAGATCGATTCTTTTGTTCAAGGCCTTGATTATGCTTTTCCCCGATTGGTGAAGATTGGTGGGCTGGCCTCAGGCGGGCACAAAGCTGGTGAGAATCGGCTTATTTGTGATGATAAGGTTTATCGCTCAGGCTTGGTTGGCGTGGCCCTTTCTGGCAATATTCAAGTAGATTCAGTTGTGGCTCAGGGCTGTCGGGCCATTGGTAAACCTAGTCGCGTCACTAAATGTGACCGCAATCTCCTTTATGAGCTGGATGGTAAGCCTGCTGTTAATGTTCTGCGAGAGGCTATCGAGCGCTTATCACATGGTGAGCAAAAATTAGCTAGAGATGCCATTTTCCTTGGCGTGGCCATGAATGAATTTCAAGAGAAATTTGTTGATGGTGATTTCTTAGTGCGTAACATTTTTGGTATTGAACCGATGAGCGGTGCCCTTCTTGTCGGTGAAGTGCTGCGCTCTGAGCGTACTGTTCAGTTTCACCTGCGAGATGCCGCTACTTCGCGAGATGATTTGAGAGCAATGCTAAAGCGCTACATTGAAAATTCAGGTTCAATGGCCAGTGGTGCTTTGCTATTTTCATGCCTTGGCCGAGGCCAACACTTATATGGCCGCTCCTGTCATGATAGTGATTGTTTTCGTGATTTCTTTGGCGATATTGCTATAGGTGGCTTCTTTTGTAATGGTGAAATCGGACCGGTGGGAGACTCTACTTTTTTGCATGGCTATACTTCTTCGTTTGGAATATTCAAGGAGAAAGAGTAATGAAAATGACAAATCTAAATTGTCTGCTTGCTAGCTTGATTGTTTTTGCGCCTCTGCTAGCTGCTGAAGCGGCTCCAACACAGGCTAAAAATAGTACTAAAAAACTTATTAGACAGGCACCTTCAACCGACGCTGCTGCCGGTCAGGCTTATAGTGCACGTCTCTGGAATCGTATTCTCACTCAGTGGAACTACCCTGATGGAAGCAATCATGTCACTCTATCTGCTGTGGTTGTGGCTGATGGCACCGTTGAAAGTCTGCAGGTGACGAGCTCACCCAAGAGTGTAGAAGCTGAGGCCAGTGCACAAGCTGCTTTTGATAAGGCTAAGCCCCTTGAAGCCCTACCTACTGGTATGCCGAAAGCTACAGTGGTTATAACCTTTAATTCTAAGTCAGATCCACATGGTGACTCTAGTTCTGGTGGCAGTGTTAGGCTTGATCCAGTTTACAGCAAATAGTAGAAAATTATGTTTGGATTTGGCTCGACTAAACAAACGCGCAGGCCCCTTAAGTATGCTGGCAGTTGGTATGACGCTGACCCCACACGCTTAGCTGCTCAAATTGACAAGTTTATTGACAGTGTCAAAGTTAAGGTATCGAGAGAGATACCAGGGCAAGAGCAAGTTTTAGCGATTGTGGCGCCTCATGCCGGCTACAGTTATTCTGGTGCAACGGCTGCTGCTAGTTATTTGGCGGCTTCTCAGTGTGGTATCAAGCGAGTTTTCCTTTTAGGGCCAAGTCACTATCAGGGCTTCTTTGGTGCTGCTCTAAGTCCTTGTAAGAATTTTGCCACTGCTTTTGGTGATCTGGCTATAGATATAGATGTGGTGCGCGATCTTATGCAAGATTCGCTCTACGAAGAACGTGCTGATACTCATCTTATTGAACACTCACTTGAGCTGCAATTAGCTTTCATCCGCAAATTATTG
>LNEX01000408.1 GCA_001464165.1 bacterium Ga0077546
AGCGGGGCTTGGCGGTGGGCTGCAAGCAGTACAATGCCTGCATACCAGGGGGTAGGTTTGCGCAACAGGCTCGCTGAACCGCCCCCATACCATTTTTTGAAAATTTATAGTAGACTGGTCTAATACTAAAAGGCAAGAAAAAAGGCTAAGGAGCCTCATTATGTTGTTTGAAAAAGCCCCGCTTTATTAAGCGAAAGCTAGTTAGACTGATTCAGGCGACTATTTTTGAATCCATAAGCCAGGTATATCAGAAGCCCGACAAATAAGACTGCACCATAGAGCATCCAGACTGCTGCCCCAAGGCTTAACATCATAACGATGCTGATAAGCGCTCCAAGTGCGGGAACATATGGCATAAGTGGACAGCGGAAGGTGCGTGCCGCATCAGGTGCGATATATCGCAGCACAATGACACCGACGCAGACGGCCACAAAGGCCGCCATAACGCCAATGTTCACAAGTCCTGCAAGGCTGCGGATGGGGAAAAGTCCGGAGGCCAAGGCGCTGAACATCCCTACTACTGTAATCGCCACGTAAGGCGTATGGTGCTTATGACTGACTGCGCCCATTTTCGGAGGCAGAAGTTTATCACGACTCATACTCATGATGATGCGCGATTGTGCGTAAAGCATCACATTCAGTGTGCTTTCAACAGAGAGTAATACTCCCAGAGAGAACACACTCACCAGCCAACCGTAACCAATTTTGCGCAAGACAAAGGCGAGTGGAGCGTCGGCGGAAAGTTCTAGATAAGGCACTGCAGCAACCATGGTCAGTCCGACCAAAATGTAGAGCACAGTGCAAATAGCCAGGCTGTAGATAATCGCACGCGGCATTGATTTCTCTGGCTGTCGGCATTCGTCGCCCATGGTAGTTATCGAGTCAAAGCCGATGTAGGCAAAGAATATTGTACCGGCTCCAGAAATTATGCCAAGGGGACCAAATGGCATGAGTGGTTCAAGATTGACGGAGTCAAAAGAAACTGCCGTCAATATTATGAACGTTATTACCAACGCTGTTTCAATGACACTTAGAAAGGTTGTGAATCTGACGCTTTCCTTCACGCCATGGTAGAGGTGCAAACTAATTAGAGCTATCGCCGCCACAGCCACCAGGTTTATTGACGAGACCAGAGGAAGAGCCAGGGCTAATTTAAAGGCTCCAAAGGCAACTAGTGGAACCCAGAGGAAACGCAATAAGCCACCGGAGGCACCACGCAACCAACGCCATATAAGTCCGGCACAAAGTGACCCGGCACCAATCATGATGGCAACACCGACATTGTGGGGCGGTGCTTGGCTGAGCCAGGCTGGTAAGACAATACCAACAGGTTTGAGAAGCTCTTCCAGATAGTCAGATAGAGCTACTGCTACTGCACTTGAACCCACTGCGTAGGCCACTAGTACACTCCACCCCATGAGAAAGGCAATTACTTCGCCCAGGGTGTGATAGGCGTATTCGTAAACTGAGCCAGCCGAGGGCAACATTCCGGCAAGTTCTGCATAGGCAAGCGCCACGCAAGCGCAAGCAAGACCAGACAGTGAGAAACTAAGCCAGATGCCCGGACCGGCGTGGGCAGAAGCAACTGTACCGACTAGAACAAAGATTCCGGCGCCAATAATGGCTGCGATACCATTCATAGTTAGATCAAAGGTACCAAGCACTCGCTTAAGTGGGGGGCCTTCATGAACAACAATGGCAGAGCCCACGGTCTTGCGCCGAAAAGCGGCCGCAAACTTAGGAAATTTCATACATTCTAATTGAATTAGAGAATTATTGAACGACAGTGTTGAAGACTAATGCAATTGAGACGAGCTTGCTCGCTGCTCTAAATAGTTTTCGTGCAGGGCGAGCAGAGAAATTATTGTCGGCATCACTTGCTCAGGGCAATGGCTGGCATCACCATTCAGGCGTGGAACTACTCCCTGATATTTGACTATTAGATTTGGAGTTTCTCCTTTATCTAATGAAGCACTGAGCGGGCGATCATATATGTGGAGGAAAGCTCTGTTGCCCCGTTGTTTGAAATAAAATGGCTCATTTGTCTCAACGATGAAACCTTCAGCTTGACAGGGGAATTCCCCTGCAATTGGGTCTGTAAAAGTCAAATTCATTGCTTTAGCTTTTGAAAGATACGTTAGTAATGGTCTTCGACCTGTGGAAAGTCGACTTGGAGTAGCTCTGTGCCAGCTTTGTCGGCTGATTTCATGTCGCTGAAGACACCTTGAAAGAGGGCTATCTCTCCGCTTGAGTCTTCTACTGCTGCTTGAAGAGTCAATGCCCGTACAACTAAACTCCAACCAGTTTTGTAGAACAAATAATATTTGTATTGGGGTTCGGGTGCGTTGCTGTTGCCGTTGCAGATAGAGTCTTCATCGATTGACAGTTGCTTCTGTTGCATCGTTTTTGTCCTGATAAATATCTGAAACTGAATTATTGATTGCTAGAACGAGCTTCATGTAGGCAAAACGTCGAAGTCTCACCTCCAAGTCGCTAGATTTGATTGGAATGTAATTGATTCAGGGAAATGAGTTACCTATGGCCGCATCATTTCGCAGTCAAGTAAGCCTTCATTAGCGCGTGCTCGGTTGAGTGAGCGATAGTGATGTTGTTTTCTTTAGTTTGATTTAGAACCTCTTGTGAATAAATTTGTGTGTGTTTATAGATGTAAATACTTTGTGAGGCATGCACATTGCATACGGTGTCTTGATAGGTTTTAGTCTGTCGATAAGCGCAAAGTAAAGGTGCGTTAAGCTTTAAGAAAGTCTGTGCGCTGGCTAGCTATAGTTCGCGCTGCTATCAATTCGTAGTTTCACAAGTAATTTCTAACTTTGCAGCAGTAAGTAAAGGCAACAATATTTCCTCTCGATTAAGCCGCCTTAGTAGAAGCAGATTTTGTCGCAAACAGCAGCACACCCTGCTTGATTCGCTCTGTGCGCTCTTTCACTATTGCGATTTGTGTCAGTACTGCGCCACTTTCAATGTCTGCTTTTAATTTACACAGTTGCTTCTGGAAGAGTTCTGGGGTCTTCTCGCAGAGGGCAAAAAGCGAGTCGCCACTGCGCCAGTCTTCTTGTAGTGGTCCTTGCGGATCGAGGTTGGCTGCCCTCCAGTAGGTGGTCTCCAGCGGCACGATGCATACAGTTGAAGCCGTGGTTTGCAGCAATTCCAACATGGTTTCTTGCTGCAAGAAGCGTGAAGCGAGCTTTTCGGCCGCCTCGGCGAAGTATTTGTAGTACCATATGCAGCCCGCCTCAGGAGACATCTGCTCTCTTGTGCAGGTGACGATGATTAGGTGTCCGCCCGGTTTTAGAACCTCAGCTGCTCCCTGCAGAACAGCCTGAGTAGCTTTCTCTAGCTCGTCTTCGCTTTTGTGTGGCAAATGGTGCAAGACAAAGCTGAACAAAATGACATCAAAGCTTTGGGCCGCAAATGGCAGGCGGCGAATGTCGGCGCAAACTAGATCTACAGCACTGCCAAGCTTCTCTCTGGTCTTCTTTAGTCCAGTTCGTGAGGCATCGAGACCGGTAAGCAAATCAAAACCGGCTAGCTTGAGAGCATGCAGGTGTATACCAGTGCCACAGCCAGCATCAAGAATGTGTGGCTGCTGGGTGCTATCGGGGAACTGTGCGCGTAAGAAGCGAATGATTTGTTCTCCGCCAAGAGCTAAGCGCGTTTTGTCATAGTTACTGTGGGTCTTTTCGTATTCTTCGTAGCTGCTACCTATGTTCATGGGTTTTCTCTGTTTGACTATTGTTTTGGCGAGAAAAGACAATCGCAACTTTTTCGCTCCAGCAAGCGAGAAAAATTGCGCGTGTCTTATTTGGAGTTGATTTGAGGGCGATTTTTATTTTTTTTGTGCGAGTAAAGCTAGAGGATACACGCGTAGTATCATCGACCCCTTCTGCATGGTTCAAGCGTGCGCAGCTGAGGAGTGATTAATCCTTTCCCTGATTGGCTATAACCAGTTGTGATTGTGCTCATTTTGTGGCAAGCACCATGTGCCACCTAGCGCTACCCAGAACAGTCGTCATTTTAGTATTTGTTTGTCACACGGTTTTATTTAATATGAGATTACAAATGTGGAGAAATAGTAATGTATGCTCAAAACTCTGACCTGAGTTCACATGGCGAGATTGGCTTAGTAAACAGTGCCGATAGACTAGAATGCTTTAGACCGCATGATGAGTGCGATGTGACTTGTGTTCCTGTAATTGAAATTGATACTACTAAATTCCTGCTAGAGCAATATCCGCTTGTGAGACCGGCTGATTCTGAAATCAAGCAAATGATTACTCAGTACTATGATATTGCTTGTGAAAAGAACGATGATCTATCTCACGAGAGTCAGGAGATTACTCGTTACGCTGCTACTCTTGATGAGTTTGCCGCTCAATTAGTATCGTCGTGTGTTGGTGTTAAGCCCCTTAATATCTTGTCAATTGGGGTAGGCCGAGCGAGACGAGAAGAGTTGATTGTGCGAAATTTCCGCAGTGGTATTAGTTCGTTCATTGTCAATGACGCTTCAAAAAATATGTGTGTAAGGGCTGGTGAGGTCGGTTTTGACTATCTTTACGGATTTTGGCAAGACTTTGTGATTAGAGATCAGCTCGTTGCTCTAGATCTTATTTTGGCTCTTGATTGCTCTGAGCATTTGACCAGTATGGAAGAAGCTCACCGGTTTATGCGCAATGCTTCAGCCGCTCTTGGGAAAGACGGCTTTATGCTTATCGATTTTCATAATCTAGAAGACGAAACGGGTTGGGGAAAGTACTTAAAGCATTCGTTTTCTAGTGAGTCTCTAGCAGAGAAAGGTTATGAGTTGGGAGAGTGCTTTTTTAAACGATCTGATATATCTGAGATCTGCTATTCAAGGCATTTTACCTGTGAACAGATTATCGAACTGATAAAATTGAACGGTCTTGATTTAGTCGCTATTGAATATCTGGCTAAGTCGACTGGCGAGATCATTGAGAATTTGGATCCTCGCGCTGGAAGCTTTATTCTTCTTTTGCGTAAACTTTAATATCGCTTGATTTTTTGTTCGTTTTTACTAAGTAGACTCTTAATCTAGGTGCTAGGTCTGAAAACATCATTTAACGCTCTAGCGCGGGTTAGCGTAGCTTGAAAGAATTGAGTGCTCGTTTTTTAAGCTCTGAGCTTTGCAGTTTGAATTGATCTAGTTGTTGGTTGTTGCTTTCTCTTGCGAGTTAGCAAGCCATTTTCGCTGGCGACACTTTCATTGCATAGTGAATGACTAAATTGCTAGGGATTAGTTATCTTAATCCATTATTTCAATTAGGAACATAACCTCGAAAGTCTAGAAGACAACTCCATTTACTTGCTAAGGTCAATTTTCCAGCGTATCTCAATACGCTCGGATGCAATTGCATACCTACCTCAATACCATTTCTAAAAATGCATGATCTCGAAATTCAACGCTGGTGTCAGGAACGAATTCGTCTTGTAGCAGGCCTTTTGACTGCCCTTGAGTTGAAAGAATCGCAAATCCCTGCAAGCGCAGAGAATACAGAAAGGCACTTTCTCTGTTCTGCTTTAGTCAAAAAACGCGCGATTACGTATATAGAGCAATTGCAGCGTGAGCCAGTACAGATGTACTCGGCGTATCCCCATGAGGTTATGCAGCTGCAGCCCGGTGGTCTTTTGGTTCCTTCCCCTGAGGGCTATAGCTCCTTACCGTGGAGGTCGGAAGAATTACCTACGACTCTTCATCTTTTAGCGATGCAGGCTGAAGCAATTACTAATATCTGCAACGCACAAAATACCTTTGCCCATTCAAGTTGGATGCTTGACCAAATTCAATCTCAGTTGAATAAGTTAATTGATGGAGAAGCTTCACCATGATCAACTTAAGTCGACAAGAACGGATTTTCGCCCGAGTGATATTAGCCGCAGCTCTCGTTGATGCGGTGTTAATCGCTTTGATTTTGCGACTATTTTAAGTCGGCAATTGCAGAGTCACTACCTATAGTGGCTCCCTTAATTTTTTCTCTATTTATTTCTTTCTTTCTATCTATTCCAGCCATAGCTGGTAGGAGCAATAATGAATTCGACTATTTCTGCAATTCTTGGAATTGCCTTTCTAATTTTCTTTCATGAGCTAGGACACTGGCTTGTCGCCCGTGGCCTCGGCTTAAAGACGGTTGTTTTTTCAATTGGATTTTGCTCGAAGGCTACATCAATCAGCTTGGGGAAATTTTGGGACACAGAGTTTCGATTAGGTTTGTTTCCATTTGGCGGATTTGTCGTCATACCTGAGCTACAGGACGAAGAAGGCGGTCGGATTGTTTTAGAGGAGCATGGCATAGACGGTGATGCTTATGTTAAGCAGCCAGTTTGGAAGCGTGCCCTAGTAATAGCTGCTGGCCCATTGGCAAATATTTTCCTCGCTTATGGCCTCTACGTCATTCTTCTCATTGAACATCGTCATCTGCTAGCTGCTCAAGCTATCGTGGCCGCTTTCTTTACCACTGCTGGTGCTACCAATAGTGTGATATCTGGGCTTCTGATGATGCTTCATTTGACTGCTGTTGATCCATCTTTACCTGCTGGCGCAACTGATGTCCATGGCATCGTTGGTATTTTTCAAGTTGTGCATCAAGCAGCTGGCAGTTCATTTGTTATCTTTGGCCAAATACTTGCTTATCTAAGCTTGAATCTGGCAGTAATAAATTTGCTTCCACTGCCTCTATTTGATGGTGGACAACTGCTCTTTCTAGCCGTCGAGAAGCTGATTGGACGACCAGTTTCATTAGAGTTGCGTGGTTACCTTAGCTTGCTTGCTCTTGTTGGTCTTATTTTGCTAACGGGTCTTGGTTTACTAAATGACTTCACCAAGCCAATTTCTCTTTAGTTAGAATGGTTGGAAAAGTGTTAATTTGATTTGGGCTACTGAGCCCTTTTTTTTGGCTGAATATTAGTAGACTGGTCTATTGGTTTATAGAAACTTTCATTTTTTAAGGAGACCTTGCCTTAACCTCATTTGGCGGTGGTTATATTATCGAAACTCTTGCATTCCTTCAATTTTATTGGGAGAGGTTCTTGCTGGTCCCTTTTCTCTCCATGGATCAAGGTAGATCATCTTTCCATCGGGATCTTTAACTCCAACGAACAGATGTTCATAGCCAGGTGTATGAATTAGAAATACTTTGCTGTCTGTCAGTCTGGGATCGTTACGTAGTTGTCTAGCAAGAAATTCAGCTTGTTCTGCGCACACCCATGTCTTTTTGCTGAGACCGCTATTTTGCAGAATATTGCCAATACTTGATTGGAAATCCCCTCCTGCGATGTGGTGTCCGTCGCGTACCATTTGTTGGAGAGCGTTGTTGTAGATCTCTTGGGTGGCGTTGAAGGTTGCCACACCTCGATCGGATGCCATTAGAATCTCGCGAGGAACGGCAAGTTCAAATTTGTCATTGCGCCTTGAGCTATTTTCTTGATTGGTAAAAACTGGAACATCACCAAAGACCAGCTCTCTATATGAAACTTTGTCCGATGGGAAGCAATCGGTTTTTCTCGAGATATTCTTAAGGTCACAAAGACTTAGTGAGCCGAGGCCATTGTCACTTTCAAAGTTGCGGTTGTCGTTGTTTTGAACGGCTCTGTCGCTTTTGGCTTCTGCTAGTTCATTTCTATTCATTAGTAAGTTTCTCGGCTTGCTGGGGGATGCCAAGAAATATAAAGAGTTCTCTGTGACAAATACATACCAATCAGTTATGCCTGCACAGTTGAGTGCAGTTATGGCAGCAAGTTGCAGGTAAGAGAGGCTTATCTGAATTTGTAAACTGGGCTGAGCTTCTTCGCTTGAGCATCAGAGAGTTTAGGTGGGCCTTCTTTTGCTTTCAAGCAGAGTTCGCAGCGAGGGCAAATTTTTGATGAGAAGCCCGCCGTGGGCATCCGCCACTTATTATTGCCACCAACCAGTGAAACCTCGCAACTAGGGCACTTACAATAAGAACAGTATTTTTTTAGGCAGAAGAAAGTTGCTATCAGAATAACTCCCAATAGGGGCAATTCGCCCAGTGGCAGTGTGAGGCGGATAATCAAAATTGAAGCAACTGTTGACCAAATGTATGTACCAGCCATCTTTTTTCGTTCCAAGAAAACCGACTGCATTCTTTGAGTAGCCACGGGGCTGACAGCACTGACAAAATGTGGAATGTAATTGTGGCGATTATCTACTTGTGCAGACGTTAGCGGTGCAGCGTTGCTCTTAATCTGATTTAGAATAGCCTTGGTCTTTTTCGATGTTGCGTCCTTTGCTAGCATGAGCAAGGTACTCCGTAATTGAATGAATGATGTGGAGCAAGCTTTCGCTCTCTCTTTGTTTGTAGATAGTAGAGGGGCAATTGTGACAATTCCATTGCTATGTAATTATTGTCGCCAGCTCTCATGCTGCTTTAGTGGCTCCAGTCAGACTTTGCTCTGCCCATATTCCACAAGAGTTGGTCTTTGCTCCATAAGCCGCTGCATAGTTGGCTAAGCTCTTCTTGCTCCTGCTCATTTAGACCAGGGCGGTGAATTTTGGGTTGAGACTGTTCTTGTTTAGGATTTAGTCTTTCTTCTCTGATGCGCATCAGTAAGTCATCAACACGTTTTTTACTTTCCTCGGGGGTCTCCGGTTTGTTTAGAGTCACTCCCGCCAAGGCGATCTTATAATAGCTTGAGCCGTTATTCCTCAGCGATTCTTCTAGCACGGCCATCTGTAGTCCCCTGCGGGTCGG
>LNEX01000409.1 GCA_001464165.1 bacterium Ga0077546
CGCCAGTAAAGGGTTTTGAAAATTAGGAGTCTTTAACAAGAGCGCTCAGTCTTTCAGCGAAACTCTCTGAAATTTTCGCAGGTTCAAGCTCAGAAATCTGACGGATATTGTAGACAGTGTCACGCACCACAGGCTTATAGCCAGATGAGGCAATCAACTCTTCCATCTTTTCTTGCGCTAACTGCAAAGGAGACTTGGCACCAGCGGCATGAGTGATTTTCTCTTCCATAATGGTGCCATCCATATCGTCAGCACCAAAGGAAAGAGCCAGCTGAGCTAACTGCACTCCTAGCTGTATCCAATAGGCCTTAATGTGCGGGAAATTATCAAGCAAAATTCTTGAGATAGCCACATCTTTGAGCAAATCTGCTGGAGTTGGCTCAGTCACTTCATCTTGAATATTGGTGCCATCGTAATAGCACTTCAACGGTATAAAGCACTGGAAGCCACCACTCTTATCTTGCTGCTCACGCAAAAGCAGCATGTGGTCTACTTTATTTTCTATACTCTCGCTGATTCCGGTGAGCATGGTGGCATTAGATTTAAGACCAAGCTTGTGAGCGATGCCATGAATTTCTAAGTAAACAGCTGCTGGTGTCTTCTTCACAGCCATGCGCTCACGCACTGCATCGTCAAATATCTCGGCACCACCACCAGGCATTGAACCTAAACCGCAGGCAATCAAACGAGTCAGAACTTCTTCATAGCTAATGCCATCAAGATTGGCCAGATACTCTATCTCGACAGCTGTAAATGCTTTCATGTGAACATGTGGATACTTGTTCTTGAGCTGCTGTAGCACTTCTTCGTAGTAGGCCAGGTCACAAGCCGGGTTGAGACCACCAACCATATGAATTTCATTGATGCCTAAAGCGGCACCCTTTCCAGCTTCTTCTAGTACACGGTCAACGCCCCACGTGTATGCCTTACCCCTTTCTTCGGGATTGGCGTAGGAACAGAAGCGGCAAGTCTCAACACAAAAATTAGTGGGGTTGAGATGCATGTTATGAATGTAATAGACATAGTTCTCTTGGCCGGGCTCGGCTTTGACACGACGAGCGTACTCACCTAAAGCACCGATAGCAACTAAGTCGTCAGATTGATAAAGTCGAATAGCATCTTCGCGACTGATGCGCTTGCCAGTGTAGACTTTCTCGGCCACATCAGCCAGGGGATGACCGGTGAAAATTCTATTTTCTATGACAGCGGACATTGACACCTCTAAAGGCTACTCAAAGTGGCCTGTGCTAATAACAAGGGAATCACAAAAGACAATCTTATCAGGATAAAAATCGGTTTTGTCCACATTCTAGCGACCTAGTCACAAGCGTTCACAAGAGGCAGGAACGAAGCCTCAATTATTCTCTGACAATCCAATTTGGATTGAGCATCGATGTCAGGATATGATCACACCACTTACCATTAATGAGCAAATAATCACGGGCATAACCTTCGACATTGAAGCCCAGACTGCGTAACAGCCAGCCGCTGCGCTGGTTAGAAGGCTGGTAATTGGCCATGATTCGATGCAAGTTGAGAGCCGAAAAGCCATAAGCAATGACTGACTGCAAAGCTTCTTTCATCATGTGTTTGCCTTCACGATCTTTGGCAATGGAATAGCCTAAATTGCAGTATTGAGCAGCACTGCGAACAATGTTGTTGAGATTGGCAGAACCAACAACCACAGACGGATTGGCGCGATCAAAAAGAAAAAAGCGAACGGCGGCATCGCCGTAAAAATCTTCGAGATTCTGCTTTACTTGCTCTTCCCAATAAGCATTGGTAAGAAATTCGCTAGACCAGGCAGGGCCACCATCGGCCAAATGAGCCCTATTTGTCTTGAAGTACTCAATCACGGCCTCAACATCTTCAATCTGAGCTAAGCGAACAACGCATCTTCCTGTGTTGAGCGTAGGAAGCTTGGCTTTCTGTGCGGGCAAATCTTGCATGGTTTTCTCGAGCAGACTATTTACTTTCTCTGTATTTTACTCGACCCAGAAGCTAGAATTGGCTCCAATCGGAGCAGCAGCCTCTGCAAACACCGATTTTCTGTTATCTTCATGTGCAAGAATCTCGACGAGCAAATCGGCATCGATTTCTAAATCATCGTCAAGCGAATAAGGTGATGCCAAAACCAAAGCGGTTTGGTCGTCATCAAAATCGCGCCATGATTCTTTAATAGAACCATCGAAAAGACACTCATCTTCGTTGGTCCAAGCCAAAAAGCTGTCTTCAATAGAGGGCAAAGGCTCAATCAAGGGCATACCCGCACGTCGTCCCCGATCAATATCGTTGATTCGCTGCTCTATCGCTTCGACTTCGCTACGACGAGTATCGCCAAACCAGTGCATCATCGACTCTTTCTGCCGTTCGCGGCACAAAACATTGTCGGCCCTTTCAGTGTCTGCCATACGCCTGGCGTCATTGAGACTGAAGCCGCCCTGATGGGTCTGCGCTCTCATTTGTGCCAAACGCTGCTTGTTGCGGTCTATATCAATGAAGTTGGGCAGCATCAAACCGCCTTTTGCTCGTGTCACTGACGAACTCAAACTTTTGACTAGAAGCAATACATTTGAAATCAATTTTCACACCCGCCAACTGAAAAACTTATGCTATTTTCGACTTGCCAAGAGATTAGTTCAGCGACCGCCTGATCTCAATGGGGTAATTCCCCCAAGACAGCCCTACTTCATTAATTTATCAACTCAGATATTAAATGTCTATCTGAAGCCAGCTCTATCAAGTATACGCACTTATACAAAGCCGCTACGTTTCTGGCTTTCTTTTGGACTGACCCGAATACGACCTACCCCAAGGCTAACCATTTGATTAGTAACTAGCTCAAAGAATCGCTCTCTATCAGGCCCCTTAATTACAGCCAAGTGATGAGCTTCAGCCAACGCCACGGGATAGCCTTGCCCCTTCTCTACTTGAGTGCGCACGGCTTTGAGAGCAAAGTCAAATAGCACTTTATCAGCAAAAACCCAGCGAGGCAGCTCAATGCGGGCCACTTCACTGGCGCCGCGCCAGTAGACAAAGCAACTGCGGTCACTTTCAGGCATTAACTTCACGACAGAGGCACCACTAACAAAAACAGCCGATCGCATATTCATTGGCAACAAGCGCTCGAATAAGCTGCGATCGCTCAAAGGCCAGACCTTTGAGCAGGGAAATTCTTCTTCATTTAGGCTACCGCAGAGATCGCGGCAATGACTAACCTCATAAGGGCAGATTGAAACGCGCAAACAGTTAATTAAATCGGCACTGCGACTGTGACTAAGATAGCCCACAATTGGTACTTTCGCCAATCTAAGCTGAGTCATAAGCGTTTCAACGCGGGCGAAATAGCCCTCTTGGTAACTGCTGCTCATTTTCTCCACCGACCAAGGAATGAGCGAACCGTCGTACATCGCCAAAGTCGGACCGTGTTCAGCCGCTTGGCAGGCCGTTTCGGTCAACAACTCAAGCTCGAAAAGACTACGTTCAAGGGAGACATACAGCTCATCTATGTGCACTCGACGCCGGTCTACCAATGGGTAGAGGTCATCTGGCCGGGCATGTAAATGCGGTTCACTATAGAGATGGGGCTGTAGGGGAAGGCCATATGAAATGCGCGCCACGCCCACATTGAGAAGATAGCAATTATGTACTTCATGATGGGATGGCATTATTTGAGAGCCATCCACGGCCACTACAGTCCAAGGCTGACGCGCTGTGTCAAGGACAGAAACGACTTCTCTCAGCCCTATGGCTTCGAGGGGCTTGGCCGTAGGCCAGAGTACCCAAGGGGCATTCTCAGCCAGCTTGTGCTCAAACACTGCAGCATTCTTCTCAGCGTCAGAAAAAGCTGCCGAGGCGCTGGTCAAAACCCGCTCATAATCTTGCTTCTCCACTAGGGCATCAGCACCAATCTGAGAGACAAGCTGCGAGAGCTTCATAAAATCGAGCATGGCAAAACCGGCTATGAGAGAAGAGACAAGAGACAAGAACACTGATAGCGCTATACTTTACTAGATGAATCACAGATTAAAAATGAAGATTCAAAGCAAAGATTCAGATTTCAATTGGAAAGCAAATAAACAGTGAATCCCAAAAACGACCGCAAGGCCAAAGATACCCAAAGAGATGCCGGCACTGAAGCAAAAGAATTGCCACCAACTCTCGCTCGTCGCGTTGCTGCGCTAAGAGAACGTAAGAATCTAACGGTGAAAGACTTAGCCAAAGATTCACGTTTCTCAAAAGAGCGCATCGAAGATATCGAATCGGGCTTAGAGACTTGGCTTTCGTCAACAGATAGACAGCTGTTAGCAAGAGCACTAGCAGTCGATCCATACATTATTCAAGAAGTAGAGGCCCGGCCGCGCCTAGAAGAAAGTGATGACCCGGTGCGCTATGCCGCCATACTGGCCGACCTAACAGACTCAATATTGAAAGGTGTCAAAGAACACGAATGTCCACAATGTGGAAACACTCTGCGTTGTCGCGTACAAGAAGGTTTCGATATCGACGAGCAACCAATTTATCTAGCCAAAGCTTTCTGCCAGAAGTGCCCATTCATACTCAAATAGAGTTATCAGCTACTTCGTAATCAAGCGAGCTGGTTGGGGATACTCACCAAGAAAAGTAATGGTGCCTGTTTTCAATTCGCGCATAGCTCCCACAATTTTCACTTTGCCTTGAAAGACAGCCTCTTTCACTATAGAGCTGTTGCTGAGCATGTCGTTGGCCGCCAACCAGACATTGGCAATGGCAGAAGAATGTACAAGTTGGTCGCCCTTTTCGGCTGGATGACTTTTTCTGGCAGCCGCCACAGCTGGTGCTATTTTGCTCATAATGGTTGGCAAATTGCCTGGCAAAAGCGAACCATTCACAGCACTATCTACAGCAGCCTTAACCGCACCACAGTCAGAGTGTCCCAAGACAATTACCAGGGGAATACCCAAATACTTGATGCCATACTCAATTGAAGCTAGCTCTGAAGTAGCGCAGACATTTCCGGCTACTCGCACCACAAACAATTCCGCCAAGCCCTGGTCAAAAACCATCTCCACCGGCACTCGCGAATCAGAGCATCCCAAAACAATCGCTACAGGCTTTTGACCGTTAATTGCAGTCATTTCACGCCTGACCGAATTGACTTCAAAATGATTTGTTTTACCGGACAAATAGCGCTTGTTACCGCTCTTCAGCTCTTGCAATGCTTGCTCAGGGGTAGGCCTTGAGTAAGCCGGTAGAGCCACTAGCGAGACAAATAAAGAAAAGACAAGCAACGATATCGAGAATACCGAAACCAGCTTCTCTACCCAGAGATACTTTTGCATATCCAGTTTTCCTTCAGAGTTGAACACTATTCCCTCTGCTTCAAGCAAACTTTGTTGTAGATCGGGCGGCATCTCGGTATTGCGACTAGTGCTGATACCGCCAGTTGAGTTGATTACTCTATGCCAGGGCACATTTCCTGAGTGATATTTTTTATTAGCTTTATCGCTAGAGAGTGCACGCAGAGCCCAGCCAACGCCTTGAGCACTAAGGCGCTTGTTTAGCAAATTCGAAATCAAACCATAGGTTAATATGCGGCCACTCGGTATGCCCTTGACGATTTCATAGACTTCAAAGTAGACCGACACGTCAGACCATCTTTTGATTACTAGGCTGAAACAGACCGCTTTACGAAACACTGCCGAATAGTTTCATCAAGTCTGCCTTTAAGCTTATTCAATCTCTCTGAAATTTCTAGTCTGCGCTTCTGTAGGTTGAGCAAATGCTTTCTTCGATGATCATCTAAAGCATCGGCAAAGAGGTCGTTAAGGGCAATTTCTTCACCCTGTGCCCACCATAGGTCTTCAACCACCGAACCAATCAAATCATGCTCTGCTTCATCGAGCATCTGACTAAACAAGCGATACTCATTGCTTAGCATAAACTCAATTGCGGTGCGCACTTCTTGCCTCAAACTTTGAGCAGCAGAAGAAACAATGGTGGCAATCAATTCTTTGTCTAAATTGCCAACACGCAAATTAAGCTGTGCCAATGTCTCTTCAAGTAGATAGCGACGGAATGCTATTTGATTGAGAAGAAAATCAGGGAAGTAGCCCGTGCATACCATATGAACTATCTCACTGCGGGGAGGCAGTGAAGAAAGAGCATGACGACTACGGACAGACAAACCTTGCAGAGTGCTAACTGCTCGGTAATGTTTGTCAATTAGCTCTTTCAGCCCGTTGACCACCGCGCGGTTAAGACCAGGCACCTCGGCATTGCTTGAACCAGTATTTAAACTCTTGGCCATCAGCTGCATGATTTGTCGACGCAGATAATCAATGTTGCCACCCAACTCTTCAATCATTTTTACAGCTGTCGATTCGCGCGCATCAAGAATGCCGAGAAGCAAATGCTCAGGGTTGATAAAGTTAAGACCAAAGAAAAGAGCATATTCATAGGCCCGATGCAAAGACTGCACAGTTAGATCACTAAGGCCATACGCCTTTCTGGTCTCACTAAAACTAGCAGTGGCGCCACCAGCACCAGTGGCAACCACCGGCAGACTAACAGATGGTAAACCAGATGAAAGGTCTGGCCGGCCTGAAAATGGCAATTCGGATTCAGTTTTACCCTTAACTTGATTTTCCAATTCTTTGCTGACTGAGTCTTCGTCAATTTTCATTGTGGCAAGGGCTTCGTTAGCAACACCACCATATTCAGTCGCTAGGGCAGCCAGAATATGATCAGTACAGATATAGTTATGTTCGAAGTTTATGCACTCGTCTAAAGCAAGTTGCAACACTTGCAGTAGTGAATCACTTGAACGCTCAAAAACAGAATCCAACATTGGCTAATAATCCAAAAAAGGGGACAAATTAGAAAAGAGAGCATATATAGGATAGCAGCAAACTATAATTTACCCTGAGGCAATAAGCTGTTCAGTTTAAGAAGGTATCAGTGAGAATTTTAATTTCAAACGACGACGGGGTCTTTGCACCAGGTTTAGGCACGCTAGCAAGAGTACTAGCTGCCACTGGCGAGCACGAGGTCTATGTCGTCGCCCCCGATAGGCAAAGAAGCGCCACTGGTCACTCAGTCACGCTACACAAACCGCTAAGAGTAGAAGCAGTTGACCTCGAAGGCGGCGTCAAAGCCGCTTGGTCAACCACGGGAACACCCTCTGACTGTGTCAAATTGGCAGTCAAACAGTTGCTACCGCAACCACCCGATGTCATTCTCTCAGGTATTAATTCCGGCCCCAATCTAGGCACAGATGTGCTTTATTCGGGCACAGTAGCCGCTGCCATGGAAGGCGCCTTCTCTGGATTTCCCAGCATTGCCGTCAGTGCTCAGAAGAACAATCAGCTGGCCTTTAACCTTGCTGCTGATTTCATTGTCGACTTCCTCCGCGTCTTACCAAAAGCCCCCATGCCAAACCGTGGTCTATTCAATGTCAACGTTCCAGCCTGCAGTGCCACACAGCTGAAAGGTGTGCGCGTAACTGAGCTTGGCAAGCGCCAATACGAAGATTTGTTTGAGCGCCGCCACGACCCCAATGGCCGAGATTACTATTGGCTCTCGGGCCGCCCCATCGAAGAGGGTGAATCAGAACTGTCTGACGTTTGGGCCTTAGCCAATGGCTACATAACGATCTCGCCGGTTTCTTTCAATATGACCGACCAAAATACACTAGCCAAGCTACATGAGATGATGACTGTCAATGAATTCTCCCACCACGTTCGATCTAGCAAATAGTTATAAGGCCATTTTCAAAGACCCAGAATGGACTTTCAAGACGACCATTGGCGGCTTTATTAACTACTTAGCCCTAGGTGCATTTCTCTACAATCCCAATCTCATACCACTTTGCTTTGTGCTCTGGGCTATTTCAACTGGTTACTTACTGCGCAGCATCAGGCTCAGTGCCGCCGGTGAGCTAGAGAAGCTACCCAGCTGGAGCGATTGGCTTGACCTGATAATCTCAGGCCTATCTTGGTTGTCGATTGCAGCTGGATTCTTTTTCTTTGCCTTGTCGCTCTTGGCCATGAGCCTATTAATTGGCGCAGGTTTCGATATCTCACACATATCCAAACCGAACTTTTTAGTCTGGTCTGAGGCGACTTTCTTAGGCTTGTTCTTTCTCTGCCTGACTCAAAACTTCTTTCTTACAGTGTTAATGGCCAATTTCGCCGAAGAAGAGCGCATGGCCGCTGGCTTTGCTTGGCGCAAAAGCTTAAGACGTATAGCGAAAGCACCTGTAGAGCTAATTACTGTCTGGCTAGCCGGCTCGTCACTGACACTCATGGCTCTAGTGCTACCGCCCATGAGCTTGATTGGAGCCTTGCTTACACCATTCTGCTATTTTCTAGCGCAAATTATAAGCACCCGAATGATTGGACAGACTTGGGCTTATATAAACACACTAGATTTATCAAAAAGTAACTAGCTAGCAAAACTAGCGTTGCACAACTGTCTTCAATCTACCTTCAGTAGTCAAATAGAGCTTGTGACCGGCTGCGATTTGAGTGGGAGCCTGAGGTGGTGGCGTATTAATATAAGGATAGCCTGCCGGTGTGACAGTGGTACTGTGGCTGAGCTGTTTGAAATAAATGCCAATCCATTTAGCCAAGTTCGTCAGCTGTGTTCCGCCTTCATTGGCCAGTTTGCCCACTTGCTTAGAAGCAACTTGGGCATAGTCAAAAGCTTCATCTACTGTTTCAGGCACCCTCACAGTGATGCTGTTGCCGCTGCGACTGATGGCATAGGGATAACCAGGGGTTTTGGCTGAAGATTTTGGCGCTTTAACAGAATTATTTACAGCCGGAGTAAGGCTGATATTGGCCGTACCAAGGCCGGGTATCGACAGGGCCAACTTGCGACTAGTGTTGTCAACCTCTTGAGTTTTACGAGCAGTCTTGGCTTTGCCTAGTGACTTCTTGCCGCAACTGTCTTTGGAAGCATTAGCATTGAGAGTCTCTGGTGACATGGCCTTAGCTTCAAGCGCTGAAAAGGGAATCACCCCAACAAGCGCTGCCGATAGCAAAAGACCAGCTTTATTAATTCTCATAAATCCTCAACCTTAGCGATCACGAAGAAGATCCGATAAAGCTCATGTCGCAAGCCCAAGATTATGTCACAAAGAGGGTTTGGAGAAAGGACACTTGCATAATTTCTTGATAACCTAACATCCCAGGTAAGGCTGGCACCTAACGACCACTTGACTAGCGCCGATTATCAGGTATAGTCGCAGCAGTTGGGTATGATCTGGGCATAAACAGAAAATCCCATGTGATACGATCGAATGAAGTATCTCGATCCTATCCTTGACCATAAAAAGACGACAGAAAACTAGACAGTAACGATGGAAGATTCGCAAAGTAGTAGCAGCTGCAGCAAAAGTAGCAACAATAACGGCACCGTCAAAGAATCCGAAGACCCTCTTCCGGGACCTTTAAAACTTTTGCTCAGCGATGCTTACGGTAAAAAAGGAGACAGACAACGCAGCTAGCGGTGTCTGAATTTATTTTGTACCAAATTGCCTGGATACCAGTTTTAATTCTCTTCAACGCTTTCTTTGTAGCGGCGGAAATGGCTCTTGTTCGTGTGCGTCGCACCCGCATAGACCAACTAGCCGAACGCGACAATCTTTTCGCCAAGAAAGTGCAAATTTATTTGCACGACCCTGAACGCTTTATATCAGCCTGTCAGCTTGGTATTACAATCGCCACACTGCTTCTTGGTGCCGCAGGTGAAAGTGCTCTAGCTGAAAACATTTCAGAGTGGACACGGCACCTTGGCGTACAAGCCAGCCTGCCAGAGTCGTCGCTAAAAACTCTAGCTCTTTTGTCCTTCGCCTTTGCCTTCACATTGACAGCTTACATTCAGACTGTCGGCGGTGAGCTTTTGCCAAAAATGCTTACCTATAGCCGAGCCGAAACAGTAATACTCTTTACTATTTATCCAATGCACTTCTGGTGCTTTATCACCTCTCCCTTCTTAGTGGTTCTGCAAAAGACCACAGAGGTTGTGGTCAAGCTGCTCAAAATCAAAGACCCTCCGTCTATACATTCAGTGCATTCAGAAGAAGAGCTGAAAATGTTAGTAACCGCCTCTCACGATGAGGGAATCTTAGAGCCAGATGAAGAAGAGATGCTTCATAGTGTCTTTGATTTTTCTGACACCGTTGCTTCTGAAGTGATGACACCAAGAATCGACTTAGTCTGCGTCTCAGCCACTGCCACTGTTAAAGAGTTTGTTCATGAAGCCCTAAAATGGGGGCATTCAAGAATACCT
>LNEX01000410.1 GCA_001464165.1 bacterium Ga0077546
CATTCGCAAGCAATCTAGTAGCAACAGCTTGTCTTTCGGTCAAATCGGCGGAGAAGAGGAGGAGATTTTGCATGTAAGTAATATTAACGTGTATTGACCCCGAATAAATTGACAGCTCTTGGCGAGTCGAATACACTATCTCCGGTCAAAAAAACGTGCGCGGGAAATTGCTGACTACTAAGATCAGGTCCCTGTGCTCTTTTGCGAAAGCCCGTCTGGCGAAGATTCCTTTTATTAAGGTTTACTCAAGAGAAAGGCACGCAAAGCAATTCTTTGCTGACCATTTCACTTGGCTTTCTGGAGAGTAACCCTTGGCTAACGTAGTTGTCGTCGGAGCGCAGTTCGGAGATGAAGGTAAGGCAAAAGTCACAGACCTTTTGGCCAACAATGCCGATATCGTAGTGCGCTACCAGGGTGGGGCCAACGCTGGTCACACTGTGGTGGTAGGAAAAGAAACCTACAAATTCCACCTGATTCCTTCCGGAATTCTCTATCCCGGTAAGATCTGCGTGCTCGGACCTGGCATGGTCATTGACCCCAAAGCATTCATAAGCGAAGTGAAGTCGCTAACCGATCGTGAGCCTCTGCCCACGTCACCATGCCATACCACTTGGCTCTCGATGCAGCAGAAGAAGAAAGCCGTGGTGACAACAAAATTGGTACCACTAAGCGCGGTATCGGCCCGACTTATGCCGACAAATGCGCTAGATCTGGCATCCGCATGGAAGACCTGCTCGATCGCGAAGTGCTCAAAGAAAAATTAGAGTGGATGGTACCACGCAAGAATCTACTTCTTGAGCGCATGTACAATCATCCACCATTCAACACCGACGAAATACTTGAAGAGTACGCCTCATATGGCGAACAAATGCGCAAGTATGTTTGCGACACCTCGCAACTGATCTTCGATGCCGTAAACAACAAGAAGAACATTCTTTTTGAAGGCGCCCAGGGCACTATGCTCGATCTCGATCACGGCAGCTACCCATTCGTGACAAGTTCCAGCCCAACAGCTGGCGGTGCTTGTATCGGTGCCGGCATTGGCCCGACAATTATCGACCGCGTGATTGGCATATCAAAGGCCTTCATGACCCGCGTTGGTGAAGGTCCATTCCCCACAGAGCAAGACGGCGAAGAAGGCGAAATGCTGCGTCAAACCGGCAAACCATGGGCTGAAGTGGGCGTCACCACTGGCAGACCAAGACGTTGCGGCTGGTTCGACACTGTCATTGGTCGCTACGCAGTGCGTGTCAACGGCCTTGACTGCCTAGCTATAACTAAACTCGACGTTATGGACGAGTTTGATGAAATCAAAATTTGCGTGGCCTATAAAGATAAGAAAGACGGCACCATACACAAAGAGTTGCCATCTATCGGTTCACAGTTCAAGCGCATGGAGCCTGTCTACAAGATCTTCCCTGGTTGGAAAAAGCCCACATACAAAATCACCAGCTTCGAAGAACTGCCGGCTGAAGCAAAACGCTACCTAGACTTCATCGCTGAAGAATTAGACTGCCCAGTAGCTATTGTTTCAGTTGGCCCAACCCGCGACAAAACAGTGGTAATTGAAGACCCAATTCACGGGCCAAAACGAGTTCTCTCTAAGGCAGTGTTGCAATAGACTAACCCGCAATAAGGGTCTGTCATTTAGCACCGTATGAAGTATCGGGCGTAAGCATATCGCTTACGCCCACTTCATCTTTAACCGGACCCAAGGGCAAGTTTAGAAGCCGGCGGATGAAGTTACGAAGATTGAGAGCCAGGTCTCCTTGCTTGACTAAACAGCGATCTATCCCTGCTTGGGCCGAAGCACTATCGGGTAAAACACTTAAAATCTTACGGTAAGAATCGCGAGCACTCATGTAATCATGCAAATAAAATTCATCGAGATGAGCCAATCGCTCTAGAGCTTCCAGCGACTGGGGCTCCCTTAGCAAAATAGAAGCTAGAACGCTCTTTGCTCGTGCGTAATGCTGATTAGCAATATAAAGATCAACCAACTCTAATTGCCACGGAAGCTCAGCGGGGCGAGCCTCAACGGCCTTTGCAAGCAAGTCAATAGCCCTCTTATTTTCACCAAAGGCTTGAGCAACGCTGGCGAGGGCATGGTCAACGTCAGGATCGTTAGGGAACCGCTGACCTAAGGCATCCGCTTGAATCTTGGCCTGTTTAACTGATTGCTCGGCCAGCAGGGCTGAGACAAGAGCCAGTCGGGCATCACGGGAGGAAGGCTCCATCTGAACAGCCTTGCGTGCCAGCTCTACAGCTAGCTCAGTCGAGAGATTCTCAAGATGCAACTTAGACAGGGCCACCAAGGGCTCCACAAGCAGGGGTTTGGCGCGCCTTGTCTTTTCATACTGCATTATGGCAAAGGCAGAAAGACCCATTTTTTGATAGAGCCTGGCGGCACTGAGAGCAACGGCACTGTCATCAGGATAGCTAATTAGCAGAGCTTCTATCCGACCGCGAGCAGCCACTAGCGAGCCATCTGCAATGAGCCCATCAACAGCCTTAAGCGCGCTCTCCATTGTTGTAGACCGGGCCGGTACAGGCGACTTAACCGTTGCAGTCGGCGCCTTTAGCTCTCGAGCAGAAGCCTAGGAGTGAAAGTATTACAATTAGAGTTTTTGATTTCAAGAGAATAACCACACCGGGCATGGTACCAGAGTAACAGAATGTTCTAAGAACAAAAATGCTAGGATTAATCCAGTTATAAGTAACTAGCAAAATGTCAAAAACTAACAATTGGACATCAGTCGGCTCACTCTGGCTATCAACCTTCGCAGCTAGCTTACTAATTAGCGCCTATGTTCTCATTCTTGCATGGTTCAATATCGGAAGCGTAGTTTCTGACCCACTTGTGCAGGCGGCAGAATGCGCCTGTGACAATCTTATCAACATAAGCGTATTTGATTCTGCCTTCGGAAAAATTGGCATTCGTGACTTGAGCATTGAAAGTCGTTCCAAGATTCGCAGCTTTAATACTGTCGTCTCGCTGGTGCGCCAAGGTATTTGGAGCAGTGAACTGTACCAGTTACCGGCCATGAAAGAACAAGCAAAACATGATCTCAATCTTCTGAGAAAGCTGCAGGAGGAGTTGAGAGCAAAACTAATAGCCGACGTTAGCAAAGATGGGCAAACATATAAACAAGTACAAAAAATACTTAGCCGTGGCGCCAACTCAGGCAATCATCTCATCTCTATGGCGATAGAGCTTGGAGCAATAGATAATCACACAGAAGCATGCTTCTACAGTGACATCGAAGCCAGACCAGATGAAAGCAAGGCCTCCTACGTAAGAGCAGGCCGGTTACTGACGATGGCCCCCGTAGCGGTGCCATTTTCTAGCCCAATATTTCTGCACCAGCAGGCAACCAAGACAACTATTACTGCAGCAAAAGATTTCATACCGAGCAAAGAGGCACTGCCCACAGCCTTCTTAATAACGGCAGAATACCAGAGCAAATCAAGAGCGAAGAAACGCACTCAAATTTGTGTAATTTGTGGAGATAGCGGACGCTCCGTGCGACTCAAAAACGAACAAAGCCTATCCAAGAACAAGGCCAAAGAGTCAACATGCTTGGCCCTTAGCTTTCCCCAGGGAAGACCACAGTTTTTCAATTCACTAGCCGATTTATTTAGAAGCGATAGGTTCGAGGGCCACGGCGAGTGGCAGCAAGTAGCAAACGGTTCTGTTCCAGGAGCGGGCAGGCTAGCACCACCGGTAGCACCAATACTTAGCGATATGGACAGCCGCAATGCTCTAGGAGTGCTCTTCTATCATTGGCTCCGGCAACTAAACCAACCAGTCTCACCCAACAATTTGACTGCAACTATTGAGTCACCCTGGGCCAAGCCTAACTTTCAGCCTGCATTGAAATCTAAACCAGAATCAAATAGCGATTTGGGTGTGGAAATTACAGAAGAGAATCATGTTTGGCAAACTCCAATAAATAGCTGCCTAGCCTCTGACAGTGAAGCCCGCGCCACGGCTTTCATGCATCAAACAGCTCCACAAGAAATTGGCCAAAAAGCGATTACAGCAGGGTTCTCTGCAGCCCCGCTCAACTACCCAAGCTCAGCCATACCTTTGATCGTAAACGACAAAGGTTGCGCCATTACGGCCGGTCGAAACCACTTCGATAGACAACTAACAATTGATTTACTCACCGAGATATACGGCACCAATCTTAGTGCGCAAGAGACTATTGCTACAGCCCAAATTTCGGAGATCAATACTTTTAAAACCTTGAGACAATCACGCAATCGCATTGTCCTCATCCAAGCAGATCTAGCTTCCCTGCGAGATCGCATGCGCCACGAAACCGACCCCCAAAAGGACAAATTTCTCAAATCAGAAATCGATGCCATGGAAACCAGCCTAAGTTATGTGCAAGCAGAACAAAAGCGCCTTGCAGCAGCACTTAACTTAGCGCACAACGCCAAACTAAACGGCATATCAGTAGCCCAACAATCTTTTGATTTAAGCAGTCGGCTGCTACAAGTTTGCCGCAATGGTATCAATCGCCTAGACAACCTACCGGGAGCATTTTTATTAGGTAAACGCTTTATCTTCAAACCCCAGCTAGTGGCCTTGTCAGAGACTGAAATTGCCGGCGACAAGGCTGGCTCTGCATGGCTCAAAGGCAACCTCAAAATTTTCGGAAAATTGCAAGAGATGTCAGACTTGCCAATTACTAAAATTATGGCCGAAGGGCGAACAATTGCAGAGAGACTGGCTGAAGAAGCGCCGACACTGCCAGCAATAGCCGAAACTATTGTCTATGATTCTAGACTGCTATTTGCCAACGATGGGCGAACGGCACTCAAAGCTGGACAGACTCAGATTGGTCGCACCACCAACCCGCCAACAAGTATTCAAAAAAACTTCCAGAGGAGCTTCCCAAAGAGCTTTTATGAATACCCCTTTAAAGGACTACCGGTGGCCGAGAAGCAACTTATCTACTACGCCCAAAAAGCAATGACTAGTGGCGATAATATGGTTATGTGGTCAGCGCTAGCTCGCGACTATGTCGCTTATCAAGATCAAGCAGAGCAAGAGGCCAACGGAAGGGTTGGCTTAGCGATCGCTTCCACATCACATGGTTGGTTTGGTCGCAGCGAACAAGACCAAGATGACGATCCAAAACTCGCCTGTGAATGGCAGTTACGCGCCCCCATAGTTTTAGTAGATCAGCAAATGAAAGACGCTCTAAAAGGAGCAACGCTGACCAATCCAAAGACTGGCCAGCGTATGCCACTGGTGCCACCAATCAGCCCTAACCTGATGTAAATCTACTCAGCGCGCTTGTTTTTTTTCTTCTTCGAGCTAGAAGCATCACCGTTACCATCTGTGTCATGATTCTGGTTATCTTCGCCTTCGCTAGCGTCTTCATCACCGATATGCTCAGGCTGAGTAATGCCCGCATGTTCTTCAACCAGAGCTAGGCGCTCGAGCAACTGCTCATACTGTTCGATGGTGACGAAGCCAAATTCTTTGGCGGCTTTCTTCATTGTTTTAGATACCTTGGCAGAAACCTGCTTTTCGATATCCTCCGTGCGCTTGACAGCCTCGTCCTTGAATCGCCTTTCTCTTCAAGGTCATCGAATAATTCCTGACCTACTTTGACAAGGTCTTGCATGGCATCTTTCAAAGCATCTTTTACGCGGTCAACGCTTGATGTTGCTCCGACGCCGGTCAATACAGCTTTTTTCAGTAGTTTGGTACGGTCGCTCATTTATAACTCCTGAGATGGATGTTGTTCTGGGTTAGCTTGCTGCCTGACCCATATTGTATTGAAACTCGCCGCAAGCATGTTTTTCTTCACAAAGATCTCAAGATAGACCGTTACAAAAGTAGCCAGTATTGAGGCTTAATCTTCACCGCAAGAGTAGTCAATGCCAGTAAAATAGGTGGCTTAGCAGGCAAATCAAGCGAGAGTTATGCTTGCCTTGAACAATTAGCAAAGAAGGAGCGGCAGGTGGCAGCTGTGAGAAGAGAAAAGAACAGAAAATTCGAACTGATCGAAAAAATGGCTAGACCGGCGGTGTTATTGGCGCTTTTACTAGCAGCCCAGATAGCACCTCTAAGCCCACAGCTGACCTCATTTCAACCGTCTGCTCAAGCCCAAATGCAAGGCCTCGCAGCCAAACCGAAACTCGTCGTATTGCTGGTTGCCGACCAGCTTTCATACAACAGCTTGATGCGTTTCCAAGATAAACTTTCTGGCGGAGGCATTCGCTATCTCAGCGAATCCGGCGCAAACTATACTAACTGCCGCTACATGCACGCCACCACTCAGGCCGCGTGTGGTGACGCCACAATCGCCACAGGCGCCAGCCCTTGGGCAAATGGAATTGTCGCTGACCAATGGTTTGATCGACGTAAGAACAAAGCCATCTCAGCTGTCGCAGATGAGTCAGCGCCGCTCACCGGTGCCAATAGTGGTGGTGCCAGCTCAAAGTTCTTACAGGGAACCACAATTGGCGATCAAATGAAACTAGCGACCAATGGTCGTAGCAAAGTCTTTTCGCTGGCAGTAAAAGATTCACAAGCCCTGCTATTAGGCGGCCGACTCGCTAACATGGCCATGTGGCTTGATACTCGCACTGGTAATTTCGTCTCATCCGCCCAATACAGCCGTGATTTACCTACATGGGTCAAAGGCTTCAACGATCTTCGCCAGGCCGAAAAGTATGTCGCTAAACCATGGCAACGACTTCTTCCAGAGACAGCCTATGGTGCGTCCAGCCGAGACGACTATACAAACGAGCGGGCACTACCATCGGATGGCAAAGCCTTTCCACATATGATTAGTGGTACCACTGCTGGTGAAGGAGCATACTCAACCCTAGCAATGACACCTATGGCCAATCAAATGGTTTTAGATCTAGCGAAAGAGGCAATAGATAAAGAAGGTTTGGGTACTCACAGCGATACAGATTTGCTATCAATAGGTCTATCCGCCGGGGGAGAACTAATCAATAATTTCGGTCCTTACTCTCAAGAATCGCAAGATCTAGTACTGAGAATGGATCAAGGCATAAGTGCTCTCCTTGGACATTTAGAACAAAAAGTTGGCCTCAATAACTGTCTCATTATATTCACAGCTAACCGCGGCGCTCAGGCAATTCCTGAATTTCTCAAAGAACGCGGATTAGATTCTGGCAGAATCGATCCCAAGACTTTTAAAACCTTCCTTGACACCAGCTTAGACAATAGACTGGGTCAAGACGACTGGATCGAAGCCTTTGAGCCACCAAACCTCTACCTCAACTTCAGCGCTATTGACAAAAACAAGTATCGCCAACCGGACGTAGAAGCACTAGCGGCAAAAGTAGCGCACTCAGTTCCCGGTATTGCAGAAGTAATTACTTCTGCCCAACTATATTCGAATCAGCTACCAAATGGACCTTTCTCTGAAGGAGTGCGCAAGAGCTATTACTGGGGAAGGAGCGGTGAATGCTACGTCATTCCGAAGCCAGGTTACGTCTTTTCATCGGAGAGCACCGGTACCGCCAGCGGTGCACCGTATTCATACGACAGTCAAGTTCCTCTTCTTCTTCACGGATTTGGCATAGAGGCTGGCAAGCACTCGGAGACAGTCAGCCCAGCCGATATTGCCCCTACCATTGCGGCGCTTCTCAATATCGAGACACCAAGCTTGTCCGAAGGCAAGGTACTCGTAACTGGCATTGCCCCAATCCAAGGCCCACCACGTCCAAGAACCATGGCAGCAGAAGTAGCACCACAGTAGCGAAGAGAATTTGAATCATGGCAGAACAAGAGACACTGGTGCTAGTAGATGGAAGCTCGCTAGCCTTCCGCTCATTCTATGCCCTCATGAGAACAGGAATGAAGGCTAAAGATGGCAGTCCGACCTGGGCCGTTCACGGTTTTTTCTCTTCGCTTTTCGACCAAATCGAAAGGCAAAAGCCAGACATGCTCGCTGTTTGCTTTGACCTTTCAGACCCAACCTTTCGTCATATTGAATACGATCAGTACAAGGCCAATAGAGCGGCCATGCCCGATGATCTGGCCGTGCAATGGCCAATTATCAAAGAAGGCGTTTCTACCTTTGAAATTCCACTTTTAGAATTGGCGGGCTACGAAGCTGACGATGTCATCGGCACTGTGGCAAAACAAGCAGCAGCGCAAGGTAGGCGTGTCATCATTTTGACTGGCGATCGCGACGCCTTTCAATTAGTAGACGGCGATAATTCTTCGATAGAAATTCATCTCACGACCAAAGATGGACTAGTGAACTGCGGTCGGCAGCAAGTATTTGATCGCATGGGAATCTGGCCAGAGCAAGTAGTCGACTTTAAAGCGCTATGTGGTGATAGCTCAGACAACATTCCAGGAGTTAAGGGTATTGGCGAGAAAGGTGCTCAACAGCTACTTTCGTCCTACCAGACCCTAGATGGAGTATACGAGCATATAGAAGAAATTAAGTCAGCGTCATTGAAAAAGAAGCTGATCGATGGCAAAGAAATTGCCTACATCAGCCAACGACTAGCCACCATCCGTCTTGATGTGCCTCTCGATTTTGACTTTGAGCATTGCCGCTTAAGTATGCCAGAGTTACAGCCGCTGAAAGACTACTTTGACAAACTTAACTTCAGGCAGCTAACAACGCGACTGCCAAAAATTTTAGCTCGCTTCTCACCCGATGGCTCTGTTCCAGTGATGCCAAAAACTGCTTCCTTGTCAGCACAAAACAGCCAACCAACCCAAAGCAGATCAACTTCACAAAGCGCACCGCAAGAGCACTCTTTAACCGGAGCGCAGACGACCCTGACAGCTCCATCCATTGACTCAGTCGAGCAGGCTGAACAGCCGCTAGGACAACTCAAACTCTCTTTCGGACCCGCTCCCAGCAGCGCAGCTGCAATAACAGTAGCGAGCGAAGCACGAGCACCAATAATTGCTCCAGCGCCCGAGTTGACAATTATTACAACCACAGAACAGCTTGATCAGCTAATTGCAGAGCTTTCTACTCAAAGTCTAATATCAGTAGACTTAGAAACCACCGGCCTCGATAGCTTAGCCACCGAAATAGTTGGTTATGCCATCGCTTGGGACCCAGCTATTAGCTGCCATGATGGCCGCGTGAAAGTAGACGCAGCAACAGAAGGCAAGCCGACTCTTAAGGCCGTCTATGTTCCAGTTCGTCACGTTGATGCTTTGCAAACAGCTCAACTTGGTCAATTAGACCCAGAAACAGTTAGCGCGAGACTCAAACCGATCTTTGAAGACCAATCTATAGGCAAAGTCGCTCAAAATTCCAAATTTGAGATGAACTGCCTTTCTTGTGATGGTATTAAGTTTGGTCCTCTGGTTTTCGACACCATGCTCGCCAGCTATATTCTTAATCCTGATGGCAAGCACGGGTTGAAGGATCAATCGGAGCGCATACTTAACTATCAAATGATGCGCATTGATGAGCTAATCGGCAGTGGCCGCAAACAGATCACCATCAACTATGCTCCGCTCGATAAAGTGGCAGCCTATGCATCCGACGATGCTCGTATCACCCTTGAACTAGCGCGCTTCTATGCCCCCTTACTAGATAAAGAACAAGAGTTCTTACTTTACGAAATGGAACAGCCGTTAGCCCACGTCCTCGCTTCTATGGAGCAAGCTGGAGTGGCTCTAGATCTTGAATATCTGCAAAACTTTTCCCACGAACTATCAAGCGAACTTGCCAGACTCGAAACCGAAATCTACGCTCTCGCTGGTCACGGCTTCAACATAAATTCCACCCAGCAGTTGCAAAAAGTTTTGTTTGAAGAAATTGGGCTAAAGCCAAAAAACAAAACTAAAACTGGGTTTTCAACAGATGCCGCAGTGCTAGAGTCGCTGCGCGAAGAGCATGAGATTATAGGCAAGCTCTTAGAGTATCGCCATATTTCGAAATTACGCTCAACATACGTTGACGCCCTACCGAGCCAAATCTCTAAGCGAGATGGACGTCTACATGGTGATTTCAACCAAACCGTAACCAGCACAGGGCGTCTTTCCAGCTCAAATCCTAATCTCCAAAACATTCCCATTCGTACCGAAATTGGCAGACGCATTCGTCGAGCCTTTATTGCGGCTCCCGGCTGTTCTCTAATATCGGCTGACTACTCGCAAATTGAGCTACGTCTTTTAGCGCACATGTGTGAAGATGAAACTTTAATTGATGCCTTTGAGAAGAACCAGGATATACACGCCAGGACCGCTGGTGAAATTTATGAAATACCAATTGAAGAGGTAACGTCGGATATCAGGCGCGTCGGCAAAACCATTAATTTTGCCCTTGTCTATCAACAAGGTGCCTACTCAACCGGCCTCGATCTAGGCATATCAACAAAAGAAGCACAAGGCTTCATCGACAAGTATTTTGCTCGCTACCCTAAAGTTCAAGGTTTCCTTCAAAGTACAATAGAAGAAGCGCGCAACAAATCGTATGCTAGGACAATTTGGGGTCGCCGACGATACTTCACCCACCTACACGATCGCAATGACAACGTGCGCAAGGCAGACGAGCGGGCCGCGTGCAACGCCCCAATTCAAGGCAGCGCTGCAGACTTGATCAAGTTAGCCATGATCGAATTAGACAAAGAGTTGAAAGCTGCCAATAGCGGTGCTCGACTAACCATGCAAGTACATGACGAATTGGTGCTGGAAGTTCCAGACAATGAAATTGATAAGACTAAAGCAATACTAGAGAGAGCGATGACTCTAAAGCAACCGCTAAAAGTGCCGCTTAAAGTAGATTTTGGAATAGGCAAAAACTGGATGGATGCGAAATAACCTTGAACATAATTGAAGACACAGTCGACCTCGATCTCTTTCTCAAACTTGATATACGTGTCGGCAAAATTATCAAGGCTGAAGTATTTGGCCAAGCCAGAAAGCCAGCCTACAAACTCTGGATTGATTTCGGTGAACTTGGCACAAAGCAATCAAGCGCTCAAATCACGGCACACTACCGCCTAGATGCCCTAATTGGCCGTCTCGTAGCCTGCGTTATGAATTGCCCAGGCAAACAAGTCGGAGATTTTAACTCGGAAGTTCTAGTTTTAGGTAGTGCGGTCAATGCTGGAGGCGTGCTGCTCTTAAAGCCAGATGATGGCTCCGAGCTCGGAAGCAGAGTCTTCTAAAATCAATTGATTCAACTCAATGGTCTTTCTAGGCAGCGCAAAAAAGCCGCACCACTGGCGGTGACACATAACGGAGTATCGACTCATAGGTTATCGGCGGGTGCTCAAGGCAAGCTACAAGCAGCGCCCCCTGAGACCAGCGCACACGATCAATATGACACCAGAAAGACGCCAAGTATATTTGCAAACACTTTCGACTAACTCCCTGAAAATGAGTACGAATATAAGCAATAGCGGCCTTGACAGCACTAGCGACTAACTCAACGGATAGAGAGCTAGCCAATTGTCGATCAGCACTTTCTAGATAGGCAGCTATCACAGCACTCAAATCTTCGCTCGCTGAATTGAAATTCTGCCATTGATCTAGACTTAGAAAGCTAGAGAATTCTTCAAGGCCGTCTATCAGCTCGGCTCGAGGATGCTCCTGAGCAGGAGTCTCCTTACTTCGCTTGGCGACAATCGGCAGAAGAAACTGAGCAGGGAGCGCCGGCGATGAATCATCCAGACTCTCATCCAATACCATGCCTAAGCGCTTCTGAATGTTTAGGGCGGTACTCTGAGCAATTTCCAACAACCGAGAAAAACGCATGGCACTAATCGTAATTCCCCGCTCCTTCAACCAAACAAGAGCGAGCCAAGCTCTCAATTTCACCACCCCTGCAAAAAGAGTACCTGATGTCACCCAGGATACCTTTTTACAATTTCGGCAAGAATAAAATCTATCTCCTGGCCGGTGAACAATCTGAGGTTGCTGACAACGGCATTCAATCTTATTGTAAATGACAAGGTTGTCGTAGAGAAAATCAGCAGCGGCTTGATCGCTTGGCACCTCTTCTTTAAATGCTTGCCAGGCCTCAACGAAGAGAATGTCGTCGGTGGGATTTGTAGACATGTTTCTTCCTCCTTTTCTCTTATAGACGTTCAAAAATAGAATTAAGTTCAATGGACAGAATTAGAAAAAGCTCCTCCTGGATTTTGGAGCAAAGTCACAGCGATGTCGTTCTGACTATATGAATCCAAGTCACAGCGATGTCTTTCTGACTATATGAATCCAA
>LNEX01000411.1 GCA_001464165.1 bacterium Ga0077546
TACTTGCTCACATCGCTTAGGGTCATCAAAGAATATGAGCGTTTCACCGTCTTCACCCTTGGTCGAGCCGACGGGGTACGTGGACCTGGTTTGCAGCTGGTTTTTCCCATCTTTCAAACTTCAAAAAAAGTCGACTTGCGCATCATCACCATGTCGATTCCGATGCAAGAAATCATCACCAAAGATAACGTATCAGCTAAAACAGCAGCTGTTTGCTTCTTTCAAGTGGTCGACCCATTTAAGGCTGTCACCAAAATCGAAGAACCTTTCAATGCCACATCACAAGTTGCCCAGACAACCCTGCGTAGCGTTCTAGGTCAACACGAGCTAGATGAGCTTCTCACCGAACGCGATGTCATTAACGCCAAGCTCTCAGCCATTATTGATAGACAAACAGAAGGCTGGGGAGTCAAGGTCATTTCAGTCGAAGTAAAAGACGTGGAAATTCCCGAAAGCATGAAACGGGCCATGGCCAAGCAGGCTGAAGCTGAGCGGGAAAGAAGAGCAAAGATCGTGGCAGCAGAAGGCGAACACCAAGCCGCTGAAAAGCTGGCTCAGGCCGCTCGCGTTATCGGCACAGTGCCCGGTGCCATGCAACTTAGACAGTTGCAGACGATGGTGGAAGTATCGGCTGAGAAAAACTCTACTCTGATTTTCCCCGTGCCAATTGAACTGATGCAATTCGCTCAAGCTGCAGTACAGCATATGCGCAATGAGAATGACGAAGACGCTGGCAGCAAAATTAAAATTGACGAGAAAGTTGCTGAGGCTGTCCCAATCAAAAAACTTTAACAAGCAGAGGCTAGGCTCAAGCGAAATTCTAAATCTATTTCTTGTGCTTAAGAAACTGCGGCAATGTCAGTTCCTTTGGCTTTGCTACAATCCACGAAAGCCCTTCAGCCACGGCATCTAACAAATTGTGCTCAGGGTCACAAGAAACTTCATCTTCAAAAATTAGTCGATATGGTGCCAGGTTTTCTCCATACCAGAGAAAGACTCGAGCACCACCTGTAGCATCAATTTCAGATGTTGAATTTGCCACAAGACCTTTGGCCGCAGATGGCACCACACCAAAATTGATCATCAAGTGGTCGAGATCTTGGGGTGCCGAAACATCGAACTGCCGAGCATAATCGGCAATTGAATCAAGACCACCCGAAAAATCGAGACCGGCTCTAACCTTGCCAAACATACTGTTTTCTTTGAAGGCACGACCGCGAATAATTATTAGTTCGCTCGCACCTCTTCTATAGGTGAGCCAACCGCGCCAATCACTCGCTACCACATCGGCCAGATGCAGGCCAATTTCGTGCTCGACAGCCTGTTTGAGCAAATCGCACTCAGCTGGCAAGACAGCCAAAGTCGCAGCCCTAGTAGCTTCTTCTCTGGCAATTATTTCTGATTCTAGCTCGAGCAGCTTGATGTGAAGCATTGCGAAGGTCACTCAAACAGTAGTTATAGTTCTTTATAGACCATGAAAGCAGCCATTGCTAACATGATGGCACCAAAAGCGCGCTTGAGCAGGGAATCTTTAAGGCGCAAGGCCAATTTGCTTCCGATCATAGAACCGGGCACAGCACCAAGCACCATAACAAGTACAAGTAAAAATTGTACATGATGGTTAATGCTATGAGCGATTGTTCCTGGCACCGACAGACAGGCTACCACAAGCAATGAAGTACCAAAGGCAGACTTGGCACTCATGCCAAAAACAGCGAGCAAAATCGGTATGAGAATAAATCCACCACCGACGCCAAAAAAGCCAGCAAGTAAGCCAGTAATCAAGCCCACAGGAAAGACCTTGAGCCAGTTCAACTTTCTAGGAAGCAAGTTAGGTTGCTCGATATTGACTTGAGCAGCAGCCTTTTGCTTCAATTTATTACTAAAACCGGAGAGCAAGTCTATTGCAGCCAAAGAAATTAGTGCCGAAAAAAGCAACATCAAAGTGCGACCCTGCATTCGCACGGTCAGTTCCGCACCAATCAAGGTGCCTAAAATGGCCGGTAAGACAAGGAGCTTGACCATATCGAGATCAACTAATTTCTCTTTGACATAGTTAGAGGCCCCAGCCACCGATGTAGGCACTATCAGCGCCAAAGTAGTACCAATGGCCATATGAGCGTCTAAATGCATAATCAGACGCAGCATTGGCGTGCAGACTATGCCACCTCCAACGCCAAAGGTGCCAGAAAGAAGGCCGGTGAGCAGACCAATTAAGAGAGCCTGAAAAATTTCAAGTAGTGAGAAGGGAAAATTCAAGGCTTACATGTATCGAGAAAGCAGCTTGCCAAGATCAGGATTCTCAACAACCATCTGGTTAAAATTGGCATTCTTAGTCAAGCGACGCGCAATTGTGCGGTCATGCTTAATTGCTCTGTATATTCCTTCAGGGTCAAGGGTAACCACTCGCAAGGCTTGAGGGTTTTTGGTCAAGACCACAGCAGCTGAGCCCCACTTAGTGATGCGCCGACAAGTATAGTGGTCAGCTTCAGCAATTTTATCTAAATGAGGATGGGCAGCCAGTACCCGGGCGGAAGCGGCATGACTACAAATGGCAGCCACAAGACTAGGGTCAGCTGTCACCATTTTGTCTAACCAGCGCATCCGTGCCATTTTGACAGCAGTAGCAGTATCAGTGCGAATGGCTTTAGAACTAGCAGCTGATTTCAGGGCCGGTCTCAATTCTGGGCCCAGTGTCTGACTCGGAGCCAGAGTAGTAGTCTGTGCCAATACAGCCTCTGTTAGCGAGGGAATTGCTAACAACAAAGAAAGGAGCAAAATAGCAAAATGAATATTTCTCTTGGCCGATTTACTTGCCAATTTGGGAGTAGATTTCTTAGCCTGTCTATTAGCCTGAATAAATAGCATCTGCTAGTCTCAATTGTGTGGCAGTTTTGACCCGTCTATTAAAGAAAGAATTTTAACACTGATAGACTAACTTAGACTTGAAGCAGAGGAATAAATGTCCAACAGCGGTCAATATCAAGACGATAGCCCTCGAGACAAGGGCACTGAGCGACTAGGCAAAGAAGACAGCGCTGCTCAGGCTAAAAATAGACTAGAGCTTGACGTCACCCAGTCTTATGAGGCCGATACCGAGGCCAGCATGATTAAAGAGACGGCTCGGCGCAATTATCTGCTAAAGGGGCAAGAGCAAGAGCCTAAAATGACCCGCCATATTGAGCCTGCGGGAAGGAGCGAGCAGAAAAGCAGAGAGTTTACGGTCATGAGCCAGACCGAGAAAGCCGTAATAGGTAGTCTTCCCATATTCTTGCGGCCAGAACTCTTCGGGCGCAAATCAGG
>LNEX01000412.1 GCA_001464165.1 bacterium Ga0077546
CCTTTCCCGCGCCGAATCTAAGGGCTTAATTGAAACCAGAGAGAGACTACTCAATTGTGACAATCTTGCTGACGCTCTCTCAAATACACTTCATCTAGCCCGTCTCTATCAACATTTACGATATATTGATGAGGCTAAAAGAGCGACTTTGTTTGCTCTAGGAATAGATCCCGATAACCCCACCGGCAAGCAGCTTTTTAAGGAACTAGAACGCGTGCAAATTTCTGAACTGGGTCTGACGACACCACTTGTTCCTTCGCTCTTTTCTAAATCAGCTTTGCGCAATCGCATTATCAATTTAAGCGGCGGAAAAGTTGTTGTGGTGGGTGACTTACTGATCGACGAATTAGTAGAAGGCCGACCAGAAAGAATTTCGCGCGAAGCACCAGTGCTTGTGCTTGAACATGTCGATACAGAGCTTATACCAGGCGGTGCCGCCAACACAGCTCATAACATTACTGCCCTGGGTGGCAAATGCCATGCTATCGGTGTCTGTGGAAAAGATGATTACGCACCGAAGCTAGCCTCTGTACTGGCACGCTACGGCATCACTTATGATTTGATTGAAGACGACAGTCGACCAACCACGGTCAAAAGTAGGGTAATTTCAAAATCGCACTCACTCTTACAGCAGCTCCTGCGTATCGATCGCATATCGCACGCCAAAATTAACGAGCAAATTGAGTCGCGCTTAATTGAAAAAATCAACACGGCTAATCAATCGTTTAACGCCATCATAGTCTCTGACTACAAAGCTGGTGTCATCACCGATGGTGTCATAGCCGCAGTCAGAGCTCTGGCTGAAAATCGTGACACTATGGTAATTGTCGATGCCCAAAACAGCTTTGAACGCTTTGGTAATTGCACCTTGATGACACCAAACCAACCTGATGCCGAAGCTGCGTCTGGTATCAAAATCACATCGAGAGAATCACTCAAACAACTAGGCGAAATTCTCTTGAATAAGTCTGGAGTGAAAGCACTCTTGGTCACCCGTGGTGGGGACGGCATGGTGCTCTTTGAGCGCGGCAAGCCAATGGTTGAACTACCGGCCTTCAACCGTTCAGAAGTATTTGACGTCACCGGAGCTGGTGACACCGTTGTAGCAACAATGGCACTGGCTCTCACCTCAGGCGCAAGCATGCCAGAAGCCATGGCTCTCGGCAATCTCGCGGCCTCAATTGTGGTACGGAAACCAGGTACTGAAGTCACCAATCAAAAAGAAATGCTGCAGCATCTAGAACAACTCAATTTGCCTGAATAAGTTTTTTTCAACTACCATACTCGCGCGGTCTTCACAAGAGTGGCGTTGCGAGCAACATCATTGTCTAGTAGAAGAATGCGCCACGACTGAGAACTAAGAGCGAAGGCCAAATCTTCTGTGCCGGCTGTTGGCAAATTAGGAAATCCTGGTCGGCCTCTTAAAATACCGCCGCCTGAAATTTGCACTTCTAGCTCATTAGGCCCCCTGACCCTTTTCAAAGTAAGTTTGGTTGTTCCGAGAACTTCTTGATTCTTAGGCATCGGCCCATCATCAGTTGAGCCCTTAACCACTGGGCAAAAGAATGTAGAGCCAACTAACGAATTCATCATGGCCGGGTCACTGCTTCCATTGATTGAGACCGGACTGCTACCAACATCTAAACTAGGATTGCCCATGCCGTTCCAATTTGATATCCAAGTAGCATTTTGCTTGGGTTTGGTCGGATCAAGTTGCAAAATTCCACTTTGAGCCTTCCACGAAATGCCAATGGGTAATATTTGATTGGGTGAAATTGTACGCAGCCCAGCATAAGCACCGCCAACGGCCATGGCACTAACCGGCATACTGGGGAAGCCAACGAACCTGGCAAAAATAGTAGGCATCTGGCGAGTTATGACAACTTCACAGGTATGGGGAAATTTCATCGGCACTGAATTGATCTCAACATCAACGGTTACGTTCTGGCCATCATTAACCAAAGGCTGATTATCAGAGGCATTGCGTCCAACCATGTCGATAGCCCAGTCTCTAGCTTTCTTCTGCTGAAACTGACTCGGTGCCGGATTAGTCAACATAAAGGCACCAGCCAAGGCTCCTGAATCAGCCGCCACCTGTAGCTGCTTTCTCACATAAAAACCGTGAACGAAATCAACGGCTATTGAACCAAGGATCAACAATCCAAAAATCAGAGCCAACAAAAATACTGAGCTAAGAGCACCTTTCTTACTACGCATAACCATGGCATTTCTGCAATATCGGCCGGTGGCTTTAGTGCGAGTACTCATTATTATTGCCTTCTCAATTGCAGTGCCAAAAATTTGCAGAAGATTCCATTACTATCATGCATATAGACTTGGGCCTTTTAATGGCTATCTCAAACTCACTGTCGATCCCCTCACTCTAGGCGACAAGTGGATTCAGCTACGATTTCAAAGCCTTTGCCGAGGCCAAGAATATCGGGCTCAGGAAAATGTCTACAACCGTACTGGTCTGAGACAAAGTGCACTTTTACAGTGACAGTTGGTGGATTAGACGTTTCATTGAACCCTTGTCCAGCGAGCTCAAACTGCTTGTAGCTATTAACCACACCAGGATAATCAATCGAAGAAACAATCTCACACCAGCGAGCCACAGTATGTTTTGGATCAAGACCGTAAGACATGGCAAGTTTTCTGGCAGCAGTGCTAGCAGCTTGTTTGAGAGTGCAATGAATAACATAAGCTTCGCTGGCTTCAATCATTACATATATAGAGATTATGATTAGCGGCACAATCATGATCAGAGAAGCCGTAAATTCAGGCATCATCTGAGCAAACTGAGAGCGATTTTTGCGGTGTGATCTCAAATTGATTCCCCTTATCACCCTATCAATATATAAAAGCCGTAGCTGACGAACTAATGTTTACCTTTTCGCGCAAATTGAGGGGATCTGGATTAGGAAACTTTGGCAGGGGAGGATTACCTTCACCTGGAATATAGGTGCAGATCACAGTGACAGACTCAGGAGAGCTAAACATGGCCTTCTTGATCTGCCAACCACCATCGGGAATACTGAACTGGGCATTGCTCGCAACCATATTATCAATGCGAATGCGCGAGAGCACTCGGTTTTGCTTAGCCAAATCGTGCGCTACCGATGGGTCACGAAAATATTCAACAGCAAGAGCACGAGAGGCAAGATTGGCAGCTTCAGTCATGTTCATGCCAATTATGTAAGCGTAAGAAATCTCAAGCCAGGCCCAGATTGTCAAAATAATGATCGGCAATAAAATGCAAGTTGATACGACTGCTTCAACAAGCACGGCTCCAGAAGCTCTCCGAGGTGCTTGTCTCTTTGCGCTTCTGACACGGCAAGTGACTCTCAATAAGCAATCCCCACTAGTAGTTAAGATGCCTTCAAGATCAAGCTGAACTCTATATGCCGCTGACCTACGTAATACCTTGAATATGCCCACTCTCTTAAAAATTGAAGCAAAAGCACCTAAAATAGTTATGCTAGAGTAGCTGTTTATGACTAATGAAAATCACATCAAGCCCCACTTGATTCTCCCTGCGGGAACGCAGATAGTCACTCTAGTAGAGTGTCGTGGCCAAGGTGGCGAAGCACTGCGGCGCAAGGGCACGGTGGGCAAAATAATCAAAAGCCCTTCTGATAGCAAACATGCTTACTTGATTCAGTTTCCGGATGGCGGACAAGTCGGTCTGCACCGCCAAGAGATCGCCATTCGCAAACAAGTACAAAGCCTCAACTTTGATCGGCCCCAGAGCTTAGCCGACGATTCAGACTTAAGCCAATATATTATTTACCGCTGCGTGGTTGGTTCACGCGCCTATGGTCTTGATGTAGAAGGTTCGGATACCGATAGACGCGGTATTTATTTGCCCCCAGCTGAACTGCATTGGTCACTCTATGGGCTTCCCGAACAAATCGAGAATGACGAGAAGCAAGAATGTTTCTGGGAATTGCAGAAATTTTTGATCTTGGCACTCAAGGCTAATCCAAATGTACTTGAATGTCTCTACACGCCAATGGTAGAAGAAGCTTCACAGATTGCCCAGGAGCTTTTGCGTGAGCGCTCGCGCTTGCTCTCAAAACTTGTCTATCAAACCTACAACGGCTACATACTTTCGCAATTCAAAAAATTAGAAGGCGATTTGAGAGGCACTGGCGAACTTAAGTGGAAGCATGTGATGCACTTAGTGCGGCTCCTTTCATCTGGCATAACAATCTTGAAAGAAGGCTTTGTGCCTGTAAAAATTGAAGCCAATCGCGAGCGCTTACTGGCCATTCGCAATGGCCAAACTTCATGGGATGAAGTAAATAATTGGCGACTAGAGCTACATAGTCAATTTGCCGCGGCTTTTGACAAAACACTATTGCCAGAGCGACCAGATTATGAATGGACCAACGACTTTTTGATTCGAGCCCGCCGCGAGATGACGAAATGACAGCTAAGCCAATGAAGTACCCAGACGAACTATTTGCAATGGAAACTCTTCGAAAGCCTTGAGAATAAAAAGGTCAAACCATTGCTCTATGTATTCCGTGTGCTTCTGACTGGCATCTACTTGATGCGCACCGGGAAAATAGAGGCTAATTTGACCATTCTCAACCAAGAATTCAATTTGCCGTATATTGACGAACTAATTGACTACAAAGCTAATTCGCGAGAAAAAGCGACCTTACCGACCAACGATATTAAATTCTATGAGAGTGAATACCTGCGCTTGCGCAGGATTCTAGAAGAAGAAACTGCCATTTCTAAATTGCCAACGGGCCACACCGTTAAACCAGCACTAGAAGATTTATTAAAACGCCTAAGAATACAAACGACATAGGCAATTAAGCGTTCTGTGATTTCTCATAGGTTTCTCTGACTCTGTTGTAGACAAGATCATTGGGCTCATTGAACTTAGAAATTGAATTCATAAATTCGCGTTGAACATTATATGGCAGTCTGCCAATGCTTTCGCAGGCTCTATCAGCAACTTGAAAAGCATGATTCTTAATTTGCGCAATCATCAGTTCATTAGCTGCCAACATTTCACAAATGCGCATTGCCTCTGGATTATTCTTCTCAGCTGCTGACTCTGGCCTAGGATCTAACATTGTTTCGGCCTGCAATTCTTCGTGAAACTTTGGGTTGTGGGTGGACTCTACTTTGCTTACTTCAACTTCGTTGTTTTCAATCGCCATGATTAGTAATTCCTCTACAAATTTGGGGTGTCGCCCTCGCGTGAATAGGTCTATCGACATTGGCGAATTATTCGACAAGCGATTTCGTAGAATCACCATGCTTTGCAAAAAAATCTTTTCTTGCTCTCATCCAGATTTCGAGTCAGAGCAATTCTAATTAGTACAATAGTTCGAATGACAGCAATATCACCGGACATGTCAACATTGCAACTGCTCAAGCTAGCCAACGACAATCATGTTGGGGCCATACAGCTTTCTGAGCCAGAGCGCACGTTATTAATCACTTTGCTCAAAGAGAAAGCTCAAGACGAGCTTGAGTACGGTGAAGAAATCGAGTTTGAGAAAGTTCGTCTAGTTAGGAGAGTTACTGGGGCAGTATCAATTTTCTTCGAGAAAGACGAACCAGCGAAACCAATTAAGAAGAAAGCAGCAGCCGAGGGCTAGCGCTAGGGCTCTTAGCTGTTGATTCTAGTATTATGGTCAACGATTAGTCAGAGGGTCCTCAAGACAATGCACACGCCTGATTCAAAGCTATCGAGTAAGCGCAGGTTGAATATACTCGACTACGGTTTAGTAGTAGTAACCTTACTTTCAGCAGTAGGCTTCGGTCTAGCAAAAGCCGGGCACGCCGGAGTTGATCAAGTAATTAAGGGCACGCACAAAGTCAATATTGAAGTCTTCATCACTGGACTTAAGACAAAAGACACCAATCTATTTAAGGTAGGCGACAAGAGTTCTATTACCATTCGCAATCAGCCAGTGCAGCCTCCTATGACCATCGTTAAAGTTGATCACCAACCAAAACAAGTGGCTTTCTTAAGCCCAGACGGCAAGAAGGCCATGGCTTTTCCCGACCCAGCCAACAGCATAGCCCATGATTTCTACGTAACTGTGCAAGATGAAGCCGATGCTACCGATGACGGTTATGTCATTCGCGGCAACAAGATTAAGCTTGGCAATCAGATTGAGCTAGAAGCCTTCAAATACAGAGTGCAAGGAGTGGTGGTAGACATCAATCAGGCCCTCTAATAATGCTTACTCAACTAGCTTCTTTTTTAAGCTTCTCCGCCCTAGACAAGACTTGGGGCCATGCTCTAACAAGCTCAGCATTGCTAGGCTGGTTAGTCAGTTTATTTAATGCCATTCGAGCCAGGTTTGCACACACACCCATCAGTGCAGCTGGCAGCACCTTACAGCAACTTGCCTTTGCCTTAAGTTGTCTGCTCTTTCTTGTACTGGCCTTGCCTCAATTTGCCAATGACAAAGGTGCCTTGGCTCTGCTTTCAACCGCAGCCATGGTGCTTTGGATTGTCGGTAGACTGGCCGGAGGCAAAGAGGAAAGACAGTTCTCAGCAGTTGACGCTTTAGTTCTCGCCTACCTAGCAGCCAACATTATTGCCACCTTTTCGTCACACTATCTGGTGCAAAGCATAAAGGGCTTGAGCAAAGTCGCAGTCTATATCATCAACTATTTTTTGCTTACAAGTGTCTTGAGTACGCCCAAAAGGCTAAACAAGCTAATTCTAGCGGCAGTTTTAGCTGCTTTTGTTGTTAGCCTTTATGGTCTATACCAATACAAAATTGGCGTGGCTCCGCTGGCGACCTGGGAAGACCCGACAGTCGAGTCAAAAGGCACACGCATATATTCAACTTTGGGCAATCCTAACTTGCTGGCTGGCTATCTCATCCCGCTCTTCCCCCTAGCACTTGCTCTGAGCGTTAATTGCTGGATGGCTAAAGAGAGTAATGAAATACTTGGTTGGCTTAAGAATACATATATAAGACTGCTGGCAGCTTTGTTTTGCCTTGGCATGGCCCTGACAATTGGCCTGGCGACAGTTCTCACTGGCAGCCGCGGAGCTTTTCTCGCCCTCGGGGCAATGGCTATAGTAATTGTCTGCGCACTATTTTTCTATGTGGTGGCAAAACACAAAAAACTAATAGCGCCAATTGTTATTGCTCTACTTGCTTCCGCGGTGGCTGGCGCACTGCTCGTGCATTTTAAGTTTCCCGCTTTTGAAAGCCGAATTCTTTCTATTTTTGCCGGCTCAGAGCATAGCTCTAATGCCTATCGCATTTATGTCTGGCGGGCATCAGCCAAAATGTTCATGGACAACTGGTGGTTTGGCATCGGACCAGGCAACTCAACTTTCCCTCTAGCCTACGGTCTATATATGAAGAGTGGATTTGACGCCCTCGGCACCTATTGTGTTCCCCTCGAAATAGGAGTGGAATGCGGACTGCTTGGTTTAATCTCGTCACTTTTATTGACGGTAAGCCTATACGCCAAGGCCCATTTAACCTTCTGGCAAAATCCTAGTATGCGCTGGATGGCGCTAGGGCTGACAGCGGCTCTCACCGGTCTAGTTGTTCAAGGCCTTGTGGATACAGTATTTTATCGGCCCCAGGTGCAATTCTTGTTCTGGTTAGTTGTGGCTGGTTTAACGTCACTATCTTTGGCGACAGCTTCATTAAATCCAACACATAAAACCGCTTGACTTCATTGGCGGAAGTTAATATTAGCCAGGACAAGTCGGCCATAAAAGCCGCGAAACCCAAGCGCTGTAATGACTACGGCAATTCTAGGGCGTTTATTAAGTCACGCTAATTTAATCTTTAGTTTCGAGATTAATTGGGAATATAGATAGAAGCCAAAGCTTGGAGATGCTCCAAATGTCAGGCACTCTGGATAAATACTCGAATATTAGCCCCATCTTGACGACCGTCGAACATTAGACGACAATAATATAAGAGCATTACTAATCCATTTCAGTTCATTCCCGTTCAGGAATCTTCAGCGCCAAAGACAAATACGTCTCCGGGCATTACTCAACAAAGCCGACGAGTCGGCTCCAGGAGGACAGCAAATTATGAAACTTCGACGACAACGAGGGGCCACGCTAGGACTAGTAGCGGCGTGCGTATTCCTCGTGATTCTAGTGGGGGTCGGATTCTTCTTCCTCTCCAAAATAATTGGTGGCGGTAGAGAAGTCGCCAACGCTACTGACGCTGGTGTCTTGAATGTGGCCAAACAAGCAGCAAGAAGAGGTGCTGTTCCGCTGAACGGTGCACTAGTTGCTGAATTCGGCGCACTAACCGAGCCGCCAAACAGCAAAGTAGACTTAGTCACCTACAACCGTCTTGTCGCCCAAGCTTTGATTGTCGGTAAGAATGCCGAGACCTTAGGTGCTACAGCCGTAGGCCACGCCAACCAGTTGAGATCTGATGTTAGAACTATCGGTCTAGCTCTCAAGAATAATTTGGCAGCAGAGCCTAACTTCGCCTCAGACTTCACCAGTATTGCTAGCCAGAACAACACGAAAATGTGGGACGGCCCAGCAGTGAGCCTAGTCGGAGCCGTTAGCAGTGGTTACATGAAGGCCGGAAGTTCAACCAACGTCTACTTCTCCCCTGCCACTCTGGCAGCTTTAGGTGGATGGGCACCGCCTATGACTACGCAGAAATCAAAAACTGACCCTTCTGCCAGCTACCTAGCAGGTTACGTTCCATTTAACGTCAACGGCAATGCCAATTTCTTGTACGGCGTACCTGTACTGCCATTGACCAAGCCACACTTGATCGACCATGGTCAGTTCGTCACCGCTGCCGTAGATGCTGACACTCCTCCAAACTCTTTCCGCACCAACTCAAGAGCCATTGAAGGCAAATCTGGCAGCATGGGTACTTCAGTTGCTTGCGCCATCGTCGGCGTTATCAACAAAGAATTCGCTGCTGTAATCCCAAGAGGATTCGTAAGAGTACTTAACGGTCCAGATGCAGAGACAACAAACGGTGTGCTTGCAACTCCTGTAAGCAACGGTGCCAACGACATCTTCAACAATGAATTGTTCTCACCTCCAGGCAACGGCGTATTCGCCGCTAATGCTGGTGCCACTGGCACCGGTGCCAACGGTGGTGCCGCTGTATTCTCAACCAACGCACCCGAATTGAGCGCCGCATACACTGCTTGGTCAGCTTATGTACCTACCATGGGCAAACACCCTAAAGGCAGTCCAATGCTTGATGGTGGTGGCAACCCAGTGCTAGATGGCTTGGGCAACCCTCGCGTCAATGACATCACGGCTGAAGCTTCTCCGAACTACGGTGCTGGCGACCCTTACATCTGGGAAACCAACAACCTTGGTTCCTACTTGAAACCAGGCAGCCTCTGGGGTTCAGCTACTCACAACATCCGTTCCACAGATGGCACAAACCCTCACGGACAATATGCCAGCTTCACTGATCTAGTTGCACTTGGTCAAAGCGGTGGCGCACAGAAACAGTGCACACACACAATGTACGACGACACACTACCTGCCACAGACCCATGTGCTGGCAACATTGCCAACTGGATGGACAACTATGGCCGCGTACCGACCTACTCTGGTGGCACACAACCTGGTGGATTCACCAACGTCGAGTACATGAAAGCTGATCTGCTCGGCAAAATTGCCGGACGTAAAGGTGGTAAGTTCTGCGCCAACGTTGGTTTCGGCCTTCCTCCATCTGGCTTGAAAGCATGGCCAGTAAGTGGCGGGACAGTACTTAAGTCTGGTACTGCCGGATCTGCCATCCCTTACACCGGTGGTGCTTCTAAAGTCAACTACCTCAAAGTTGACACTACACTGACCTACCTCAACCAGTTGAACGCTGGTCCTGGAGTCACAGGAGGTGCATGCTCGACAAACGCCATCATCAACGAAATGACCAAGAGAATGCAGCAAGTTGACCCAGCGGTTACAACCGCCGACGTTACAGCCGCACTAGGTGACACTAGCTACCCACTCACACTAGCAGGAGCACCAACCGGAAGTGGCGCCAGCAAGTTGTACCTCTATGTTGATCCAGGCACCCACAAACCCAGAATGAACACTAGCTTGCCTTGGACAGACTCAGCAGTTGCTGCTGATGGACCTGCACCAGCGGCAGGAACTGCCAACCAGTGCGACAGCACCTACCCATTGAACGGTTGGGCAGTCAACACCACCACCGGTAATGGCGCACCAATCGGAGATGGCCAATATCACGAAGTCCCATTCACTTCAACGAACCCAGCCAGTGGTCCTAGTGTAGATGGTACAGACACCGCCCAATGGCACCCAGCCTCTGGTTTCAACAATCTACTTGGTGAGTTGAAGTTCCAACAGACTGTCGAAGGAGCGACTTTCTGCAAACCTAACTAACAGCTGCTCAGCAGAACAAAAAACAATGCACGAAGAAACGGCCACCTCTATAATTAAGGAGGTGGCCGTTTCATATCTTGAGAAGCATGGCATTAAAGATGTAAGTTTCGTTTCAAAGGGGGAATTCCAGTGTTTCACAGCTCTTTAGCCAAAGGGCGTTCCAACGCACCAGTTGCCATTTGTACAGGGGCATTGCTTTTTCTCTCGTTTAATAGTGCAGTTAAGGCTCAAGCACCGCAGCAAGGGCAACAAAATTCTAATACCACTGAACTTGTGGCAGCGGCACCAGATCGACTAAAAGAAAAAGTGCAGCTACCAAACGTTCCCGAATATACGGGCAAAGCGAAATATCTTCATGGCCTAGTCTACAATAAGATAAATAATACAAAACAAGGCCCTGCCTACGTAATGTGCTTTAACGCCCAAGAAACAATCCCTCAAGTTCGGGACTGGTGGCTTAACAGCATGCGTCAGTATCGCTGGAATATTACATACACTTCAAAAGATGTAGTGCAGGGAAACGACAAAGACGGCAGCAACTGTATTATTCAGATTGGACCACCGGTATCTGGCGTTTCCAAAGACGATAAATCAAGTTTTGAAATTAGATTTCAAGCGGCAAAGTAGATTATGAGTCTAAGCAAAAAAGTTATCGGCCATTATCTGCTGATAACTTTTTTATTGACCATTAGGGGCAAGCCAAGAGAAAAATACCAGGAAAAACCCTGTAGTTTACTCGGTGCCATTGCAGCTAAGCTGTCTATTAACTCGCCGCCGTATCTCGCGAATACCGAGAAAGATTAACCACTTGCACGGCGGCAACCTTTAAGAACGACAGCTGACAGCCGTAGCTAGTCTTCAACAAAAGCCACAACTCGAGCAGGTGCTGCACTAGCACCAACTATTTTTAGTGGAAAGAAAGCAACTTTGAAACCAAAGGGTGGCAATGCCTGAAGTTTGGCAAGCTGCTGCACAACATAGACACGATACTGGCGAATAGCGTAGTGGGCATCCCAGATCCAAGCATGAAAAGGCCGATCAAAGCCCATAGCATCGGTACCACCCACCAGTGCTCCGCTCTCAGCTAGAAATGTAGCTGAATCGGCTGTTAAGCCGGGATAGTTATAACGTATGGGCGAGGTCAAGGGCATCAAGTCGTGGTCTGTACGCAGAAGCACAGCGTCACCCTCTTTTATGGTGTAGTTAATGCGTGCCAGTGCCTCTTTAAGATGCTCCCTGGTGATTGCCGCTCCAGTTCCCTTTAAGGCCGTTAAATCGAGCACAACACCGTTTAAATAAAGCTCTTCAAGAGGAATCTGATCCACAGTCAAAGCCTTCTCGCCTCCGCTTGTGCTGCCGTAATGCCACGGTGCATCAACATGAGTACCAAGGTGAGTGCTAATACTGATATTTTCTTCGGCCCAGCCCTCCCCTTCAGGCAAATCATCGGGACAACAGCCAAAAAGCTGCGACATTATTTGAGCACCATGAGCATGACCGACATATTCAATTTGTGGACAAATAATGCGATAGAGCGGCTTGAGTAGATCAGGAAATTCGCTGATATCGATTTGCTCGAGGGGACGGGTGAGATCAACTAGTTTCATGGTGCCTCAAATAGAAAGAGAGAAAGAAAATAGGTAAGTAAGAGCGGCGAAGATTAAGAGAAGCTTATCCAAATAGAACGGTCTATTTGAAGCTGCTTGAATAGAGATCATAGTGCACTCAACACTATAGCGAAATACCTACACTCACAGCGGTCGCCAATGCCCAGCCCCGCTCCTTGAAACAAGGTGATGACATGCAATCTCTAACTAAAGCCAAACATTCTAAAACCCGACAAACCTTTGATCAGTTTCAGATTCTTGATAGTGATGAAGCACTTGAGAAAACTGAATTTATCAACACGGCCATCGACAATAATTGCGATGAGGCTCTATCAGCCTATCTTAAAGATATGGGCCGCTATCCACTGCTCAACAAAGACGAAGAGCAGTTGTTAGGAAAGCAAGCTCAGCAAGGCAGCGAGCTGGCCAAGCGCCGCCTGGCCCAAGCCAATTTACGACTTGTGGTGAGCATCGCCAAACGTTTTGTTGGTCGCGGCCTTTCACTTGGCGATTTGATCCAAGAAGGCAATCTGGGCTTGCTCAAAGCGGTTGATAAATTCGACCCAGAACGCGGTTTCCGATTTTCAACTTATGCCACTTGGTGGATTAGACAAGGCTGCTCTCGAGCCGTTCAAGACAAAGGTCACACCATTCGCATTCCTGTGCACATGACCGAAACTGTGCAGAAAATCCACCAGGCTGCTCATCAGTTTTTCGTCAGAGAAGGCCGTCGTGCTGGTTCTAACGAACTAGCTAAAGAACTAGGCCTAAGCGAAGGCAAAATCAAATCACTACTGCAGTCAATTCAAGAACCAATTTCGCTTGATGCCACCACTTCAGAAGAAGGAGATCCACTAATAGATCAGCTTGCTGACCTAGATCACCTCGCTACTGAAGAAGAAGCAATCATAAAACTCTGCAAACAAGATGTTGAAAGTCTTGTGGCTAAACTAAGTGCTAATGAGGCTAATGTTATTCGCTTACGCTACGGCCTTGATACCGGAGTGCCACTAACCGCAGCGAAAGTAGCCACGGTTTTAGGTTTCAGTGATGACCGCGTTCGACAATTAGAAAACCGCGCCTTGCTGAAGTTGCGCAACATGGATAGCACAGGCAGCCTGCGCGATTATCTCAAATAGAAAGTCTCAAATAGAAAAAGCCTCGCTATCTTTATTTCGATAGCGAGGCTTTTTAAATTTCTCAAGTGCTGCTAGTTAGAACTCAGCAACCAAGCCAAAGGAAGCAATCAAGAGAATAAACACAAAATAGAGAATGAAGAACCAAGCCCATCTATAAATGATGTCGACTTCGGTCAATTTTTTTGCTTTCTCGGCCATGTCAGTGATCTCCTACAATTTCAATTTTTTTCAATAACTACTTAGCAGCCGGCTTAGCAGCAGCAGGTGGCGGTGTTGGCAAATTCCGCACAAAGGCGACAAACTCTTTGGCCTCGCTCAAGAAGCGATCTTTTTGGGGACGAGATAACCACAAGGCCAATACTCTTTGACGGTCTACCGTTTTCTTCAAACCAGGAGGACGCTGACCAAGCAAACGCTCACGAATCATGCGATTGCCTTCGCGATAATAGCAATCGCCAATCTGGCAGCCAGTCACGATAACCCCAGCAGCTCCAGCTTTCATTGCCGCTTCGATCATTAGAGGTTGAATCATGCCACTGCAAGGAAGCTTGACCACATGCAGACCTTCTACTTCTTTGACTTCGCCTTTGTCATTACAAACAGAATTAAGATCGCAGGCGCGTTCGCAGATCAGAGTAATTACCTTTTGTTCGGACATTTTCTTAGACTACCCTTTTTTGGAAACTAGTTGATTAGTTAGGTTTCGCTTCAGCCATAGCTCTGATCTGAGCCGTAACATCAGTATCAAGTAAGTTTGGCAGGTCAATCGCATCAAAAGCACACGCTCCGACACAAACTCCGCAGCCCGAACAACGATAAGGCTTCACTGTAGCAAGCAACTTAAAGCGTGAACCAGCAGGAGCCGGCACCATTTCAATTGCTTGATACGGACAATCTTTAGAACAAAGTGAGCAACCTGTACATTTGCTCAAGACCACTTCAGCTGCTTCAATCGGATTAGCGGCTTTGTAGAGACTTGGTAGCGGTACCAAACACAAACCAACAGTAGCGCCAACCATCAAGACCCAGTAAGTGGTGAGGTCAACTTTCGCCATCAACCAATAGGGGAAGAGGAAGAACCAGTCTATGTCAAAACTAGTCGGTGCGCTATTGATGTCAGCCATCTTGCCGCTAGTGATCGGATAAGCAAAAACAACCACAAGCAGAATAGCCATCAACATGTAGTTAATCGCAGGAGGCGGAGTAATCACCGGCCTAGTCATGCGTACATAGTGAACCCACAAGCCAAACAAAAGAGTGAACGAAAGTCCGATGTGAATAAAGAGGAAGTTTGACAGAGTGAGGTTGGTGATTGCGCTACCGTTCAAGAACCAAGCTTTAAGACCAGGACCAATAAATGGTAAGGCGTCAAAAGCACTGACGGTAATACGAGTTAGCACTAAAGAGCGCTCATCCCAAACCAGATAATAACCAGTTTGACCAATGAAGAGCACCATCAAGAGTAAGACAATTCCTGATACCCACTGAGTCCAACGGTACTGGCGATAACGATCAGTGACCCATACACGCAGGGCATGCAAGGCGATCGTGATTACCATAGCATCACCGGCGTAGCGGTGAATTCCTCGAATAACTGCTCCCATCGGAAGCTTGTCAGTGATGTAATCAACTGATGTCCAGGCGTTCACCAGGTTGGCTGAAAAATAGGCGTTATCGATGGTTGGAATGTAATAGGCAAAAAGCAAAAGCCCTGAAAGGAAAAGAACCCACAGGTAGAACTGAGGAAGCGCACCGTGATAATAGAAGGGATTGTACCTATTGCTGATGACAGCATTGGTACCCTTTTCAATTGCGAGCGTTAGGTCAGTTAGGCCTTTCGGTATCGACGTGTACATGATTCAGAACTCCCAGTACTTATTTCTTGACAGGCAAAACAGTCTTTTCTTCAGCTTCTTCACGGCCAATTGCGGCGATGCCTATGGCTGCAGCGATCATTGCCAAGCCCATAACTAACGAGTAAGCGTAGTCTCCGAAACGCGACTCAGCTCCAGCTTTCTTCAAATATTCAGACCAGCCTGTCGAAAGACTAGCAACTTGATCATAACTGGGCAGCGGTAAACCAAGATTCTCGTTAACCCAACGCAGCCATAAAGGCCATGCGTCTGGGGCGCCAGTCATACCAAGTTCAGCCCATGGCATTAAACCAGTTAGAGCTAAGCAGGCGACAGCTCCTACAACTACCAAAACAATGTCAATTGTTTTACCCACGACTAGTTATCTCCATTCTTTTCATCAGTATCAACTGAGTCACTAACTGGTCTACTCAAACGATCATAGATAACGTCGAAGAGCGGAATCTTGCGAGTGCGATTGTCCTTTGATTTCTCTTCAGCATAGATGAAGAAGGCTTGCACCCCAATCAGAGCCACAGTAAGTAGACTTCCCACCAGCAAATAAACTATAGCTGAAAGCGATAGTCCTAATTGTATTTGTCTGGTTCCTTCAAAGAACCAAGAAAGCGCCACAACTGAAAAAACAAAGGCGAAGAACTTGTAGACGAACTTGATCTTGAGCCTTCTGTTTATAGAAGTCATAGCGCCGCTAGTGCCTTTTTCAGGCGTAGCATTGAGGTTATTCAAATTGCTATTTAGACTAGCGGCGTTCACTTTTTTGTTCTTCTTAATCACTTAACTAAGCAGCGGCGACTGGTTCAGCTGGTTTTGGTGCAGCTAATTTTGCTTGCGCCTGCTTAGCTTGAATTCCAGCAATCAGAGCAAACAACCCAGACAGAGGACCACCAACCATCCACCACCAATCATTGTCTGGCACTTTCAGAGGATAGCCACCCTTCACCAGATTTGGTGTCAGACGATCCTGCAATGTGCAGTAATCCCAAGCCCAACGGTTATTGATCATGAAGTCGGTCATGCTCTCATACTCTGGGTGAGGCCCTCTGACAGGGTCAGAGAACTTAATAGAGTTGTAAGCACCATTAGGTCCAGCCGGTGTTTCGAAGGTTGGGATAAACTTCGAAATTAAGTCAAGGGGCGTTTTGTTTTTGGCTAGTTCAGATAGTTTCTGCAAGTCAGCCTTAGCAGCCGGCTCACCAATTTTAGCGATATAGCCCGGATCTAAAGTGACATGATAATTCCAATACTCGTTGTTGAGAGGCACGCCTGAGTTAGAGGTGCTATGCAATTTACGCACAACGGCTTCTACTTCTGAGGCATTACTCATCACGGGTCGAGCAAGGCTGTAAAGGGCAGCGTGACCTAGTGGGTCAATGAACATTTCAGTCAGAGCCATATAGTAGTAGGTGTAGCCAGCGAATGTCTGAATCAGACAGTAGGCGAGCATGACCATAGCTCCCAAGAAACCTTTAGCTTTTTCCTGCAGGTTCTTGTTGCGTATCATCAAAATAGCCTGCCAGGCAATTCCAATGTTGATGGTGCCGTAGAGGAATGATCTCCAGTAAGGTGGATCAGAGTGAATGTCGGCAATGTTGACGATAATCAGGTACGAGAACACAATCCAGCATGCCGCGCCCATAAATGTCATCATCAAGATAAAAGGTCTCTTCATGATGTCTTTCTCTGAACCTGTAATCCAGGTGTCAAGGAAGGGCAAGAGAATGACTGAAACTGGAATGACCATGGTGATGTATGTTGCCACCACCGGCTCAAGATACTTGTACATCTGATACAAGCCCAAGAAATACCAGTCTGAGAGAATCGGCAACGGAGTGACATCGGGATCTGACCGTGAGCCTTGTGCGGCTGGTAAAGCAATGGCCACAAAAGCAATCATCAAAATCAATATTGAACGCTTCGTCCAGTTCAATGGCACACGCACGTAGGCATTCTTGAAGAAATAGATTTCAACGAAAATCAAAGGAATTAAGGAGAAAGCCAAGTGCAACGAGAAAAATCTAGTCATTGTGTTCTGGGTAATGGCTGCACCACCACCCAACAATACTTCAGCAGTGTTCCAACCCAAGTGCAACGACTTGTAGAGAGGCTGATAGAAGTCTCCCATGACAGCGAACTGGTCCATGTAGGTTGGGAAAGTAGCAAACACTTTAGTCGCCCAAAATGCTCGCTGGTTCCAAATTAGCAAATAACCAGACAGACCAGAATACATTGCCAGAAGCAAAGTAACCAAGGCAATGGCTATATTGAATTCTTTTGACGGCTTGTAATCAGCGTTGATAAACATGCGATAGAGACGCATGGTAGCAGCGATGATCATGGCATCGGCACCGTATTTGTGCATACCTCGCATCAAACCGCCGATAGGAATACCGTTTTGAATATTGAGAATAGAATCGAATGCAGCTGACTTAGTTGGTACGTACCACATGATCAAAATAAGACCAGTAGCCATAACTATGAACCAAACCAAATAGAAGATTGGCCCTAGTGCATAGAAGGGGTTTGTCTTCGCTTCGACTTGATGGTGCTCATCAAAGATGTCGATATTGTTGATGCGGGTTTTGACCCAATCACCAGCTGCGGTGAGGGCGCTCGCAATGCTTTTATCCTGTACTAAACTAGGCAATTGAACCAGCCTCCAACGCAACCACCTGATACGATCCGGCTACCCGTTTAACTTCAAATTTCCGCGGTGGACGAGGTGCAGGACCGCTCACTACTTTTCCAGCCTGAGCAATGTCATAGACGCTCAAGTGGCAAGGGCAGGCAAACACTGGACCAGCTGGTTTGAAGTTGTAACCCTTAGCGCATTCATCTGGGTCTTTGACAAAGTTGAAGATGCAACCAAGGTGGGGACAAATGCGGCTGTAGGCAACCACATCTCCGGTGGGCAATTTAACAATGAAACCAGGAATCTTGCGAATTTCAGCTCCCTCAGGATTGTACTCAAGGTACTTCTGATTGAACATGAAGGGAAGGCAAGTCCATGGATCGGGGAAATCTTTGTCTGTGAAAGTAGGAATTGGCGGCTCAGCCAATGGTTGATCTGACTCACCAAGGATGTCGAGCGGCTTCAATGTTGGTCGCAGATATCTGAGAAAAGGAGATATCAAAAGCCCAAATGTAGCAGCAAGCGGTAGAGCAGCTACCGTTTTTAAAATGACTCTTCTTCTGACTCCGTCTGTCATGGTCGATATCCTTAGGTCTTTAGGTACTAGGTCTTTAATTACTAGGTCTTAGTTCGCGGTCTTTTTTACTATCTGCGTCTTCTTTGCGGTCTTTACTTATGTTCGGCTTCTTCCTTATCTTCTTTGGCATGAAGTGCTTTGGTATCAACTTCAGTCAAATTGCTTTCATGGAAATGACGAACATAGCCAACAAGTTTCCAGATATAGGCTTCATCGAAGGTGGTTACCTTAGTTTTATCTGATTTCTTATCTACTTTGCCTAGGAAGTTAGGCATCCCTTCCCACTTTATCCCGTTGGCAATGTGATCCCACAGAACTTCGTCTGTGCGGTCATAAAAGCGAGGGAAACTTTGGAAATTAGCTGGAGCTGGCTCAAGTACGTTGCCTTTCATCAGCGGTCCATTGCCATAACCTTTGGCTCCGTGGCATACAACACAGTTGGCACCAAAGACCGGCGATATTTCAGCGATTTCACCATCAGTCAATGGTGGAGTAGAAAGGCTTCTGACATAGAAGACTAAGTTCCAAATCTCTGGTGGGCGAAGCTTCGAGCGCAAAACTGGGTGGTCATTTCCTTCTTTGCCGAAGGTAATGAAATCATATTGCTCAACTGGTTTTTGCTTACGACCCCAGTCTTTACTAGAGAGATCAACAGTTGCTTTACCCGCAACCGGCTTGCCGTCTAGTCCATGGCAGGAAGCGCAATTCTGAGCAGCATATACGCCTTTGCCATCAGGGATTGATGGGTCGTCGTTGGGCCAGATTGGCTCTTTATCGCCAAGAGTAACCTTAGTGCTAACCAGGCCGTCATCTGCCGATGGCAGAGTGACTTTACTGTCGTTGCAAGCAGTTAAGCCAACAACCACAGGAATCATCGCCAAAAGAAGCGAAGCCTTTAGATCAACTCTAAGAGCCGGGGAGAAACTTTTTTGGTTACTGAAAACCAATTTCAACTTACTAAGTGACATCTTCCTCTAATAACCAAAGAAGGGAATCCAAGACACCGCTGCATATACAAAGATCAGAATGAAACAAATCACCAGAAAAGGAGGCGGGGCGCCTTCACCGATGCGGTATTCAGAAACGACTTCGTAGTGCTCATCGTCTTCGACTACCGGCGTGCTAACTGTTTTTTTGACTTCTTCAGCCATTTTTCTCCATTCCTTCTTTAATGAACTTGTGGCTTTACACGCCTTCGCCTTGAGTACGCAACTTTTCTACAGCAGCTTTGGCCTTAACACCAAGCACGAGCTCTTCACTGTCATCTAGCATTTCAAATTTGACAGCTTCGAGATCTTCAAACTCACCGTTTCTGAAAGCCCAGAGAACTCCAACCACAGCAATTAAGAAGAAAAGACCACAAATACCAAACGCTACCCAAACACCACCACCGACACTAGCTCCATTAAGAACACAATTAGGACACATATCTGCTCTCCTTATTCTTTGCTCTCATTTATTCTTTACCGTGGTGCGGTTCATAAACTTGCTTTGTCAACACTGGGAGATGAGTAGGCTCGACAACGTTCAGCTGATCGAGATTATCAATTGTCTCTTCATGCTCTTTAGGCAAAGTCTTCAAGTAGGCTACTAGGTACCAACGCTGCTCTTCAGTCAAAACTGATTGGAAACGCGGCATTCTTGTACCAGTGACACCTTCAGAAATTCGGTAGAACCAATGTTCATCAGGGTACTGCTTGTAATAGTCACGAGTAAGGTTTGGTGGCTTCTTCTCTAGAGTGATGGCGTTAGGTCCGTTGCCCTTACCTTCTAGACCGTGGCAAGCAGCACAGTTCTGAGTGTAGATACCACGACCAGCGTTGGCTGCCGCATCAGATGCGGTGTCAACCGTTTTGCGAGCAGCCAATCCTCTACCTTGTGGTGTAGTGGGCAGATACTCATCAGGAGGAGTGACAAAGGCTGTCACTGTCCGCTTGTTGCCAAGGGTCTGAATATATTGCACCAAGTCGTTCATGTCTTGCTCAGAAAGGTAACTGAAGCTCGGCATGATTGAACCAGGCTTAACCGCGCGCGGTGAAATCAAGTGAGCTTTCTGCCATTGAGAAGGGAAACGGCCACCTTCGTTGGTCAAATCAGGACCAGTTCTGGCCGTACCTAATTGGTGAGGAGTCTCATAGACATAGTCGCCTTCTTTGACCAAGGGACCGTAGCCCCGGTCTTGAATACGAGTGAACTGAGTATGGCAATAGAAGCAACCTTCTCTGACATATATTTGACGACCGCGAGCGGCGTCACCAACTGAAAGCGGAATTACTTTGTAATCATTTCCACGACCAGATGCCTTCGGATTAAAGAGCACCATGGGCATTAATACAGTAGAAAAGATGATGATGAAGAAGGTGGTGACAATACCTATTGCACCTAGCCGGTAACCGTACATTAGACTTTGACCTCCCGAGCTTTAACCGTTGAGTCGGCAGAAGCTCTAGGTGTGAAGAGCGTTTTGTATGTGTTGTAAGCGAACAAGCATTGACCAGTAACGATCATAAAGCCGCTTATCGTTCTCAAGAACCAGTACGGGAATAGAGCTAGGCCCCACTGGTCAACAGGATAACCAAGTGCCCAACCTGCTGCTTGCACAAGACCAGCAGTGGTCAGTGACGTCATCATAAGAGTGAAACCTAAGAACTTAAGCCAATAATGGGCCCTGATCAAACCTTGACTATGCCACTCTCTGCCGGTCAGACGGGGCATGCAGTAATAGAACGAAGAAGTAAGAATGAATGAGAAAGTACCAAGTAACGCCAGGTGGGCGTGACCGACAACCCATTGAGTGAAGTGAATATACCAGTTGATCCATCTTGTCGCTTGGAAAGGCCCTTGAGTACAAGTAACCAGATAAAACATACAAGAGGTAACGGCAAAACGCAGCGGCAGGTCAGTGACAACCAAACCCCACTTTCCGCGCATCGTCATAAAGAAATTAGTCAGCACTGTCAGCACTGGAACGAGCAAGAAGATAGAAGAGATAATGGCGATTGCCTTCAACCATTCAGGAACAGGTGACTGCGTAATGTGGTGCGTACCAGTTGGTGCATAGAAAAGAGCAATACCCCAGAAGCCCAACATCGAAAGTCCGTGACTATATAGAGGAGCTTTTGTAAAACGTGGAATTAGGAAGTACATCATGCCAACACCGACAGTGGTGAACCACATGCCGAGGATGTTGTGGCCATAGAACCAGCCGATGATGGCGTCATTCAAGCCTGGTAAGGCAACAAATGTACGCTGGCCGATTACGTATACAAGAGGGAACCAGAATAACGAACCAAGGAAATACCAGAGCGAAACATAGAGCTTTTTCACTTTACGATTGACGATCGTCATATAAAGGTTGAAAGCTACAGACACCAGACCGATAACAACAATAACGTCGAGAATGGCGCCTAATTCAGCATATTCTCGACCTTCAGTGTTGCCATTTAACAGTGTGCAGAACGCCCCAATCATGAGGATATTCCAGGCCCACATCGTAAAGTTGCCGAGCCGCTCGCTGTACAAATCGCACTTACAGAGCGTCGGTATCATGTGGAACATAGAACCCACATAGCCCATCGACAACCAACCGATGGCGACGGCGTTGACGTGCCACATTCTAAGGTGCGGCATTGCTAACTGCGGAATGCCTCGAATCAGGTCGGGCAGTGAGAATTCGGTGCCAGCCAGCATGCCAGCTCCCATACCCCACAGCGACCACCAAAGTGCTGATAGAAAGAAATTGCGGCTGGCGCTGCCCTTCTTGGCGCTTATAAATCTATCCAGCAAACTTGTTTGTGCCAAACTGTTCACTTAACGGTACCCCTTCAAAGGCTCCTTGCCTTGACTCATGAGTGATTCTAGGCTACTGACATCGCCCTAATCACCTCTCAGAAGCATGATTTTTCATTCAAGAATTATTTCAGTGTTGTTATAGACTCCCGCCAAAATCATCTTCTTTAGATACAAAGCGTAACGCCCATTTTCAGTGTAGTTACCGAAAATAGCGCCAGTCGGTATCGAAGAGAGCGCCAGCCGAAATCTAGGACATATGCCGCTTTAGCAGAATTTCATTTCGCTTCGTCTATTTTAGGCTCAAGAACAGAGAGGTCAAGAGCGTTAAATCTATTGGCCGATTTGTCAATATCACTCTTTAACCAATGCTTAATTCCTTCACATCCTTGCAGCAGAATTTCTTCAATTACTTTTTGCTGCTCCGGCGGAAAAGTACTGAGCACATAGTCGCCCCGACTAGCCCCACCAGGATCTGGTCCTACACCAATTTTGAGGCGATCAAATTGCTTGTTACCTGAAAGGCATTCAATAATAGATTCAACACCGTGCTGCCCACCGGCTCCGCCAGCTTTCTGAAAACGCAGGCGACCTAAATTCAGTGAAACATCATCGTGAACCACTATCAAATCGCTAGAAGGGTCGCCTGAATTGCTCTTTATATCAACCTTGTACCAGTGCAAAACTTTCTGCACCGACTGCCCCGATAAGTTCATATATGTAAGTGGCTTGACAAGCACAACATCAAAATTGCCGAATTTGACACGGGCCCAATCGCATTGCATTGCGCCACTATTGCGAAAGTCAGCGCCCATTTGCTGGGCCAACTTTTCCACTAAGCGAAATCCAACATTGTGCCTAGTCATCTCGTAGCGACTGCCCGGATTTCCAAGACCAACAACAATTTTCACCGATTACCTACTTGTGCTCTCTTGCGCTTTTACTCTACTTTTCGAAGTATTTTTTATCATCGTTTTTGACTAAATGGCTACACTTATAGATGTGGCATCATACTCAACTAGTATAAAGACAGAGAAAATGACGATCAACAACAACATCGACGACAAAGAGCTGCATTTCCCCTACTTGCCCAACACCGAGGCAGAGAGAGCAGAAATGCTCAAAGAAATCGGAGTCAAGACTTTTGAAGAATTGATTAGCCACATTCCCGCATCAGTGCGCGCTAAACCGCTAGATATTCAAGAAGGCCTTTCAGAACTTGAACTCTCAGCTTATATGCAAAAGCTTGCGGCGAAGAACAAACCAGCCAGCCAACAGGCATCTTTTCTCGGCGGTGGCTCTTACAGAAGATTTGTACCAGCAGTGGTGCCAGCCATAATTTCCCGCTCTGAATTTGCTACGGCCTATACACCGTATCAACCAGAAGTATCACAGGGAAGCCTCCAGGCCATATACGAATTCCAAACAGCAGTCTGCCTCATAACCGGTATGGATGTAGCCAACGCTTCTATGTATGATGGTCCTACCGCCACTGCTGAAGCGGCGATGATGGCAGTGCGACTGGCCAATAGCCCTCGCAAAAAAGTTGTCTTGGCCGCTGGTGTTAATCCCGAGCACCGCATGGTGACTGAGACCTATGCTAAAGCGTTTGGTATCGAAACCATCATCGCGCAAGACGATATTGAAAAAGCTCTCGATAGCGACGTAGCCTGTTTTGTCGTGCAATACCCCAACTACTTCGGCTGTATCGAAGAGCTTGAAACTATCGCAGCGGCTGTGCACAAGCATGGTGCCCTGCTAGTTGTGATAAGCGATCCAATCAGCCTTGGTTTGTTGAAAGCGCCAGGCGATCTCGGTGCTGATATCGTTGTTGGTGACGCTCAGAGTTGTGGCAATTTCCTCAGCTTTGGCGGCCCATCAGCAGGCTACATGGCCTGCCGCAAAGAATTCATTCGACAATTACCAGGCAGACTAGCCGGTATGACAGTAGACAATCGCGGCCAGAGAGCATTTACACTGACGTTGCAGACCCGTGAACAACATATTAGAAGAGCCAAAGCTACCTCCAATATCTGCACCAACCAAGCCCTAAATGCACTTGCCATGCTAGTTTACCTTACCTGCATGGGTCCACAAGGACTGCGTGAATTAGCCGATATCAGCCTGCAGAGAGCTCATTACCTAGCCGAAAAATTGACAGCCATTGACGGTGTCAAGCTAACCTTCGACCAGCCCTTCTTTAATGAATTCACTTTGACCATGCCAGCAGGAGTTAAAGTGCAAGAAGTTCTTGAAGAACTTAAAGGTAAAGGGATTTTAGGTGGCATCGACCTGTCGAATTCCAATCCAGAGCTTGGTCAGGCTCTTTTGATTGCAGTGACCGAAATGAATGCAGTAGCAGAGCTAGATCAATTTGCCGAAGTGCTTACAGAGACATTGACCGCCAAGGCCGTCAAAAAAAAGGTTTTGACTGTATAATCAATTCTTTATTTAGGACTAGATAATTTGCCTGTGACCACTTCAGCACCCCAACAAACCGAGAATTCATCTCCAGACAATTCTCCCAAAAGCTTTTTTCAAGGCTTCCTCAAAGAAGCGGTTGAGCTAATTGTCGTTACTTTAATCTTGCTGATCGGTATTCGCTGGGGCATTGCCGAAGCGCGCTATATTCCATCAAGCTCGATGGAGCCGACGCTGCAAATAAACGACCGCTTAATTGTTGAAAAAATTTCGGGCCACTTAGGCAAGCCGATTCAGCGCGGTGACATTCTCGTTTTTTACCCACCGGCTATTGAGATGGGTGGCGAAGAGCTATCAAACGACCCACTGCATTGGCTTGGACGTTTAAAAGGCTTGCCATTTTTCCCCAACGACCCTGCTTTCATTAAACGCGTCATTGGTCTGCCTGGCGACATTATCAGAGTACAAGACGGCCAGGGAGTTTACGTCAACGGCCAACTTCTCGACGAGTCTGCATATATCAAAGAAGTGCCGGCCTACAATCTCACAGTGTTGTCTGACATCAGAGGACGCAATGCCAAAGGTAACTATATTCAGCCTAGCAGTGACAAAGCCAAAGCCAACGAACCGATCATAGTGCCAGCTGGTCGCCTCTTTATGATGGGTGACAACCGCAATAACTCTGAAGACAGCCACGTTTGGGGCTTCCTTGACCAAAAGAGAGTTATTGGTCGCGCCTGGTTGCTGATTTGGCGTCGCTTAGAGGCTCCAGCTTATCCGCCTAGCCTGCAAGCTCAAGAATAATTGGCAGACTTAAAAGGGTATATAGCAGTTAGTAAAGCAAGAGGCTAACCGTATGGCAAAGGGATCTCAGAGAGTAGGGCACGAGCATGATCTTGATCAGCCGCAGCCCAGCCAAGAGAAGTCACCACCCGAAGCTGCAGCGAAACCTCCCCTCAGTGCAGTTGATCTGCGCGATCTAGAATCAGAGCTACATCAGCGCGAAATCGCCTTGATTGAACGTGAGATTAAGTCACTTAGACTACAAGAAGAGCTGGAGCGCCTGCGCCCCCTGTCTGGCCTGTATCGGGTAGTTAAGTCAATGGCCACAGAGCGCAAGCTTGACGCACTGCTTGAGACCATCACACGCGAAACGCAAAATATGCTCAAGTGCGATCGTTGTAGTGTATTTGTACTTGACCAAGAGAAGAGCGAACTCTGGACCCAGGTGGCCCAAGGATTAGTCGGTGCTCGCACAATTCGCATTCCGATGTCAGGCACAGCCATTGTCAGCCACTGCGCTCGTAGCGGCAAAATTATCAATATTCCTGATGCCTACCAAGATGAACGCTTCGACCCCGCTGTTGATAAACACACTGGCTATAAGACCAGAAGTGTCTTATGCGTGCCCATGCGCAACCGCGAGGGTAGCATTATTGGCGTATTTCAAGTTTTGAACAAACTAGCAGGGCCGTTCACATCAGAAGATGAAGACTGGCTTGAAGCTTTGACAGCTGTCGCCTCTGGCTTGATTGAACAGGCCCAAGCCTACGCCGAAATTGAGAGTTTCGTTGATAAGACATTAGAAGTATTGGCCCAAACAATTGATAAGCGTGACCCACTAACTGCTGGTCACTCTGTGCGGGTAACAAATTACAGCCTTTTAATTGGTACCGGGCTGGACGTCATTGCCGAAGACTTAGACGTACTGCGCTATTCAGCTATGATGCACGACTACGGCAAAATTGGTGTGCCAGAAGCAATCTTATGGAAAAATGGCCGCCTTACACCTGAAGAGTATGCAACGGTGCAAAAGCACGCCAGCATTACTTTCGACTTACTCAACAACTTACCTTTCACTAAACGCCTTGGGGCCGTGCCCTTTGTCGCGTCCTGCCACCACGAAAAGCTAGACGGTACTGGCTACTATCGCAATTTAAAAGGAGAAGAAATACCTTTTCTTTCACGCATAATTGCAGTAGCTGATGTCTTTGACGCCCTTACATCGGTAAGGCATTACCGCAATCGCATGCCCATCGAAAAAGTAGCTGAGATACTAGATGCTGGTCGTGACAATCATTTTGATATTCGCTGCGTTGATGCCTTCGATAAGCTACCTTCAGACCGCGTCTTGAAAGTAATGGAAAGCGAGCGTGATCGCAATACGTCAGAAGATATTGGCCCGTTCCAGCAAGTAACCTGGAAGAGACTAGTAGAAATAATTTCGGGCTCGCGTCCTAAGCGCGGTGAAGAAGGCCTGAAAGAAGCTTTCGAACGCATGTACAACTTTGGTCTACCCAAAGACTACAAACCACTCGACTAGGAGCCCTATGGTACTGAGTGACTTAAAGAAGTCTGGTTTCCCATCACTAAATTCAGCTCTAAATATTGCCCTAGCTTTTATAATCACGGCCTCAATTCAAGCCGCTGCTGCGGCCCAGAATCAGATAAGCAGTGAGAGTCAAACGAATACTACAGTTGAGGCTCTGCCACCAGACGGCATCGCCCCCCAAACCAAAGCCTGGGTGAAGCTGCGTATTAGCGTGCCGCAAATGAAGGATCGCGTTGATAAAATCACGTTCTATCCCTACTCCACTAAGCCACCAAAAGTAAAAGTACCATTGCAACCGCTTCCTGAAGACGACAAACAGATCAAGCAAATGCTTATCAGTTCAGGCTATCTCAGCAGACAATCACTGACCAAGCCTTATCCAGACATCGGATGGCGCTGGCACTATGCTTATCGCAACGCCCAAAAACGCGCTGGTGGAAATGAACCACGCTTTGTAGCCGGCATCTACCGCTGGGCCGACAACATGCTGAAATATGTCAAACCTGAAGTAGAGCGCATAAACAAAATTGAAGAAGCCCGAAATGCCCGCTACATGAAAGCTGTTGAAGAATACGAAGACAGCCATAAAGACGAAGAAATGGAAGCTCTAAGGCTGGGGCTAGAACCCACGCCAGTGGCTCTACAATCGGCCAATAAAGGCACGGCCATGGAAGGTCTAGTCTCGGTTAAACCAGGTGAGTGGTATGTCACAGGCCAGCACAAGACACCTGGACTAACCTATTATTGGCAAGAGAAAATCAAGCTCAATGCTGGCGATAAAATTACGCTTGTTCTCAATGATGCCAACGCTATGCTGGTTACCGGCGGCTGGTAAAACCGAAATTTACTCAAACTTGGTGCACGAGTACTTGCACGGTTGGTTTTGCAGAAAGCCTTGACCGAAGGGCTTTAACTATAGCTTCGCGAACAGACGAACGGAGCTGAACAGTAACATCATCACTCTTGCCATCTTTTTTAGTACGCGAGACAGCCTCCCTAACAATTCCATCAAGCTCTAGTCTCAGAGCTGCCCACTCACTAGATCTAAGAAACCCAGAGGCGCCGACTTCGACTGTTGGACCACTAACAATTTCACCACTGGCGGTGACAGTCAGACCAATGGTTACGACACCCTCCAAACTAAGTGCGCGTCGTTCATTAACCGATGCTGTAGTAACTCTCTCCCCTTGTTCACGGTTGAACAGAACTGGCTGAAAAGCTACTGAGCCCGCGATTGAAGCGACACCGTTGCGCACTTCCAGCATCAAGACCAAAAGCCGTGGCCATCTCACCATGCTGCGTAATATGCCGCCCCTCGCCAATCGCCGGAGCGAAATAACGCGGATTAGTAATCGAGAGCATCAGCTTCAACTCTTCTTTGGAAGCATGCTTAGAGACGTGCACTCCTTTTCGCTGACCCCAAACAACGCTGACATTCTTAAGCAAAAGCTGATCAAGAATATGGGCCATATGCCGGGCCCGCCCAGGCAAAACATCGCTTGAGAAGACTATAGTATCGCCCTCTTTCAAGATTACAGTTGGATGATTGTCGTAGGCCATTTCGTCTAACACATTGATCGGGTCGGCTTCAGTAGAGCTGGCAATAATCATCACATCTCGCTCTTTCATGCTAGAAAGTGCATTGATAGAGCCTTCAATTGCTCTATCAAAATTGAGATTGCCTGTGATTGCCGCACTAACAGCAATCTTTTGAAGAGTGTCACCTAAGAGAATAACTTTGCGATTAGTTTTTGCGGCGGCATCAAAAAGAATCTGTAGACGGTGAGTATTTGTACCAGGCATGACGACAATCATCCGACCAGGTGAATTTTTCGCCAATTTCTCCATAGCGCCTGCCACCACTTTTTCTGAAAGCGTATAGCCACCAGCCTCAACATTGGCAGAGTCCGAAATGAGCAAAGTTACACCGTCATCACCAATGGTGGCGAGGCGACCAATATCTAGCAATATTCCATCAACCGGAGTCTGGTCAAATTTGAAGCTAGAAGTATAAATTACAGTTCCTGCATTACAACTGACACGCAGGGCACAAGAATCAGCAATGGCATTATTACTGACAATCCACTCAACTTCAAATGGACCAACTTGGTATTTGGTTTTGACATCGACAACTTCCATGGCTGGCAAGCTCGTGCACTCGGTAGCTTCACTAGTGCCATATAGATCATATACATTTTGATTAATAAGCTCAGCTACGAAGCGCGGTGCCATAACCCGTGGCAATGTAACGTGATGAGCAAGATACTTGATTGCCCCAGCATGCTCTTCGTGACCATTGGTTAGCAAGAGTGCCGTAATTTTGTCTTGGTTGGCCTCTAAGAAAGAGGTGTTGGGCAAAAGCAGGTCAACACCAGGCAGTTCACGGGCCGGATAGCTTGCTCCGGCATCCACCACAATCATTTCGCCTTGGTAAATGAACAACCACATTACTTGTCCCAGCTCGCCCTGGCCACCTATGGGCACGGCATACAACGATTGATAATCAAGCTCGGGCCAAGTGGTTAAGAAGTCACTCACGAAAGATTCCTATTATTAAGTACCAAACAAACTTTGCGTACCAAACAATTCTATAGCTGTCGGGCGAAAGAATGGAAAGAAGATCAAATTTGTAAGAATAGAAAGTACAATCGGAACGAACTCATTAGAGGTATTTATGCAGGCCACTTCTAACCTCCAAGCTAAGCTAGATCGTATCTTGAGGCCAGGTTCAGCACCGGGCGGCCATGCCGACGGCGGCAAAGCAGCGCTGATACAGATGTTGCCGGGTGGCAAACTTAGAGAAATCGACCACAAGAACCTAGAACTATTAATAGGCAAAGCCGAGAGCCTGCTCAAAAGCTTTAAGGTTCAACCTGGCGACAAAGTCTTAATGACTTCACCTAACTGTCCTGAACTCGCCGCCTTTATATTGGCAACCTGGCGCCTCGGAGCGATAGCAGTACCTGTTGATTTCCGCCTAACTGAAGGCGAACTAGCCAATGTGGCCAAATCACAAGCCATTTCAGCAAAACTGGTGCTGGTTGCTCCAGCACTCATCAAAGATTACGCTGCCTTAGAAGCCAATCTTAATAGCGGCGCAAAAATCTCCCTTTGCGCCCTTGAGCAATTACACGATTTCGAAGAGACCGTGCGCGGCTCCAGTCAAATTTGCGATTTCTCAAGCTTTAGTGACCCAGCACTATTAATTCTTACCTCAGGTACCACGGGCACTCCTAAAGGTGCCCTCCACGACCTAGAAAGCTTAGTTAACAACCTAGCCGAACTGGGCGACATGGCCGATTTTCACAAAGATTTAAATGTCCTTCTGCCGGTACCGGTATCACATGTGCTTGGTCTAGAAGTAATGTTGATTGCTCTGCTAGATGGCAGCACAGTCATCTTTTCAGAAATGAGCATAGAAGGCATTGTTACAGCCAATAACAGATTCAAGCCCGAATTCATGGTCGGGGTTCCCACCATATATGGTGCATTTGTCGCCCTACCAAAAGACACTATCGACCTAAGCAACGCCAAGGTGCTTTTGTGTGGTGGTGCACCAATGCCTCTTTCTCTAGCAGAAGATTTTCATAAAGTCTTCGGTCGCCGCCTGAACAATGGCTACGGCTCGACTGAATCAAAAATCATTGCCGTCAACTTAACCGGCCCAGACCAATCAGTAGGGAAATTAGTAGCTTCTGCCAAGGTGCGAATCTTGAATGCTGATGGTAGCGAGCAAGAAGAAGGCCAGTCAGGCGAAATCGTCATTTGTGGTAGCACACTCATGCTTGGCTATATAGGCCAAGATGATGCCACCAATGCGGTGATTCATGACGGTGGATACTATACCGGCGATATCGGCTACATGAAAGATGAATATCTCTATATTTCAGGCCGTGCCAAAGAGCTAATTATTGTCGCTGGCAACAAAGTATTTCCTGCCGAAGTTGAAGACGTACTACGCGCCAATGATCTAATCAAAGAAGTAGCAGTGATAGGCGTTCCCCACAGTAAACTGGGACAAATCGTCAAGGCCCACACCGTTCTAGAACCAGGTCAATGGTCAGACAACCTTAAGTGCGAAGGTGAAGAGAAAAAAGAGCACAGACAAAAGCTCATTCAACTCATGCGCGAGTATTGCGGCCAACACTTGAAACGCGAATTGCGCCCCATGGAGTGGGAGTTCTACAGCTGTGAGCAGGCACTTCCTCGCACTTCTGCTGGCAAAATCGACAAGAAGCAATTGCGCTAAATCAATTTACAACTTGTGTTTTATGCTTTTATTTTATCTTAGCTAGACGCTCAAAGTAGTCGACGAACATGCGCATGCCACCACTGGCTTGCTGCCAGTCAAAGTTTTCGTTGATGGCATGGTAACCGTGCTCGGGTAGAGAGAGACCTAAAAATACTAGCGGTACTTGCAAATTTTCTTGCATGCTCACAACAGCGCCAATCGATCCACCTTCTCGAGTAAAGGCTGCCTCCTTGCCAAAGCCAGTCTTCATCGCCGCTTTTGCAGCTTCAGCAAATGGCCCTGTAAATTCACCAAGAAATGGCTTGAGTGAGCCTTCGGCCACAACCTCAACATCTGGGTCATGCTCGGCTACAAATTTTTTCAGAGAAGCTAATACTTTGGCAGGGTCTTGATTGGGCACAAGGCGCATACTAACTTTTGCTTCAGCCTGATGCGGCACTATGGTTTTCACACCAGGACCTGAGTAACCACCAGTGATACCATGGACCTCAAAAGTAGGAGTGGCCCAAATACGTGCACTGGCTTCAGAGGCATCGTCGGTGCGAGTAGAGTGCAATTCATGAGCTTTCTTGAAATTGGCAACATTAAAGCCAGATGCCACAAAATTTTCTAACTCGGCACTATCTATTGGCAGCACATCATCAAGGAAGCCAGGAATTTTAACTTCGCCAGTCTTAGCGTCAAAACATTTGGAGATCAAAAATGCTAACTCAGCAATAGGATTGCGAGCCAAACCGCCTGTTGTACCTGAATGTACATCTTTGACGCCGGTCTTGAGCTTAAGCAAGCAGCATTGCAAACCTCTTAAGCCATAAGGTATCGCTGGTCGTTCGCGAGAAACCCAAATAGTGTCAGAAATTACAACGGAGTCAGTCTTCAGGTCAGAAATGTTATCGCGCAAAAATTGTTCAAACGATGGGCTGCCAATTTCTTCCTCTAATTCCCATATGAACTTAATATTAATAGGAACGCCCTGCTTATGGACATAAGAGGCTGCATACAAGACTGCTAAGGCTGGCCCTTTATCGTCAGTAGTACCGCGCCCGCGGTAAACGCCATCGTCTATTTGCATGTCAAAAGGTGCGGTCAACCACTCAGAGGGGTCAGCGGGTTGCACATCTATGTGATTGTAGACAGTAACGGTGGGGCAATCAGCGCCACAGTGAAATTCTCCTATTACCACTGGCTGTCCGGCAGTTTTAACCAGTCGGGCAGTGGCCCCTTTTGACTGCAGCAAGTCAATTGCCATCGCCGCAGCAGCCATCATGGCTTCGGCTCGCGCTGGCTCCATGCTGACACTGGGTAAATCAACGAACTTCTTCAAATTACTTTCGTACTCGCCGCGCAGCGCATTTATATACGTCGCGACTTGCTCTGAATCACATTTGACTTCCATTGCCACTCCAAATTTTGACAGTGACAATTATAGTTAGGCATTGCCTCGATTTCCATTGACAGAGGCAAAAGCCAAGCGCATATGGTTGATAAATTTTGTGCTGTCCATAAATCCAGCAATTTTCGATACTGGGCTAATCACTCCACCTTCCACTGAAAGCACTGAAACAGTTGGATAGCCCTCAACCTTACAGAGATTAGCCAATTGCTTAGCTTCAGAATTGGTTGAAGGGGCAACTTGCAAATAGACAGCGTCTTTAGCAATTGCACCCACTTCAGGCTTTTGCAACTCGTCAGCGAACAGTTTGCACCAACCGCAACGGTCTTCCTTAAAAACCACTACCAAGGGTTTATGCTCTTTTTGAGCGCGAGTCAAAGCACTAGTAACGTCACTCTCCCATTCAATCTTCTTAGGCAGCGCGTCAGTACCGGAAGTCCTCTCTGCTCCTCGTCCAGGCATAAAATCGAAGCTAATGCCAAGAAGACTAATGCCCTGCCGCTCACTTGTAAGCTTAGCGGGAAGTTCAGGACGGCTTTGAATCTCAGTCGAATTGAATGCTGACATTTGCTGGTTCCTTGTAGACATTTGCCTTACACTTTCTCTGCGTGAACATATCTACACGGCTGGCAGAATTTTTGGACAACTGTCTAAAACTCTAAAAGACAAATTAGCTATGGGAACTTTAGGAAGAACTAGCAGTCTGTTGTATTTCGCGGGAAAAATTCTAGGTGACATGGACAAAGTAAATAAAATAGTGATGATTGCCGACTCAGACCAACACGTCTGCAATCTACTGAGCCGGTTTCTGGCTGATGCCGGCTATACAGTCACCCGTGCTGACGACGGCTACAAAGCCCTAGACAGCGCTAGGCTAGAGCCACCCATGGCCATTCTCACTGAAGTACTGCTACCCAGACTAGACGGGCTTGCTCTCTGCCGCCTGATTAAGAGTGATGCAGCCACCGAAAACATTACCAGTGTAATCGTCTTAAGTGTACTTGCCGCCGAAGAGCGAGCACTCACGGCGGGGGCCGATGCTTTCATGCAAAAGCCATTAGAAAAGAAGCGTCTATTGATGATTCTTGAAGAAGCAAATAGCAAAAGAGGACTCATCCATGAAGCATAGTGAATACAAGTGCGTCAGCACTGGCAATCCGCAAATGGACGAGATTCTTAACGGCGGCTTCCCCTGCAATTCTATAAATATCATCATGGGTCAACCAGGTACCGGCAAAACCATCTTTGCAGAGCAAATGGTGTTTCACCATGCTGCCGATGACGAGGATGAGCGGCCCATTCTTTACATCACAACTCTTTCAGAGCCAGCAGCCAAAGTGCTCATGTATCTGCAAAGATTTAGCTTTTTCGATGAAAGCAAAGTCGGAACTGTCGTTCACTACCAAGAAATAGGCACCCAGTTAACAAAAAACGGCATCGGAGCAATGGTCCCATTCATAGAAGAGGCCATACATTCTCTTGCTCCCAAAATTATCGTAATAGACTCGTTTAAGGCTTTACACGATCTCGCAGAGTCGCCCCAGCAAATGCGCCGCATGCTCTACGAACTGACAGGCTTGCTAACTGCCTATCAGACCACGGTGTTTCTGCTGGGCGAGTACACAAACGAACACGCCGAAACTTTGCCAGAATTTGCAGTAGCTGATGGCATTCTGCAATTTCTTCGCAGCTCACTCACGACAAGAGATGAACGCTTTTTGCGTGTGCTAAAGCTGCGTGGCAGCAGCTATCTAGAGGGCATGCATGGATGCAAAATAACATCTGCCGGGCTCGATATTTTCCCGCGACTGGTCACTCCTAAAGTAGCTGAAAGTTATGACGCTGAGCGCGAACGCGTTAAGTCTGGCATAGAAGGCTTTGATAACATTGTTGGCGGCGGATTGCTAAGAGGAAGCGCCACTGTTGTGGCTGGACCAGCAGGAGCCGGCAAAACTACTTTTAGTTTGCAATTCGCCCTAGCCGGCTGCAAAGAAAATGAGCGCAGCTTGTATGTCAATTTCCAGGAAAACCCATCTCAATTGGCACGCCTAATAAAATCTCTAGGCGCAGACCTCGAGAAGGTTCAGAAAGAAGGCTTTGAACTATTGTACGTTTCTCCAGTGGAGCTGCAAATTGATAGCATCATTGTCAAATTGTTTGGCCTAATTCAAGAAAAGAACATAAAACGGGTTGTGATTGATTCAATTAGCGATTTCTCTAGGTCGTCCAGCGATCCAGACCGACTACACGACTACCTGTATTCACTGCTTCAACATATGTCACTAAAAGGAGTGACTACATTAATGACCTACGAAACCTTTGGCGGCTTACTTGATGACGGCAAAGACACAAGCTCAATTAGTCGTTTTAGCAATATGTCAGACAATATTGTTTTGCTAGGGCTGGGCCGCGATCCTGACTACGTTAGAGATATCCGTTGCATCAAGGCCCGCGCAACCCAGCACGACCGCCGGGCTCACGCCTTCGAAATCACCAACAACGGATTTCGCCTTGCTTAGTGCTGAGCTTAGCTACTTGATATGGGCAGGAGCGCGCTCGGTCATTTGCAAACGAATGCCACGGCCGTCCATCTCAGCTAAGAAAAGCTTGGTTGGCACAGTAGTTTCTTGTCGCAATACGCCCCGCTCGGTAATGTCACCTCGAGCAATCATCTGAGCCACAATAGAGGCTGGAAAAGCAGTCATACGCATCATGGCCGTTAGACCAGCAGCCTGATCAGCATAATCAATGCAATCCCAAATGATTTGTACAGGCTTCTTCTCTTTCAAGCCCGACACCATAACTCGAACTAAAACCACATCAGGTTCATCTTTAGGCAATTTATCGCTCAATAGCTTGAACAACAAATCGCGAGGCACCACTGGTCCAGAGGCAGTTTCAACTGCTTCTTTAGACATCATGCCTAACTCTTTCAGCATATGAATGGCATCGCAGTGCCCCGGATAGCGAATAGTTTTATAGTCGAGGTGCTGCACTCGGCCGAGGTAACTCTGCGGCAGAGTGGAAATTCCACCGGAGGTATTGAAAGCTTCCATGGTGCCAAAAGGTCGAGGAAATTCAATTGATTCATTATCAGAAAGCGAAGGCACTGAGAAGATCTTGCCATCCCTCAAAACGGTGCAATCTTCGTTGTATTCGTTAATCAATCCATCAATAGAAAAGACCTGGCAGTAATCCATAAAACATTCGTCCGGATTAGCTGGCAGTCCGCCAACACGCAAACGAATATCATAAATTTCATCAAAGCTCTCGGCCGCGCTAACAGCAAGAAGTGATACCAAACCCGGTGCCAAGCCCAGATCAGGAATTATCGTCACACCTTGTTCTTTAGCCAATTCATCAAGCATGAACTCTTTAGCGACAATTTCTTCGTTGCCTCCAAGATCAACAAAGTGCGTCTTTGTTGCAAGTGCAATCTTAGCCAATTCATAGTTGTGCTTGTAAGTAATGCAGCTGACAGCCACGTCTATCTCAGCCATCAGCTGAGCTAGCTCTTCCTCATTGGTGACGTCCAGTTCAACGGGAATAATTTTCTCATCAGGCAAGCGCTTGACTAGCTCTTTGAGGTTATCGGTGTTGCTGTCAGCAACCACTACTTTTTCTACTTTAGTGCCGCGAATCAAGTCATAAGCTACGGCATAGCCCATTTTTCCGGCACCGAGAACGAGAAATTTCACAATATACCTCTATGTACATCTAGACTTAGCGAACTTAAATAATACTACTTAATAGGTAGAGCGGCGCTTACCACCATCCACACAAATTGTCGAACCAGTTATGTAAGCCGCTTGAACAGAGGATAGAAAAGCAACTACCGCGGCGAATTCCTCAGGGGTGCCCAGACGACCAGCTGGAATACTAGCCAGATAGTCACGGTTATATTCTTCTTCACTCTGTCCACTTTTTACCATACGAGCAGCCATTAAGTCGGTCAGTCTATCGGTGGCGATAGCACCAGGGGCAACACAGTTGACAGTGATATTCTGAGCCGCCACTTCACTAGCCAAACTCTTAAGCATAGCTGTTACAGCCGCTCTCAGTGAATTCGAAATAGCCAAGCCGCTGATAGGCTCCATCACAGACAGCGATGTGACACAAAGAATGCGGCCGAAGTTGCGCTCTTTCATGCCAGGCAAAAAAGCACAATTTAGCTCAGCCACAGATTGGAATAGCTGTTCAAACCCTGACTGCCAATCTTCAGCTGAAGTGTGAGCGGTATCGGTGGGCTTAGGGCCGCCAACATTATGCACAAGAATATCGAGCCCCGAGTCTCTAAAAGTCTTCTCAACAAAATCGATTAGTTTCTTGCGACTTTCGCCCTGACTGAGATCAGCACTAAATATATGCAGCGGTGCGTTCTTGCGCCATAGCCCTGCAGCCAGAGCCTCTAAATTTGCTTGATCGCGCGAGGCGGCAACAACTTCAACCCCCTCGGCACTAAGAGCCTGCACAATGGCACGACCTATGCCTTTTGAAGCGCCGGTAACCAGAGCTTTCTTACCGCGAATACCTAAATCCATAGTCTTACTTTTATGCCTCTTCTACATTCTAAATTTGTACGAAATGGTCTTAGCTTCAGAAAAGAATTCAAGACTATAGCGACCGCCTTCGAGGACCATCCCGGAAGACCTCTGGCCACCAAAAGGGGTGCGCAAATCGCGGGCAAACCAGGTATTGATCCAAATCAAACCTGCTCTAATTTGAGTGCTAGCTCGGTGCAAGCGATCGATGTCTTGACTCCAGACTGAGGCAGAAAGACCATAAGGAGTTGCATTTGCTAGGGAAATTGCCTCTTCTTCACTGTCAAAAGGCAAAATCGGAAGAGCCGGGCCAAATATTTCTTCCTGCAAGAAACGGGATTCAATCTCTAAACCAGTAAATACTGCTGGGCTCAAAAAGTTGCCTTCACCAAGCTCAGTGAGACGCTCACCACCACAGAGAAGATGACCTTCTTTCTTTCCGAGAGCCAAATAACTCTGTACTTTCTCCATATGTTCACGGGCAATCAAAGCACCCATCTCAGTTTCTTTGTCGAGGGGATCGCCAACTTTGATCTGGCGCACGCGCTCAACAATTTTCCCAACCAGCCAGGCAAATTTGTCCTTGATTGCGAAAAGCAGCTCTTACAGCGGTAGGAATAGCTTCCTTCAAATCAGCATCAGCAAAAATTATATTGGCACCCTTTCCACCTAGCTCAAAAGAAAGCTTCTTCATGGTGGCACTTGCAGCCTGCATAATTGCTCTGCCAGTTGAGGTTTCGCCCGTAAAAGAAATGGAACGCACATCAGGATGACGAGTTAGTGCTTCACCAGCCCCACTCGCACCAAAGCCCTGAACAATATTCAAAACTCCATCAGGCAGACCGGCTAGAACAGTCACTTGAGCCAATAGATAAGCAGTATACGGTGTCCATTCTGCAGGCTTAAGCACTATAGTATTGCCCATAGCTAGAGCCGGTGCAATTTTCCAGGTAGCCAGATAGAGGGGAAGATTCCATGGTGTAATCAGACCGACGACACCGAGGGGCTCACGCACAGCAATGTGCCTCTCATTCTCAGCGCTAGAAAAAGTTTCTTCTACATAGCTTGGAGCAAAGTCTGCAAAAAATTGAAAATTGAAAGCCGAGCGCGGGATGTCGCCGTCAAAACTCTCACTTATAGGCTTGCCTGTATCAATGCTTTCAGCAATAGCGAATTCTTCTCGCCGGGCTAATATCAAATCGGCAATCTTGCGCAAAATATTACAGCGTTCACGCACTGACATCCGCGGCCATGGGCCTTTCTCAAAAGCATGACGGGCAGACTTAACAGCAGCGTCGATATCATCAGCAGTGCCAAGCGCCACAGTGGCATGGGCCTTTCCTGTCGCCGGGTTTATTGATTCAAAAGTCTCCTTACCAGAACCAGCCTGAAACTTGCCACCAATGAAATGTTCAATCTTTTTGAGATCGAGATTGAGTGAGCTGGCTACTGTAGCGTTAGACATCTTCGATTCTACTCCTTACCCTGTGTTAGTCGGCAAAAGCCGCGATTGCCTTGATTTCAATGTAATTACGGCCCGGCAGTTTTGCCACCTGCACAGTGGTTCGCGCCGGTGGATTTTCCATTGAGAAATAGCGACTATAGACATCATTGTATTTTTCGAAATCTGACATATCTGCTAGAAAAACAGTGATGTCAACAACGTTCTCGAAGCCAAGGTTAGCAGCGGTCAAAACAGCCCTCAGGTTTTCAAGAACGCCCTTCGTTTGCTCTTCAATGTCATAAGCAACCACCTCGCCCTTGGCATCGAAAGTAAGCCCGGCTTCGATTCCCGTTTTGGCATCGCGACAACCCTGACCTGAAATGAAGAGCAAATTGCCGACCTTAAGTGCATGAGAATAAGAACCCAGAGGGCTAGGCGAAGCTTGACCAGGGTTAATTGCGGTCTTAAAGGAAGCGGCCATCTCATTCTCCAGGCAACAACACATGCTAAATCATTGGTTTTACACCATGAATGAGAAGTCGAGGCTGCTTTGAGCGAATTTATTAAGGTAAGAGTTTGAGACTAGAAGAATTAGATAGTTATTGAGAAGATTTATTGGTCGTGGAGACTTAATAACTGAAATGCAAACTAACTACAAGCCAACCCAATTGCCAACAGAAAAAGAGAGCGACCTACCCTGGCAACCCCTTTTTACTATTGAACGCAGCGGTAGAAAAGAAGTAACTGTCTACGGCATCATTTGCCTTGTTACCGGGATTGAATCAAGCTCTAAAGTACAGTCAATTGCTACAGTTAAACCGTTAGTGCAACTAGGCGATATCAACTATCAAGTTTGGAGCCGCTCTGTGCTCAAGCCCTGGCAGCTATTACAACATCTACCTATTCTAAAGAGACACTTTCCCCAGCTTAAGTCAGAGCATCTAGCTCTGTTCATGGCATCCCATAGCGCCGAGCCGAGACACCTTGAGTTGCTAGAAGAAATTGTTGCTATTACAGGTGCTAACGAAGCAGACCTCAAGTGCCCGCCAGCAGCCCCAATGTCAAGCGAGACCAAGAGTCTGATTGGTGTTGGCGAAGAAAAAGCAAGAAGACGCTTCCATAACTGTAGCGGAAAACACATAGGCTATCTCTCAGCCATTAAGGCTTCCGGTGGCGACCCTGAAAAATATTTGCAGGCAGACCAGCCTCAGCATGTACGCCTAAGAAAAGTTTTGTCAGCCCTAATTAAGCGCAGTGAAGAATCATTGTTGAGCACCACCGATGGTTGCCAGCTACCCAATTATGCTCTTTCAGTGTTTGAAATGGCCTATCTCTATCAGAGCCTTTTGAGTAAGACAGCCGTGGCATTTGACGATAGCCAAATAGAAGAGTGTGCTGAGTACTATCATGAACTTGGCCAGTTGATATTAGCTCATCCTCGGGCCATATCTGGGGAAGGCCGTGTCGATTTTAGATTGATTACCCAAGACCTATTTGGTGCCTGCGAAGTACCAATCGTCGCCAAAGAAGGGGCTGATGGTTTGCTCGGAGTGGGTATCGGCAGTTGCGAGAAGTACCCTCATGGCCTAGGTCTCTGCATCAAGCTTTCCAGCGGCTTTGACAATCGCCACATGGAGTTGATTCTCAGAGAAGTATTGAAAAAGCTTAAATTGATTGGGCCGCGTCCAGAAAAGCGTAGGACTCCTAGAGAAATTAAAATCGACCATATCAAAACTTATTTTCATTTTGACGTAAGCAGCCATCTCTAAGCTATGAACTTCTCTTTCAAAAAAATTCTAGATATCTCCCAACCCGTAAATGAAAAATCGGCCTGTTTTCCAGGTGATACTCCATTTTCACGCAAGATTACGCTCAGTTATGAAAGTAGCAATATTATCAATTTAACAGCACTGACCATGAGCCCTCATGTCGGTACCCATGCTGACGCTCCAGTACATATAAAAGGCTCTCTAACTGACGCAGACAAAAGCAAGAAGGTTGACACTACTGCTGGTGCGATGGATCTTCAACCGTTCGTCGGACCAGTGGCAGTAATTGATATTGCACCAACCAAAGCTGGTATCAGTGCAGAACTTGTTCAAGCTAAACTCACGGCGGTCAGCACTCGAGTAAAGCGGGTTCTATTCAAAACAGCACATACAATCAATTTTGAAGTCTTCGAAGAAGAATATGCCTACCTTGAAAGCAACACAGCAGAGCTGCTTGGTCAACTAGGCTTTATATTAGTAGGACTGGATACACCGTCAGTCGACCATATAAGATCAAAAGATCTAGCTACCCACAACGTTCTTGATCGCAGTGGCCTAGTTTGGCTAGAAAATCTTGATCTTAGAGCGGTTGACGAAGGCGAATATTTCTTAGTGGCTCTGCCTCTTAAGTTTATGGATCTAGAAGCCAGCCCCGTACGAGCTATTTTGCTGCTTTAGGAGAACCAAATGTTTGGCAAGACTGGTAAGACGGGAAATAGCTGTTCGGCAATAGGTGCTGTCCACGTACACGCTCTTCCTGGGGCGGCTGGCTACAGCGGTAATATGGAACACATTATCAACACGGCATTGAGCGACGCTATAGCTTACCAAAAGGCTGGTGTGGACGCTGTTATTATTGAGAACATGCATGACGTGCCGTATTTGAAGGGTTACGTAGAAGTAGAAACAATTGCGGCTATGGCTGTGGTTGCCAGTGCCGTAAAGAGAGAATGTCGTATGCCAATTGGCATACAAATATTAGCCGGTGCCAATATCGAAGCCCTAGCAGTTGCTCACACCTGCGATCTCGATTTTATTAGAGTAGAGGGCTTCGTCTACGCCCATATTGGTGATGAAGGTATTCACGAAGCAAGCGCCGCGCAGATAGTGAGAAAGCGCTCTGCAATCAGAGCAGAAAAAGTACGTATATTTGCTGACATAAAAAAGAAACACTCATCCCATGCTATTACCGAAGATATTAGCTTGGTTGAGACAGCAACGACCGCAGAGTTTTTCAAAGCTGACGGCGTTATTGTCACGGGCCTTCGCACCGGCGATGCGCCGCCAGCCAGTGCGGTTAGTGAAGTAAAAGCAGCAGTAAAGATTCCGGTGCTGGTGGGTTCAGGAGTTACACCAGATAATATAGGCAACTACGCCAAATATGCTGACGGCGTTATTTTTGGCACGTATGCCAAGATAGACGGTAACTGGATTAACGATGTTGATAGCGAAAGAGTAAAGCGACTAGTTGAAGCGGCGAAAAAGCATCAGTAACTAAGGCTCTTTTGCAGATCTTTGAAGGGGTCTTTGCCAACACCCTTAGCATGATTGACCACACGAGGTGTCGATGCGGTAGCTGTATCAACTTGGGGCTTGCGAACTTTCTTTACCTTTGGTTGAACTACTGTTTTCGGCCGCTCAATATCAGAAGGTTTAACCTCTAGGGCAGGCTTCACAACACTAGAACTACCAGTAGTGCCTGGCAAACTAGAGGCAGTTGGCGGCGTCGCTGTAATTGCAGCTGTAGGTGTAGTTGTCGCTTTAGGTCGACTATCTACTGGTGGCACCACCGCTCGTGGCTCTACAACTTTAACTGGAGCGACAATTGCTTGCGGAGTAGGTCTTTTCGAATCAATCATAAGTTTAACGCCAATACCCACGGTCAAAAGCAAAACCGCGGCAATTGCCACCCAGTGAAACGGTGTTAATTTAGCAAAAGGTGAGGTTGGCTTGTCCGACTCGCTCTGCGGCATAGTGGGGAAGTCAGTACGCAGTACCTGGCTCTTACCAGCACGAGGAATAGCCGTTTCTAAATCTCTCGTAAGCTCAGCCATACTTTGATGACGATCATCGCGATTTTTAGACAAGGCTTTAAAGACAACAGCCTCTAGGCGTTCTGGAATATAAAGATCCGGACGCACTTCAGTAAAACGCGGCGGCGCTTCAGTTATGTGCTTACTCATGGTCTCAACCATAGTCTTGCCTAGAATAGGTAAGCGACCGGTGAGAGTTTCATAGATAACAATTCCCATTGAATAAATATCAGAACGACTATCCAGCTCAAGGCCTTGGCACTGTTCTGGGCTCATATAGACAGGGCTGCCGCAGACTTCACCCATCTGAGTCAAACGTTGTTGCTCACCGCCAGCGCTAATTAGCTTAGCTACACCGAAGTCGACCACTTTGACATAGTCTTTCTCGTCTTCGTAGTCAATCAGCATAATGTTTGACGGTTTCAGATCTCGGTGAATCACACCCATACGGTGAGCATGATCAAGAGCATCGGTAGATTGCGCCAAGATCTTCAAACTGCGCTCAACACCAAGCTGTCCTTCGTCTTTGATAATCTGCGAGAGGTCGGTGCCTAGTAGATAGTCCATGACAATGAAAGGCTGCCCCGAGGTCGGAGTAACGCCGAAGTCGTAGACTGTAATAACATGGGGGTGATTCATTTTTGATGCCGCTTTGCCTTCCTGGTGGAAGCGCTTAACGCTCATAGAATCGGCGATATGTTGAGACTGTAGCATTTTGATGGCCACCGTTCGGTCCATCAAGACTTGTCGACCCTTATAAACAACACCCATACCGCCATGACCAATGACGTCGATGATGTCGTACTTGCCCATCAGACATGTTCCGACCATGGGGTCGCGAGCCAACGGTACAAGGTTTGCTCCGTCGTGAGGGCAGGCCGCGACGATGCCAGTGAACTGCCTGTTGCATTCAAGGCAAACCTTGCGATCTATGTCATGTAAATGTTCGGCGAACACGCAGTGATTAGCTCTCAAAAGACAGTTTTCTTAACCAATGTTAATGTACCCGACTAAAGGGACAATTAACCACCTTGAAAGCCCAAACTTTATCTATCTGGCCTTTCAGACCAAGTCTGATAAAACCATGCCCCCTTTAACCTTGACTACTTTGGCACCTTCAATCCATTCTGGACGGAAGCCATTTAGATCAGTGGTGGTAATTAATGTCTGCATCTCACTGTCAACTAAACGCATAAGCATACCTTGGCGACCGAGATCTAGCTCTGCGAGAACGTCGTCGAGCAGAAGTAACGGAGGCTCCTCTAAGCGGTTGGTCACAAGCTTCAACTCAGCCAACTTAAGGGCTAGCACCAAACTCCGTTGCTGCCCCTGCGAAGCATAGGCAGTAGCTGCAAAATCATTAAGAGAAAAGCTCACATCATCTCGATGAGGGCCACAAACAGTCTGCTTACGAGCAATTTCTTCGGCCCTCCGCTGCTTCAACTGATTGAGAATTAGTTGCTCCAGGTCTCGCTCGGTCATTTCCAGCAGCTGAGCGATACCAATAGCTTTTTCCTCGTCTTTTGGATCAACTGAATCGTTCTCCGTTTTAAAATCATTCTCCGTTTTAAAAAGATATTGAGCTGTTAGACTCTCTCGACTCCCAGATATCTCGGCTTGATTTACCTCAGCTAGGGGCAAAAGCAAAGCCAGCACATGCACCCGTTGTTTGATTATTTGACTACCATATTGTCCCAGCTGCTTATCCCAAACCCGAAGCTCTTCTTGGTCTGAGACACTCAATCGTGACTGTTTCTCAAAAAATGACTTGAGTAGCCGATTGCGTTGTTGAATAATTTTGTCATAGCGCGATGCTGGTCAAGCCAGTCACGGCGATGTTTTGGTCCTCCCCGCAAGAGGTCTAAATCTGAGACTTTAAAACTAACGGTGGTGAGACGCGAAAAACGGCGGCTTCCAGATTGAATAACAACATTAATTTTAGCCTTGCGAGACATGCGCTCACCAGCATTCAGCAACAAAGTTGCAGTTTCACTGTATCCCGCTGAACAATAGCTAACCTCTACCAGAGCCTGGTTGTCTCCGCGGTAGACAAGCTCACGATCATTACTAGCCCGATCCGAGCGACCACTGGCAATTAACTCTATAGCCTCAAGCAAATTGGTCTTCCCTTGGGCATTCTCACCAATTAAAACATTTCTGCCATCATGCAAATCAAGCGCAGCGCTCTTATAATTGCGAAAATTTCTAACACTAACTCTACTGACTCGCAGACAATCAGTAGCAATTTGATCTTTTAGCGCATTAAGATCAGCAAATTTCTTCTCATCACGCAAATTCTTAAGCAAAGCAACTTCAACTGTTTGACCATAAAGGTCTCCATCAAAGTCAAGCAAGTGGGCTTCAATAGTGGGCTTCAACTGAGCTTCTCCAGGGGCATTACCAGCCTTAAAGGTCGGCCGAACTCCAATATTAACGACACTCGGATGGCAACTGCCGTCATTCAATCTTACCGAGCCGACATAAACTCCAGTTGGCGGCACCAATTGATTAAAGGCGATATCAACATTAGCTGTAGGAAAACCAAGTTGCCTCCCTCTTTTCTCACCACCCACTACAACTCCGCGCAGGCTGAATGGCCGGCTCAGCAGCAGGCTTGCTAACTCCATATCGCGGGAGAGAATCAAATCACGAATGCGGCTGCTGGATACTTCTTGGTTTTCGACCAATACCATGTCCGCCACATGAACAACAAAATCGCGCTCAATACCAAGATCGCGCAAAAGATCAGCGTCGCCTTCACGATCACGGCCAAAATGGTGGTTGTGACCCACTGATATTGACTTGGCACCCATACTGGCTGCTAAGACATTTTGTACGTATTCTTTGGGTGAAAGCTTGCATAACTCTTCTGAAAAAGTAAGCACTAGAGCTAGTTCTACACCCTGCTTAGCGAATAATTCTAATCTCTGCTCAATGGTAGTTAGCAACATCGGAGCTTGACCTCTGGTCAGCCCTCGGGGATGGTCAGCAAATGTAACTACACCAGCTTTGGCATCCAGACGCTTTGCCTCCTCAACAGCCTTACCAATGACAACCTGATGACCTGGATGCACACCATCGAAAAAACCAAGAGCAATGGCTGAACGGTCGACAAGGCCAGGTTTTGGTTCAAAATAAATTTGCAATGCTAGATTCCAGAATTTCTAAGGGAAGGGCAATTACAAGTATAAGCTCCTACCAGGATTTTTCCCTGAAGCCAAACTTACTACCGTAAAGGCAGCGAGATCGGCTTCTGTGCTAAAATTTGACCTGTACGAGGGGTAGTGAAGCAAAGTGATTATTCCACAAGAAAATCGCCCCCTCGGCCGGTAAATATCCGATTTACCCCCAATAGCATAGGGCTCGGCTCTCAAGTCTTTGCAAAAGACTTGAGACAAGACGTTCAAAAAATTACAAAGAAACTAACAAAACCGTTTGGGATCTTGAATACACATGGCAAACAAAGAACAAGGGACAGTGGCAGCGTTGACTGAAGACGACTCCGAAAACAAAGTTGGACTAACTGAGGGTGCTAACGCTAGTAGTGAAGGCGAGGCTAAGGCTAGCGAAGCTTCTGAATCTATGGCTCCAGTGCCAATTTCAGCGGAATACAATGCCTCAGCAATTGACGTATTAGAAGGTCTAGAAGCAGTTCGACTGAGACCAGGTATGTACATCGGCACTACCGGCCCTAGAGGTCTGCACCACCTTGTCTGGGAAATCGTTGATAACGCAGTTGATGAAGCTCTGGCTGGTCATTGCAATAAGATCGACATTACCATCAATGAAGATGAGTCATGCACAGTTCAAGACAATGGCCGCGGCATTCCCACAGACATAGTTGAAAAAACAGGCAAAAGTGCTGTCGAAACAGTCTTCACAGTTCTCCACGCTGGTGGCAAGTTTGGTGGCGGCGGATACAAAGTATCTGGCGGACTGCACGGAGTTGGCGCCTCGGTGGTGAATGCTCTTTCTGAACGCTTAGAAGTAGAGGTTTATCGTCTGGGACGCGTTCACAGACAAGTTTATTTACGCGGTGATGCAGATGGCTTGCTGCAAGTTTTGGGCGAAACCGATTTGCAGGGCACAAAAGTTACTTTCTGGCCAGACGAGCTGATCTTCCACGACATTAACGAAGATAACGAACGCCTAAAGATTTACTTTGAGTGGGATGTACTAGCAACCAGACTACGCGAAATGGCCTTCCTCAACAAAGGTCTTTGTATTGTCCTCACCGATAACCGCAGCACTAAGGGTGCTGGAAAGAGCGAGACTTATCACTATGCTGGTGGTATATCGAGTTACGTCGAGTACCTCAACGAAACTCGTGATGTCTTGCACAAACCACCAATTTACTTTGAACAAAGAACCAACGACATCACAGCAGAATGCTCACTGCAATGGACGACTCTCTATTCAGAGTCTGTTTACAGCTTCGTCAACAACATCAATACGCATGATGGTGGCACCCACTTAACTGGTTTCAGAAATGCGTTGACCAGAGTAGTAAACGAATACGCCAAGAAAACAAACATTCTGAAAGAATCTGATGATCGCTTTACTGGCGAAGATATTCGCGAGGGTATGACAGCAATCATTTCAGTCAAAGTGCCAGATCCTCAATTTGAAGGCCAAACCAAAGAGCGCTTAGGTAACCGAGAAGTGCAAGGTGTGGTCCAAGGTATTGCCTCTGAGCGCTTGGCCGACTGGTTAGAGCTCAATCCAAAACCAGCTAAAGACATTTTGATGAAAGTTTTGCAATCGAAACAAGCCCGCGAAGCTGCTCAAAAAGCAAAACAAACCGTTCGTCGCCAATCTGCCCTATCAGGTGGTGGCCTGCCGGGAAAACTGGCTGATTGCTCAGACAAAGACCCAGAAAAGTGCGAAGTATTCTTGGTAGAAGGTGACTCCGCCGGTGGTTCCGCCAAACAAGGCCGCGACCGCAGCTTCCAAGCAATTTTGCCACTACGCGGCAAAATTCTTAACGTTGAAAGAGTTCAGCCTAGCCGCATCTACGACAACAACGAAGTGCAGGCTATGATTCAGGCTCTAGGCTTGGTAGTGACTGAGCAAGATGAAGATGGGGGCAAGAGCACCGGTATGCTCAGGCCTAACGCACTCAATCTTGATTTGAGCAAATTGCGCTACCACAAAGTAATCATCATGACCGACGCCGACGTTGACGGTAGCCACATCCGCACCCTACTGCTGACCTTCCTCTTCCGTTATGCTCGCCCCGTAGTAGACAACGGCTACGTCTATATCGCCCAACCGCCATTGTTCAAAGTATCAAAAGGCAAGCGAGTAGAGTACTGCTATAACGAACACAAACTCGAAGCAGTACTAGCCGAAATGGGAGAAAAGGGCGTTGATATTCAGCGCTATAAAGGTCTCGGCGAAATGATGGCAGAACAGCTCTGGGAAACGACCATGAATCCTGCCACCCGTACCCTAAAACAGGTAACTATTGAAGATGCCTCCGAAGCAGATCATATCTTTGATTTGCTCATGGGAGAGTCAGTAGCCCCGCGTAAGGAATTTATTGAGAAGAACTCACACCTGGTCGCGCACTTAGACGTTTAACTAATGAATGTCCCTAACGTCATTACGGTATCGAGAGTGGTGCTTGCCCTTGCCACTCTCGCTCTGCTGTATTTCCATGGCACCAACGATAATGAGCATCAGACTATTCTATGGACTGCATTTGGCTTGACGGTGCTAGTGATTTGGGCCGACGGATTAGATGGCTACTTTGCCCGAAAACTAAAACAAACAACCAAGCTCGGCGCCATCCTCGACATAGCCGGCGATAGAGCTGTAGAGATGGCTTACTGGATTGTATTTTCATCTCTTGGCTGGGTACCAGTTTGGGTACCATTGCTGTTTCTCGTTCGCGGAATATTTGTTGACGCCATGCGCAGCCAGGCCAGCAGCGAAGGTTATACTGCCTTCGGCGCTAAAACCATGATGCAATCTAGCATCGGCAAGTTCTTGGTAGCCTCAAACTTTAGCCGTTTCACCTATGCTGTAGTCAAGGCGCTAGCATTTTGCCTCATTATTGCAGCCCAAACCACCATGCTAAAAGACAGCTGGGCGCAGCCAACAGCCACCATACTGGTTTATCTCTCAGCGGCATTTTGCCTAATTCGTGGACTTCCTGTTTTGTTTGAAAGCAAGGCCATGTTCGTATACAAAGACTAATACATCAAGCAAGAACAGCTACTGATCTTGACCTGGTGGCACATACTCACCATTTGGAGCCAAGCCTGTACTATTTGGATTACTGCCAGGTGTCGGCCTGTTGTCGATTGAGCTTCGGCTGATATTTAATTCTTTCTCTAAAGTAGACATCGTATATTTTGTGTTTACTTCGCTAAGCTTAATCTGAGCAATTGTACCCTTCATAGAAGTAAGACAGCGGTTATCCTTTCCTACCGTTCTCTCAGCAAAAACCAATATTCTGTCCAACCAGCGATAATCTTGGTTAATCATCTTCAGATGAGCAGCCATATTGTCATAAGCCATTCGCTTTGGATCAGAGTAAGCCGATGCACTAACTGTACTTGATCCAGCATACCCCTGACTGCCATAGATTGCGCCTTTGGGGTTAAGCTTCGAATCACTGACGAACATCACCAGGTGATCGATTAAATTGCAGGTTTGTTGCTCTGTTGTAGTACTTAAACCTTTTGCCTTCTCAGCCGGCACAACCTGCTCGGCTATCTTTAACGCTGCCAGCCAATACTGCCGTGCTTTCTCGAGCTCATTTTTGCTGTAGTAGTACATACCGCCTTGATCGTACTGCACCCAGACCGGCAAACCACTGCGAGATACCGCCCCCCCACTGCCAGGCACTACCGCTGGAGCTGCATTCGTAGCTCTAGCCTTACGTTTTTTAGCGGCCGATTCTGCCGCAGGAACCGAAGCAAAAGCTGTCGCGGCAAAAATCGAGACCAATACTAGACTTTTCAATTTGACTGACATTTACTGCTCCCGCTTGAGGACTGGACGATATATATTTAAGCACTTCTCAAAAATAAGATCTGGAGAAAGCTCTGGTAGACATTCGCTATTATGGCAAACCTTATGATAATTGCATGGACGACAGGGCAAAGTGCTATCAAAGACAGCAGTATTAGCTTCACCATAAGGTTGCCAACGAACGGGATCAGTTGGTCCAAATATGGCAATAGTAGGCACTTGGGCAGCAGCGCAGAGATGAGCCGGCCCCGAATCGACACAGACAGCTAGGCTCATAAGGCTATAGAGAGCCATACTCTCGCGCAAACTGAGACGACCAGCGAAATTCAGAGCAACCGACTGAAGACCGCTTAAAGTAGCGAGCTCTTGATAGAGTGCGGTATCTTGCTTGTCCCCAGAGAACACCGGAACGAGATTTAGTTCGTCATGCAGGCGCTTAATTAGAGAAGCCCAACTAGCAAGGGGATACAACTTGTCAGGGTGAGCGGCAGCAGCATGAATGAGAACAAATTTCTTTCCAGAAGCCTGTGGCGAAGCCAGCAAGCCCAAATCATAGACTTTCGCCAACTCAGCATCAGTCACCCAAGATTCAAGAGTGCGCTTCTCTGGAGGAACGGCGATATCGACAGCTTCAAGCACAGAAATCAGCGAATCAACTTCGTGAATATCCTCTCGCCAAGCGACTTTATCTGTTAACAACCAATTTCGCAGCAACTGGCCAGAGCCTTTCATGGCATAGCCAACTCGCCTGCTCGCCCCAGTAAGAAAAGCAAGTAGCGAGCTAGAAAATGACCGCTTGAGCACAAAGACAAGGTCATACTTAGAGCGGCGCAACTGCAAAACATAAGAAGCAAAAGATCGAGGCTTGCCAGAACCACTGTCATATTTATGAAATCGCGTTGTGTCGTAAACAATCTGCGAATCAATATAAGGACAGCCATCAAGCACTTCCCCACTCTTCGGCCCGGTCAAGATATCAATGCGAGCATGCGGATAGGCGGCCCGCAAATTGCGCAAAAATGGCACAGTCAAAATAGTATCGCCAATGAAGCGATAACGAATCACTAAAATTGAATTCGCTATCGGCTTTCTCGCAGTGTTGCTTCTATTGCTGGTCATACTTTCAACATAGACTGAGACAAGAAGGCAGGAGGCGCTGATATCCACTGACATTTGATGACAACAGCCCAGGTTTTTGCGGCCATAGAGGGAGACAATGTCATACGCACTAAATCTTTTTCGGTGGTGACTAAAAGATCGGCACCACTGGCTATAAAATCAGCCTCTATTTCACTCATCTGAGCTGGGGTAAACCAATGGTGATCGGCAAACTGGCGCACCCTCACTGGTACTACACCCAATTCATTGAGAACATTTAAAAACCCCTCAGGACGAGCGATGGCGCACAAAGAATAAACTTTCTTGCCGGCCAATTCAGTGAGCTTAATGGGTTGTGCTAACTGGCCATTTCGAGCATAGCCAGTTAGATACGCCGGAATAAAGCGACAACTATAAATATTGGCATCTGGGGCCAGTTGCGCCAAATCCTCTGTGAGCCGTTCTACTTCACTTTGCTCGGCGCCTTCGGGCACTTTTGTAATAACAATGTCACTGGCTCTACTAAGTCCTCCGAGAGGTTCGCGCAATCGACCAGATGGCACGAGCATTGCTTTTTCGGGTTTGTCATTGAAATCCCAAAGGACGACATCAAAGTCGCGCCTAAGCTTAATGTGCTGGAAGCCGTCATCAAGAATAATTACTTGAGCAGCAAATTGACGAACAGCCAACTGAGCTGACTCTAAGCGGGAGCTACAGACAATGACCACCGCCTCAGGTACAGCTTGAGCAATCAAATAAGGCTCGTCACCAGCCTCCTCCACCGGAATTAGAGGCGTGCCGCTACCGTCAGCCACAACCTGCAAACCCTTTGATCTACGACCATAACCTCGCGACAAAATTGCTACTTTCAAACCAGCAGAAGAAAGGCGCTCTGCTAAATCGATAGTTAAGGGGGTTTTACCTGTGCCACCAACAGTAATATTACCAACACTAACAACTGGCACTGCAGCCGAGCGTCGACTGGCGAGACCAGCAGAGTAAGTAATCAGCCTGGCGTATGCGCCCAGGCCATAGCAATACGAAATTGGTCGCAACACTTCAGCTAAAAGGCTATTGTTGTTTGCTTTCACGGCTTACCTTTTACTAAGCGAAGGCACAGTGGTTTCTTGAAGATTGTCGGCCAACATATCTAAGGCCTTAGAGAGAGCACCCTGACTGGCATTTAGCAGTTCTCGACCAGCCGCTCCTGCCTTAAGCCGAGCATTGCCATCAAGGAAAAGCCGCAACAAACTCTCGACCACTTCTTCACTGCTGGCACATAGTGCCAGTGCATCGCATGCCACTAATGCCTTAGCAACGTCCTTGGTCTTCTCCACTCTTGGCCCCACCACGACCGGAACGCCGTAGGCATAAGGCTCCATAATATTGTGACCACCAACTGGAGCAATTGTGCCACCAACAAAGGCAATATTGGCCAAGCTATAGAAGTCAAAGAGCTTCCCAATCACATCGAGCAGATAAACCTCTCTCCCACTATCCGCAAAGCTCTCTCTGCGAGAATGTCGGCGCACGGTATAACCAGCTTGATCAACCATAGCAGCTACCTGATCAAAACGCAGCAAACTCACCACCATTGGTATCAAGCATGCGGCCGTAGGCCTTGAGCATGGCAGTCTCCTCCCCTTCATGGGTAGAGCCAGCTACCAAGACAAACCGGTCAACAGGCAAATTGATTTGCTGCCTGAGCTGCGCAATCTGCTCGGCAGCAATTGGCTCTAAACCATCAAATTTCAAATTACCAAGCACACGTATGTTTACTTTTGGCCCACCCACTTCGCTGTAGCGCTTGGCCTCTTCATGAGACTGCACACCAATTTCAGTAAAAGCCTGCAGAACAGGTGAAAAAATTTGACGATAGCGCCTGTAAGACTGAAACGAACGCGGGGACATACGACCGTTAACCACCACAAGCTTGATACCCAGTCTTTTGCATTGATAACTAAAACCTGGCCAAATCTCTGTTT
>LNEX01000413.1 GCA_001464165.1 bacterium Ga0077546
CCATTGAAACAACGATGATGCATCAATCGACTGCGCCACCGCTCTTGAATTCTGTTTCTGCTGATTTGCAGTATCCAGCAAAGCTAGAGCGAATCATAGACAAGATGCTGTCTAAGTCGCCAGAGCAGCGCTATCAATCTTTGGCAGAAGTGGAAAATGAATTGCAGAAGCTGCAATTCACGACTGGTCAGGCATCACCTGTAGTGTCTTTTAACGAATCGCACCAAGACGACGATGATGAAGATATTGAAGAAATTGAAGGAGAAGATTTAACTGAAACAAACATAGCATCTGTCACTAGTGAACAAGCTGTTGAGCATAAACGCCTCAATATAAAGTTAACAGTGATTGCAGTTCTAGCCTTTACTACGATTGGCTTTTCTATTGCTATGTTGTTTAAGTTGACTAAAGATCTGGCCGTGAAAAAACAGCAGCCAGTGAGAGCTCCGGCAAAATTTGAGAGTCCTCTGGCCGCCATTAAAGATATGGGCAACTATGCCAATGAAACAGAAGGAGGTGTCGGGCAAAAGAGAAGCAGTGCCGCTAACCTCCTATTAGACCTTCCAGATCCAACGCCAGAGATTCAGCAGTTCTTGAAAGAACCGTTTAAGCTCTTTTCGCATGAGAAAGTATTGTCAGATGGAACTCGCTTGATTGAGTTTCAGTTTCCAGAAAAATTCTCCATTGGCACTTTGATTGATAGTAATAACCTGAGCAAGAGGCTTGACGCCAGAGGCGCGAAATCTTTTCCCGCTAACTCCAGCTTGAGATTTGTAGCCAATGAATTGCTGGGAGAGTATCCACAACTTTTGAGTTATTTTAGGCCTACTGATTTGGTTCAGTTGAGAATTCCCAAAGCTGCCAAACGCAGTGATGAGTTGATAGCGAATATTGCTCGTTTGCAAAGGTTACAGAGTCTGGAGTTAGCTGACTGTGGGCTGAAAGATAGCGATATTGAGACTCTAGAGTCGTTGGACAATTTGCGAACACTTAATATCAGTCGTAGCCCTGTTGCTGGGGATGTACTGGCTAGAAGCACCCTGCTCGCAAAATTGAGTGATTTAAACATTGAACGAATGAGAAATGGAGGCACTGTAATACATTCACTGGGTTCAATGACGCGAAAACTATGTCTTAACGATTGCGTTCTATCGGCAGCAGATTTAAAGAAGTTAGCTACCCTTTCAAGCCTTGAAGTCCTGAGCCTTAAAGGCTGTAATATCAGGGATCAAGATCTTTCAATTCTTGCTGGAATGAAAAAGCTGGCTTCATTGAATATTGAAGACTGCAATCAATTAACGGCAAAGTCGGTATCTACAATCAAGACATTTACACATTTGCGTGTCATCTACTTATCACCTCGGCTCAAAAACGAAACCGTGACTCAGATACTGAAGTCAGCCTTGCCTGAGCTAAAAGTACAGTGATACGCTTCAACTCATTCAGGTACAATTATCTCGCTAGCAAATATTTTGAGGATAGCCGTGTCACTTTCAACTATTAAAGAAGCCATTGCCAGCGGCAAAATGACTTGCCCGACGTGCAAGAAAGCAGTCAAATCATTTGAGAAATTTGTTGAAATGACAGAGTCTGTCTGGGATGGCGCTGGTGATTCTAATCTTGAGACAAAGGGCTCAAAAGTTACTCTTATTTGTGGCAATACAGGCTGTGACTGGAAAGAGCGCACAGAGTATTGGGGCGAATATATAAGTGACTAAGTACGATAGCTTAGTTTGTCTCTAGGTCAGTCTTGGTTTCAACTGCAGCTGATGGTTTTTCAATAGCTTCAACTGCTTGAGCCGCAGGCTTCTCAACTTTCGGGGTCTCATCTGCTGGCTTAGCCGCTGGCGGAGGAGCAACAGGCTGCGAATTTAGCTTGTTCTCTAACGTAGTTACTTTCTTATTTGTTTCTTCAGCCTCAACACTATTTCCCTGAGCCGATTGCACATCAGACAGCTTCTTTAGTGTGTTGACAACATCGCGACTATCACCAGTTGTGCGCAGGCGAATGTTTACGGCTTGTTTTAAGAGTGACTCAGCGGCACCCAGGTGGCCGCGCTCACGCAGAGTAATGGCTAAGCGTTCGAGCTTTTGAGCTTCTTCAAGCTGGTCAAGTGGACTTTCGCTCTTGGCTGGATGAGCAGAATTATTTGTACTTTCAGTGGCAGCCTTATGGAAGGCTGTTTCTATCTCATTCAAGCGGCTTTCGCGGGCGGCAAGGTTTTCTAATGCTCTTGCTAGAGCGTCAGTAGCAATGTTTTTGTCTTTTTGGCTACCATTTTCAGCTAGCGACTGCAGAGCCGAAACCGTTCCGGGGCTTGAAAAAATCTGGGCAAACTTGGTTGCTAGTTCAGCATTAGTTAGAGATGAAATGGCAAGAATAGCGGCCCGCTTACTCTGGTCGTTACCCATCAAATGCGGGATGAACTTTTCAATAGTCTGAATTTCTTGCAGATGCAACTGTTGCTGGTTGTAAGTGTAAGTAAACCAGCCGCCCATAACAAATATGAGCATACCTGACACGATGGGTGCCACTGCAGCAATCTTGTCCCAGATATCTTTTGTAGACTTCTTGTGAATATGCTCAGAATCTAATTCCAGACGTTCATCTGGATCAAACGTATCGCGCTGCGATTTCTCATTATCGAACAACTTCATCTTCATAACCCAATAAGAATACAAGTGCAGGTCATCACTTGTCGACCTTTGTTGAGACAATAAACCCTTATTGTTATGTACAGTATGCCAACTTGTTAGTGGAAGGTAAATATCTTGAGAGCGATGGTTGTTACAACAGTGGGTGGCCCCGAGGTATTACAGTTACAGACACGCTCTAAGCCATTTTGCACAGAGAGCCAAATTCTAGTGGCGATTAAAGCAACAGCTATTAACAGAGCCGATACACTTCAGCGGAAAGGCAAATACCCTGCCCCGGTTGACGTAGTCCAAGATGTCTTGGGCCTTGAGTATGCCGGCGTCGTAGAGTCTGTTGGGGCCGCCGTAGACGGGTTTAAGAGCGGTGATCGAGTCTTTGGCCTAGCGCCCGCTGGAACATACCAAGAGTACGTAGCTGTGGAAAGTTCTACGGCTATGCATCTGCCCTCAAATATTTCTTATGTTGAGGCTGCAGCTATTCCTGAGGCCTATATTACGGCCTACGATGCCATTTGCTTACAGGCAGAGCTAAGACCTCCTGAGACCTTGCTGGTCAGTGCTGCAGCCAGTGGCGTTGGTATTGCTGCAGCTCAGATAGCCAAGGCTATGAACATAAAAGTAATCGGAACAGTGAGACAGCAGGCTAAAGCAGAACGCATCAAGTCACTATTTGATCAGGTGCTGACAATTTCAGATGGGCAATTTGCCGATGCAATCAATGTCATAAAGCCGACAGGCGTTGACGTCGTTCTAGAATTGGTTGGTGGCAATTATGTTGCAGAAGATCTCAAATGTACGGGGCGTCTTGGTCGCATTATGATAGTGGGGCTTCTCGCTGGCGCCAAATGCGAACTCAATCTGGCAGCTCTTCTCACTAAACGTATTACTGTGCGAGGAACATCACTGCGTTCTCGCAGCAATGATGAAAAAGCCAAAGTAACTAGAGCATTCGAAGAAAATATTCTGCCCTATTTTGTCAGTGGCGCAATCAAACCAATTATTGAAAGAGTGTTTCCTTTAGAACAAGCGGCCGCTGCTCACAGTCTGATGGAAGCAGATCAGAATATTGGCAAAATTGTACTAGATCTGAGTCTGAAGCATGAGCAGACTTCTAATGTCTAACTTCAGCATTGCCACCACAGAAGATGGCTCGCTCTCTCTCCACGAGAACAATTTGAACGAGCTTTATCACAACCGTGCTGGTGCGTTTACTGAAGCGGTTACAAACTA
>LNEX01000414.1 GCA_001464165.1 bacterium Ga0077546
GTTGCGCAGGTCTACAACACCATTGAAAACATCCTTGAAATCTCGGCCAGCCAGGGCATTCCTCCTCATCAAGCTGCTGACACCCTTGCTCAGCAAAAGATTGAGGAAGGAAAAAAGCTTCAGGCTGCTAGCAAACTGGTTTCGTGCACATCCAGATAATCGACGCTAGAATCATCTAGAATTATGCCAATATTTCTAGAGTTATTTTAGGGTCATTTTCTGAGCACTCCTAGTTTCAACACGATATACCCCACATTGAACTGTCCTTTCTGTCATGAAAGTATCAGCTCCGGTGTGGGGTTTCGCGTTGGTGCATTACTAAACCACTCATACAAAATTGGCGACACTCTTTTATGGGATGGTCCAGTCTGTAGGCCCGAGGTCAAACCGCCGGCTGGCAACATACGCTCAATTGGCTATTTCAACTGCGACAATCTGCGCTGCTCGACCTGGACTGATTGCTTTCCTGATGTGCAGCAAGTGGTGGTGGTGGTTGAGAATAATGTGCTCGTGGCAGTGGAGTTGCACAAACTGCTAGACGAAGTGGAGCAATTTCAGATACTTGAAGTAAGCTGAAATCTTCATAGATACTATTGAACAACCTGGTGACACCCTTGATTTTCTGTTATAAATCGAGAAGTAGGGGCTTCAGAGTTTATAGTCTAGGTCTAGAGTTTGGAGTATCATTCTAAAAACTGTAGTGTCCTTCGAAGAAATTGCAGATTGCAGCAGGGATAGCTTGTACCATGGCCGACGTTCTCAAAGCAGAAATATTTTCAAAGGCCGGATGTAAGCGCCTGTTAGTTGGTTTTACATTAGGCCTGACTGCTGCCTGTGTTGTCGCCCCACCAGCCCAAGCGCAGTTTCCGTACTGGTATTTTGGTATCGGCCAATCGCTACTTTATCCATTAACTAGAGGCCTTGGCATGCCTTACTTGGGCGGGCCTTACAGCGCTAACCCTTTCTATTCGACCAGTTCGTATTTGAGACGCACAGCCGGTCGCGCTTCGCAGTTTCCCTACATTTATCCATTCAATCCTAATAGTTTTGGTCCTTATGGTTATCGCAATGCTGGTATGCCACCGGGAAACGCAACTCAGGCCCAAGGCGATGGTATGGTTGACCCTAATACTGGTCGCAGTTTAGACCCTGAGGACCCTCAAAGTCAGGCTAATCAAAGTGGCTCTACTCAAAATGGAACAGCGCCGAACTTTTATTTGCCTGGCCCGCAGACTCAGTATCAAACGCTCTACGGCCAATCCAGTCAAGGGGCGATGCCGCCGCAATCAGGCACTGTACCGCAAGCGGTGCCGGGACAAAATCTTCAGGGCCAAGTGATGCCTAGTCAGCCTATGGCTATGCCTATGCAAACCGATGCCAACCGCCAGCCTGTTATGCTTTCAAATCCTTACTCAATGCCGCCTAAAGCACCTAAGCACGGTCGCAATAAATCAAAAGCAGGAAAGACAGACAAGAGTGAAGACATGGTATCACCAGCAGTGTCGACTTCGAGTCAGTCTAATCTGCCCCCTGCTAGCGGAATGGTCAATGCTGTGCCCTCTGGTAATGTAGCGACTGCGTCGCCATTGGCCGATGGTTTTGTTAGTCATTTGGTGACAAAATACGATGGCCATATGGGCAATGCTCTTACTAACACAGACACGCGCAACTGGGCTAAAGCAATGGGTTTGATCGATGATCAGCACAGCCTTGAGGCGATGCCGGCAGATCGCATTGAGGTGATGGGGCGAATTCTCAAAGATAGCTCACTTGATTCGGTCTCGAAAGTCGACGCAATGCGAATTTTGCTCAAGCAGAAACCAGCAACCAAGTAATTACAAGATATCTACCAGACAAGCAAAATACTTTTAGCGCCTAACCAAAACACCTGGGTTGTCAATTGTGGCGTGAACTGCGCTACTAATCTGCGCTTTAATTACTTAGAGAAAGCTTGTTAACCGCTATTTTGCAGGTTCATCAAGGTTCATTGTGCTTGAGCTGTAGTAGGGCGATTGAGTAGTTTGTCTATGTCAAAGTTCTCAACTATTTCCACTTACCACAGGTTTCCCACTCTTCTCAATTCGCTTTCACTAAACCCTTCTATAACCTTTCTCTGTCTAGCTTTTACCAATTTTGGCAAGGCTGACGTTAACATACGGAGGTGCATATGGCTTATCCGAAAGACTTTTATCCTAATCTCTCCGCCCTAAAGCGCGATCTTGTCGAAAACAAGCATTACCGCACCAAAATTGTCGACAAGGGCACCGACATCACTGTTATCGCACCCCATGGTGGATTCATCGAACCAGGCAGTTCCTACATCGCCCGAGCTGTAGCTGGTTCGCAATTGAATCTCTATGACTTTCAGGGTTTGCGTCGGCGCCGAGCACAAGAGCTACATGTCACTTCTACCCGCTTTCGTGATCGGCGTTTGAATGACTTGCTGCTTCACACTCGCGTTGCTCTTTCTATTCACTCGATGGGTGAACAGGGCCCCGGCGAAATCTGGATTGGCGGCTTGAATCTTGAACTGAAGCAGCGCGTTTGCGATCAGCTCAGTGCTTCTGGCTTTGTTGTTAACGGTGACTCGCCACGTTATCGCGGTGTTCACCCGAGCAATATCGTCAATCTGGCCAGAGAGCGCGGTGTGCAAATTGAACTGTCGGGCAATGTCATTGCTGGTATGTTCGCCATGGAGGGCCCGCCCTTTGGTCGCAGAGTGACACAATTGCCTACCACTGAGCGTTTCGATGCCTTTGTTGGGGCTGTGCGCCTGGCTTTGGGCCTTGAGGCTGCTGCTTGAACACTTGCTTTAGGTGGCAACGGGAAATCTCCGAGTGGCTGAAACCTGCATTTAATGCTGGTCAATGCCACTTGGGGGTTTTTCTATTTTCGATCTCTTGTCTCTAACCTCTTGCTATTGGTCTTGAACTTGGTTTTTGTTTCGGTCTCTTTTTTTTACCCTAGCTATTACTTGCCATAGTTGTTCGATGCTTTTGTTCGAGTCTGAAAACGTCCATTTGTTATGACTATGGGTGAAACATTAGAGGAGGTGTCAGCTCTGCCATTGGTCTGGCAAGAGGCTGTAACCAAGCTGGAATATTAAAACTTATGAGCTAGCGCTAATTTAGCTATCTGATCTCTTGTCTATGACTATTAACTCCAATGTGAATAGCTTGTCTTAGTTAGATTCAAGAGATTAGGCTCGTCTTATCATCTCTCTTCTATTAACAAGTAAACAAAGCTCTTAAGAAATAAACCCCCTCTATCTCCATGTGGCTCTTTTCCCTTGCACACGCAAGACATAGCTGCACGATTTCCCGTCTAGAGCTAGTTGGTTTTGTCTCGAAACGTTTTCCCTTCTCCCTGTTGAGAAGACGTTTCCTGCCGCTAACCGCAATTTTTCTCTTAATCAACCAAGAAAAAACAACAGGATAAAAGCTATGGAACACATCGGAATCCTCGGCGGTACCTTTGACCCTGTGACAGAGGGCCATTTGCACATCGCCCGCACAGTCGGTCGCATGCTTGGCCTCGATAGGGTCTTGCTTGTTACCGCCGGCAATCCTCCCCACAAACCTCGTAACGTTCTCGATGCCGAGCTTCGTCACGAAATGGTTGAGGTTGCCGTTCATGGCAATGCCGGTATCGAAGCCAGTCGTTTGGAATTGGATCATGGCGTCTCGTACACCATCGATGCCGTCAAGGCATTGCGTCGTCTTCTTCCTGACGGTGGCCGCAATACTCGCATTAGCTTCATCACCAGCGCCGAATACCTCAACCCCGAAAACCCCAGCAACTTCCGCACCTGGAAAGGCGTGGACGAGCTGATCACGATGATTGACTTGGTTGTCACTCCTCGTGGTTGGATGACTGCTGAAGTGGCCGCGGATTGGGCGAAAATGCTCTGCCTCGACAACGTCAAAATCGTCGACGTTCCCCCAATGCCGGTCTCCAGTGGTATGGTCAAGAGCGCCCTGCGTGACGGACTGAGCATCGACCACATGGTGCCCAGCGCGGTTGCCGACTTGATCAAGACACGCGGGTACTATCGATGAATTCAGCAACGAGTTCAGCAATGAATTCAGCAACGAGTTCAGGGCACAGTCACCGCTTGCTTCGACCTCCTCGAAAGCTCTCACTGTCTCTCAAACACCACAACCAGGTTCACTGTCTTGAGGGTCATCCACGAGTCAAACTGTTGCCAAACAGCTTGCTCTGGATGATCCTCTTGGTGAACCGCCGAAAATGCATATGAGCCCACAAAGCCCCTATGCATTTTTTGGTTCTTGTTATTACTATTAGAAGTAGTATAGAGTTGAAGAGAAAAGATGCTGAAGTTAGACAGAGCCTTGATTGGCGTGTTTTTCAGCATCTTTTCTCTTTCTGAACAATTGCTAGCGCCTGGCTCTGAATGTTTCGGCGGCCTTGATTAGACTGCGAAAGAGTTTTTTGTTGGCCTTATAGTCTTGCTCAGGGTGCCACTGCACGCCAAGCAGATAGTCGCGCTTCCTGTGACTCAATCCTTCGGCAATGCCGTCATCGGCAGAACACTCCAGTTGCAAATCGTGCCCTAGGGTTTTGATTGCTTGGTGGTGTGAGCTAACCACTGAAGGCAGGCGGCGGCGGCCGTAGATTTTTCTCAGTTTGCCACCAGCCAGCAGCGCTACAGCATGGGCAGCGTGGGGCTGTTTGGTCTCACTGCGGTGTTCTTCCCCCAAGCCAGGGTAAGCCGTTTCAATGTCTTGGACGAGACTACCACCGAAGTGAATATTGATCAGCTGAAGGCCACCACAAATGCCTAAAATCGGTAGCTTGGTGCGGTTGACTAGATGTTTGAGCAAACGCAGGTCGAACTCTTCGCGCTCAATGTCGAGCGGGGTAACGGTGGCAGAAGGGGATTCGCCGTAGAGTTGTGGATTATAGTCGCGCCCACCGATTAAGAGCACACCGTCGCAGGTAGCTAAAATAGCGAGCATGTCACGCTGTTTGGTCGGTGGTACGACGACAGGAATGCCACCGGCAAGGAGAATGGCATTGATGTAAGCGCGGTTGAGCTGATAGACAGTTGTCTTGCCGCGGTTGACGTCAAGGTTGATGGCAATTCTTGGTTTGTTGGAATTACGGGAGTTGTTGTCGTTGCTGGAGCTGTTGTTGCGTATCACTGCTGTGGTTGTTTGAAGGTGAAAAGAACATGTCTTCAACTTAGGTTGGCTGGCATTCTATAAACAAGCCCAGGCTAAAGCAATGACGAAATGTCTGCTCTTGTTCGCTGCGGCGCTGCCCATAATGGGTCATTTTGTAGTTTTGTTATCTAACTAAGCTTACGAGAGCTTAGCGCTTCGGCAGTGGCATGCCAGAGAACCAAGCCCAAAATCTAACCCATGGGTTAGATTCCAGTTTCTCCAAATCGCTTTCTACCATGTTTAGGTGTTTGCGATGGGCAGCCAACACTTTCTCTAGTATCGCAATTTGTTGGTCTTTCTCTTCAAGCATGCGCTCGCGCTTGATCAATTGCATGTTGCGCTGTTCGACAATATCTTTGTAATCAAAATTTTCAAGTTCAAGAACTATAGCCCGGGCTGCTTTCGCTCTAAATTCTGGCAAGAAACTCAATTGCGCTTCCATGGTGTCTACCTGGCTCTCTAAATAACCGATGCGGTGCATGGCGCCGCTAAGACGGTCGGAGGTAAATGTCAGTTGTTCAAGAATTTTGGCAACGCTTGAGTTTGTAAGCGTTTCGCGTTCTTGTTTGGAAAAAAATCTTTCATGCGTAGGAATATACTGAGCTGCACCATCGGCAATGGCAGCACCAGTATCGAGAGCCGCCAGCAGGCGGTCGTAGGTTCTAGCGCTAAGATTTGGCGTCATATCTATAACATCTTCGTTTGCTAGCGTTTTGGGCATTTCGCCGGCGTTTTGCATCGGGGTGTTCCTCTTCAGTTCACACAATTATGGTGCTCTAGTGATGGTATGTCCAGAGCCGAGGAGGTTCTCAAGAGTGGATTTTTGCCACCAAAAACCAGCGATAGTATCCCCCCGCCTATATTTTGAGGTTTAATTTTGGAAATTTTTCTACTTTTATTGCAGGCGGCAAGCACCTGGTTTATGACCGGTCTAATCTGGTTCGTCCAGGTTGTTCACTATCCCTTGTATGACCGCATTGGATTGGCTCAGTTCCAGCTTTACGAGCGCGATCATTGTGCTCTTACCACTTTGGTGGTTGCACCGATGATGGTGGCCGAGCTGCTATCGGGGGCGATGCTTCTTGTTTATCGACCTAAAGCTGTTGGTTCGGCTGAAGTGATACTGGGTTTGGTATTACTTGCAGCAATTTGGCTTTCTACCCTATTTATCGCCGATAGTCTTCATGGTGCCCTCGCTTCATCGTTTCAAGTGGGACCATATCGGGCTCTGATTGCCTGGAATTGGCTGAGAACAGTGGCTTGGAGCCTGCGCGCTTTGTTGGTCGCCTTCATGTGTTATCGCTGCATGCATTAAGCTGCTGCTCGCGCAGTTGCGCTATCCTTGTTTTACCGATTGATCCCCTTGGCAGCCAGTCCTGTTGCCACTCTTTGGTATCTTTCAGCTCTCTCTTAAGCTAATCAAAGCTGTTTGAGAGGTTTTTGAGTCTCTTAACTACGTAAGTTATAAGTCTATACCTTTGCAACTAAAACTTCTCTAGAGCTTCAAGACCACCGAAACCCGTAACCATCTCTAGCTTCATAACCATGCTGTCTGACCCTCCGATTGGAGCGCCGGCGGCTTTGCCCTGTGCTTTTACAGCTTTGGGCTAGGAGAACACCATGTTTGAACAGCTATTCGAAGCCTTACAGTCTCTGCCGGGACGTGTAGGAAAAAGCTTCGACGAAACATTTCGCTCGCTCAGAGAGCGCAATTTTCGCGTCTATAACACCGGCATGTTTATCTCCAGCGTTGGCACCTGGATGCAAGGTGTTGCGCTGAGCTGGTTGGTTTACCGCCTAACTGGTTCTGCTGCTGCTCTTGGCCTTGTCACGTTTGCTAGCAATCTGCCCTTGCTCTTGCTCACCTTCGTTGGTGGCATGACTGCCGATCGCTTTGACAAACGCAAAATTCTTTTGATTACCAACTCGATTGCCATGCTGCAAGCCATTGTGCTCACAGTTCTGGTTTTCACCGGGAATGCCAGCATAACCTGGATCATCGTGTTGGCCGCAATTCTCGGCTGTACCACAGCTTTTGAAGTGCCGACGCGCCAGTCACTTGTGCCCATGCTAATCAGCGACAAAAGCTCGATATCGAATGCCATTGGCTTGTCGTCTGCGACTTTTCATGTCTCACGCATGGTTGGTCCGGCGCTCGGTGGCCTTTTGATTGCTGGAGTGGGTGAGCAGATGTGCTTTGCCATAAATGCTCTCAGCTTTGTCGCGGCTCTGACCGGCCTGTGGATGGTACGTTTGCCGCCTAAGGAAGAGAAACCAGTGCTTAATGCTGGTGAGAAAGCCGCTCAGAATGCAGTAGCTCACGCCAAGTTTAAAGCGGTGTTGAAGCGCCCTGGCGTCTATACGCTGCTGTTTCTGGCTGCCTTCGTCAGCACTTTCGGTCTGCAGTATTCGGTGCTGATGCCAGTTATTGCCGACAAGCTCTTGCACGGAGAATCAGTCGCCTACGGCTTTCTCTCTGCTGCTGGCGGTGTGGGAGCTTTGGCTGGTGCCCTTACTGTTGCTTTCATGGGTGACCGTCAAGGACTGCGCAAGCGCATCGGCTGGGCTTGCCTTGGCCTTCCGCTAGCCTTGCTACTGTTGGCATTCTCTCAGGTCATGATACTCTCAGTGGTGGCGATTTTGGCAGCCGGCAGTTGTCTTTCTATGCACTGGACTGGCGGCAATTCGTTGATGCAGCAATGTGTTGAGCCATCTTCGCGGGGTAAGCTTATGGGAGTGTACACAACTTTCACCCTGGGTTTGGCACCGTTCACCGCCTTGATTGCTGGTTGGTCGGCAGAACATTTCGGCGTTTCTACTGCACTGCTTATCAGCGCTAGCGGTATGTTGGTGGGCTCAGTGCTTTATCTCGTCCAGGTGAGAAAGCTGGCTGACGCGTGTTTGTAAAGCTTGTCTTTGGGCAAGCTGTGAGGAATGGTCGCCGCTTTTTCTGCATCAGCAGACGAGCGGCGGCCTTTTTTCTCAAATTTGTTCAACTATAAAGAGTAGCAGTGTGAGCTTTTTTACTAATATGGGCACAAGAAGAAAGTATGATAAGTGCTGTTCTAGAAAAGGGTGTCGAGGAAGAAATGCAGGAGCAAAATCAAAGTTTAGCCGGCGAGGATGGGCTGGAAATTTTGCAAGTGGCATTTAGTATCTACGGCTCTCCTGAAACACCCAGTCGCAAAGAGTGTCTGCGTTTAATGGCAAAACAGTTGCCTGGCTTGAGCGAACGTCAGTATGCCTCAGCCTGGAACCGTGTTAATTTGCTCTATGAGCAAGCCTGTAAGTTAGCTTTCCGCTGGGCCAATGAAAACCCACCAGGGGCTGAAATCGATGAAGAAGTTGTCGAAAGCATCTTCCTCGACGAAATTGCTCGTAAATGCCATGGCTTTACCCGCGACCAGTATCGTGGTGCTCTCATGTACGGCTTTGATCGGGGTATTTTCTAGATGTATTGTTATTTCGAGCCATAAATACAGCTTTAAGGACTACCCGTATTTCAGCTCGTGCTCAAGCCGTTCACAGGCAATACTTAGTTCGTCAAAGAGATAAGAGTCGCTGGCATCAGCAATGGGTAGGTAAAAAGCCCGAGTTTGCTCTAAATAGCGCAGTTGAAAACCCTTGTCGAGAAGCTCTGTGGCGTCACGCACATTATCTAGACGGTCAGCCAGTTTGACCAGTTTGGTTTCAACGCTAGCCTGGTTGATGCGCTCATGATAAGTTTTCAGCTTTTGCTCTTTCTCGGCTTTTGTCTCTGTGCCTTTGAAAGATGGTTTAGTGAGAATAGACACCATCATCGCTATTGGTCGACCAAAGTGTTCTTCGATATAGGCTATTGTCACTTTGCCGTTTGATACTTCAACAGTGTCATGTAGCAATGCCGCAGCTATTGCAATTGGCTCTTTTAGCTCCAACTCTTCAGCGATAATCAGAGCGACCCTCATGGGGTGCACAATGTACGGAGCGGCTTGATTAGGATTTTGTTTAGTCGGACGCCGCGTCTGCTTGGCGTGGGTCTCTTCTGCTAAAGTCAGAGCTTTTCCTAGCATTACCTTGTCGAGCACTTTGAACGACTCTATGGCTAGCAGCAGGCGATGACGTAGGGTGCCTGCTAATTTGTTAACTGGTTGTGGTTTGGGAGCTGCCGGCATGTATGTCTATGGACACCCTAATTAGAGGCATGAGTAACTGAAATGTACCGAAATGCCGAGTAACTTTTTCAAGATATCGTACTGAGGGCAATTCTTTCAAGTTTGCTTCAGCTTGGCTTCTTCGATATGCCCGAAATAACTAAGAGTCGCACTTAAATCCAATGTCTTTCCTCGGTTTTTCTAACTTTTTATCTTGTTACTGTATAAAGTAGTTGGGTTGTCGGAAATTTTTTAGCTACAGTTGTTCCACTTCTGGCAATTTCTGGGAGTAGTTTTGCGTGGCCCGTGGCTTGAAAATGAAAAAAATGGGGGGCAAACACAAAAGTGTATCTGCCCCCCAAGTTGAACTACGCCTACTTGTTCTTCTTGTTCTTCTTGTTCTTCTTGTCTTTCTTCCTCTTGCCGTCTTTCTTCTTTTTCTTGGACGACTTGGCGCTAGGAGCTGCTTCGGGAACAGCGGGAATTGTGCAGGACACCGGAGCTTCAATCACGGTACCATTGCCTGGCTCCTTGGTCGCAGGACCAGCAGCAGTAGCAGTCGAATCGGCAGGGTCGACACCCTGGGGATCTTTCTCGTCCACTGCAACGAAGATAGCTTCGCCTTCTGTGACGGGAATTGTCTGCCCACGCCTTTCGGCTTCCACTTTGACGCGGATGGTGACAGAGGTGCGGCCGGTCTTGATGATGTCGGCCCAGAAAGTGAGGATATCGCCAACTTTCACTGGCCGTTCGAAAATCACTTCCTTCATGCACACCGTTACGGTGCGGTGCATGGTGGCAGAGCGAGCGGCAACGCCAGCGGCGATGTCGATGTTAGAAAGAATGACGCCGCCGAAAATGTTGCCCGATGGATTGGTATCTTTCGGGAACATAACGACGCGAATGGCGGGACATTTTGTCTGGCAATTCATAAGGTTATCTCCTGGTATGCAGGTTTGTGGGTGGTTTTTAGGCCAGAAGAAATCACTTTCCACGCGCGTCTTTGATACTGAAGCGGATGCGCTGGATAAGGTCAGTGAGCGAGCTCTCAGTGCGACGAGAGCGGGCATAGGTGGGCACAGCGCAAAGCAGGCATTGGTCGTTGTAGAGAGCCTTGAGCTCTTTGATACCGTTAGCCTGAATTCTTGCTGCAATTTTTGTCAGGTCGTTGCTCGAAACGCTGCTTGTAGCATTCAGCTCTAGAGCTTGCAGAGAGGCGGCAACGATGTGACGGGCTTCAGCTTCTTCGCTAGCGAAATTGGTACCAGTGATGGTGGTAACCAGTTTCTTCACAGCGCTTTCGTCACTATCAGTCCAAGTCAATACTTCTTTGAGCGAGCGTTCTGCAAGGCAGGGCAGCTTGGTGTTGAGAGCAGCATCGACTAGCACAGGAACTAGTGCTTGGATGAAGGCGTGAGGCAAAGAAACTACCTCGCTCCCATCAAGGGTGGTGAATGAGAAAGCGCTGCCTGGTGACGAAGCTTTGTTCATGCGGAGGGTTAGGTCGCTAACATAGCGATCACCGTGGCCAATCTTCAACTGTCTGACAGCTTCGATGGCGGCCATTGCTCGCAGTACATCAGACGGATGAGCGTCGTAGGAACCTTTGCCGATAAGGTTGCCGCCGTAGCTCAATAGGCCGTCTTTGTGGTCGGCGCTGAAGTACAGCATGAGGCCGTTGGCGAACATTGGTCCGAAGTTAAGCACGCCAGCCATATCTGCTGCAAATTCTAGTGAGAACGTGCGGGCTAGGTGGCGGGTAAATTCTTCGGCTGTGAGGTCGCGTTTGCGAGTTGAAGGCTGCACCAGATGATGCACGCGCTTGCTCACTTTGTTATTGGGGCCAGGCAAGTTCAACTTGCCATTGGTGAAGGCCTTGGCTACCGATGCTTCTAACGCATCTGCCATCTCAGCTGCAAAGCCGTTGAGAATAGAGTGAATACCGTGACCGCCAACTTCGTGACCGTCTAGCACCCAGAGAGGCAGACAGAGCATCTGCGAGGCCGGTTTGCAAATCAGAGAGAGTGGCATCTCGCGCGATGGCACGACGGTGTAAGGACCACTTCCTGGTTCATCAACGAAAAAGCCAAGGGGGTCGAGTTCTGGCCAGCTGCCGGAGTTCTGGTTCAATTGGCGAATTTTTTCGTCGCTGATAAACCGCTGATAGAGGTTGCTAGCAAGAGCCAAATAGGCTTTTAGTTCGCTTTCGTGTTTTCCTGACCGCAGCTGCACAATTGGTGCGGCCAAGACCTTGAATGCCTCCTCTAGCTGTGTCAGAACGTGTCTGCGCTTGAGAATGTTTCTCAGGCCGCTGTTCTTGACGATTGGTTCTGCTTGTTCAACTGCGTTGATGAGAACGTTGACGTAGGCAGCGTGGTAGCGAGAAGGCAGCAGAGTGAGGCCGTCGTGAGCTGTGGTTTTGTAGATATCAATTTCACTGCCTGCGGCCGCTGCTGCTGTAGCTGAGCTTGAGAATGGGTTAGGGACGCTGACAGGCTTGGCAAGCCGACTGCGAAGTTGTTTGACCGTGGTGGCAAAATTGCCGAAGCCAAGGTAACTGAGGTTGTCTCCTCTTGTGGTTTGATCGGACATATGGGCTCGCTTTCTCTGCCTAGTAGCAGTCGTTCACGCGGTCGGCGCAAGAATTGGTATGTATTAGAGAAATAGTGTTAGTGGTGGCTTGTTTGGGGCCTAAATTGAACAGGGATGTTCTTGTACGAAATTAAAAGTAAATGGCGCACTTAAACTAATAAGTTCATGACTGTGATTACAAGAGCTTAGCTACATGGACAGATAAATCATTGAAAGTAAATTCTTCTTGGCAACTTTTCGGTAACTATGTTTCTTCGCAGCCAAGCTGGGAATGATAAAGCTTGGCTACGAAGATTTCTGCCAATTAGCGTGGTTTGCGCTATCGCTTGAAAACGGCTCCGCCAGTGCTTGGTCAATTTGGTATAGTTCAGTATCTGTTTTGAGAGAGTATATTTGTGTCAGAACCAAGTCCGGACAATGAAGAGCAAGCGGAGCAAGCTGTGATAGATGAGGCTGCTCCGCCGTCAGATTTGGTGTCAGAATCGGTATCGGATTCGGTATCAATTTCGACGTCAGAGCAGGACTCGGAGATCCCGGAGTCCAAGCCCGAGTCTAAGTCAGATTCTAAGCCAGAATCTAAGCCAGATTCTAAGCCAGAATCTAAGCTAGATTTGAAGCCAACTTCTGCGCCGCCTCAAGTGCTAGCCCCAGCTAAACACGGTAATCTCCTTGTCCTTGGGCTTATGGCTGTTGCTGGAGCGCTTGTAGTAACCGTTGTTACTTGCGATATTTTCGATCAAAAATTACCTGACTTTTTACAGCCTTTCGAACCAACATTAGAGAAACATATTCGCTACGGCCTTGGCTACGGAACTGGTGCAAAAGACTGGCGCAATGAACTTTTGATTGAGCAAGCTATTTGGAGCAGTGAAGTAAACAAGATCAGGCTTGGGCAAAACAATGCTAAACCAGAAATGTACAAGCGCGATTATCTTTTCTATTTGGCCGACTCATACTATCGAGATGAACCGCATTTTTTAGAGGCTAAAGCCGCATATTTGGCCGGGCGTGCTGAACCTGTGGTTCCTCACAAGCCTGGCTACGATATTGAACCCTCTGAGCTTGCTTGCAAAATTGGCTATTCTGCCATGCGTAGCGGTGCATATGCTGAAGCGGAGAAATATCTAAGAGAGGCTATTGCTATTTCTAATGCTGACAAAGAGCCAACTAGAAAGATGGTTAATGGCGGTCGAGCTAATTTTTGTCTTGATGTTCTAGCCGAGTGCGCAATTAGGCAAAATCAATTAGCTGAAGCGCAGAGCCTAATCAATCAACGCTTGAAGCGTATCGAGCTGTCTAGTGTTGAAGGCTCTGTTGAATGGTACTTGCTCTTTAACCATGCCATGTTGCAGGAAAAACTTGGCAAATTTAGTGAGGCCGAAGCTTACTATAAAAAGGCCATTGCCCAGCACGAACAAGACGATAAGAATCGTGGCGCTTTGCCTAATACCTCGAAGGACAATAACCGAATGCTCGCTTATGTCTTGCGTGAGTATGCCCGCTTTTTGCGTACTCAGAAGCGAGGTAGCGAGAGCTTCGAATTGATGGACCGGGCCGTGGGCATTATGAATAACGCGCCGTAGAGAGAATAAGGAGTTAGCAACAGCTCGCGCAGCTAGCCCTCTTGACAAGTCGCCAGTGGCGGCTCTTGGGGGCGTTCGTTGTGCTTGCCTGCGGCAATGATCGAGGTCTTAACTACTAGGCGCTTAGTTATAGCTAATACCCTTGATAACA
>LNEX01000415.1 GCA_001464165.1 bacterium Ga0077546
ATGGTTTTAGCCCCTGGGCACGCTCCTTGATTTGGGCAACAGTAGCACCTTTGAGAAAACTTAGAGTTGACGCACCAAGGCCGATACCAGCAGAGAGTATGACAGATGTTACCACTTCTTCGCTAGAAGCAAACTCACCGGTGTGCATGTAAGAGTAAGCATTGGCAGTACCGGCACCCAGAGCACCGTTGAATACTGCTTCAGAACCCAACGATAGCAGACGTGAACCAGTCACTCCAAGTGATGGTGCCGATTCTTGAAACAGTTTTGCCACCCTTGAGCCTTGTGCACCAAGTACGGCAGAGCCGCTGCCTAAAAGTGCTTCGCCACCGCGAGCAAGAAAGAAAGAAGAGCCGCTCAGGTCTCTCTGCGTTGGTGTTAGAAGCCCGTCCTGAACAGCTCCGGCAGTGCCTTAGGCAACAGCCTCAGAGAGCGCTGCCGAGCCGAACACCCTAGAGCTGAGCGGTGTAAACTTCTTGGTCGCCAAGGCGAGGGCAAAAAATGCAGCACTCGTGCCGATCATTTTGCCGACATTGCCATAAAAAGAAGAATCAATTTCATTTTGAGCGTCAAGATGAATGGCTTTGAAATCAGTGCCAATCGATTTATTCGCTAATTGGCTAAGACCATTAATCGGATTAAGAGCTAATCCAGAGAAAATCCCTTCTCGCAAAAGCGTTGTTTGCTGTAATGGTTCAAATTTTGATAAAGCAAATGCCTCCTGACCAAGTTTCTGCGAGGCCGTATGGCCAGCTGAAGCTTTTGATTCAGATTCAGGCGCACTTTCAGCACCATTTTCAGGCGGCAAATTCTCTGCATGGTTCAATTCGGAGCTATCGAGTAGCATGTCGAAATCTCTAAAGAAAGGTTAGAAGACAAAGCCGTCTTTAAAATCAAGTTTAAATCAGCAGGGGAATTTCTAGGTCTTGCGGATAGTGTATTGACTATCTGTGACTAAGTTATGACTGGAAAATTCTCAATTTGATTAATTGCCGCCGCTTTGATGAAACTCCACTCTTCGAAATGGTCCTTGGCTATTTCAATAGCTAATGCTCTCCACCTTTTCAATGTGACGTCAGGCAGCTCCGGGACGCTTCAGAGGTGCATTAGCTTCCAGACATCAACGCATTGGCGCGCTGCATATAATAATTAGCCAAGGCTTCAGGAGGCGTCGGAGGATAAAGAATGAGGTGATCATAGTCTGAAACCTTGATATCAGTTTTTACCTGTCTAGCGGTAGCTTCATCCATTACTGGAATTTCACCAATAGGTGTTTCCTTTCCGTGTTTGACTGTCGGCATACCGACAGTTTCTCGGACATCCTTAGACAATACTGATAGCGGCCAGCGCTCTGCTTCTTTCTCTGAAAGCTGGGAAAGTACTGTGCTCAATTTTCGCTTACCGCTCGCAAATTCTGGAGATTCAGCAATGCGCTTTGCAAAGAGCGGGACTCCTCCCTCTGTGCCTCTAGCAGCGTGAGTAAGGCCAAACCAAGCAACTACCGGCTTCCCGGCTGCTCTATCCGATAAGGCAAGTAGATTGGCAGCAATTGTCGCTTCCCGTGATTCACTAGTTAAGCGAACACTCGGATCTAACTCTACGTCAACGGGCACCACACGAACGCCTTTGTCTCGTGCAGACTTCCACATGTTAACCATTTCGGGGAAATTGCTATTGATTGTTCGCAAAAGGGATAGTGCTGGTTGCTTACTCATCATATCGCCGAATTTAGAAGACAAAGGGAGTTCGCTTCCTCTATTGTTATTGAACTCCTCAAAGATCGACTCAAGTGAAGATGGCAACTCGATGGCTAATGTCGAGCCTGGTGGCAATTCACCCAGAACTTCTGCTCCAAGCACTCTATGAGGGTTAGGACTGTTAAGTGTGTGTTGTTCGCCAATGATTGTGATGTCGCTGCTCTTTGCGATTCGAGCAAGATACTCGCGTCCCGGTTCTCCTTGTTCGTTGATGTATCGCTTAATCTCTACAATCCTATCTCCTAGAGCTGTGGAGCCTTTCCGGCCTTCAGAAGGGTCTAACAATTCGAGTTTAGAGGCGTCTAGTTGCGTTGCTTTTTCTGGAATGAATTTCCAAGTCGCTGGATCTGAAGTTGCCGATGTCGGCAACTCTGCAGTGCCAAGCATTGTCTGGAGTTCTTTAATTCGTTCTTCCAGATCTGCCAAGGATTGCACACCTTGTCCTGCGCGCGGTTCTGGCCGAGCGATTTGTGTGCCTCTTGGCACATTGTCATAGCGATAGCTGTGTCGCCTTGCCTGCCAAGGCTTGAGCCGTTCGTCAGGCTCGGTTACTTGCGCAATACTCTCCCATGCTTTTGCAAATGCTTTCGGGTCTGACAACCAAGATTTGGGCGGTAGGAGACGCTCGTTGATTGGCGCAATCGGCTTCAGTGTCTCTGCAAGTGCATCTGGGTCTGACAGCCTAGGCTTGGGCACTTGGGGAGGCTCGTTGGTTTGCGCAATATGCTTCAATGCCGCTGCAAACGCCTTCGGATCAGAAGAGCCCAAGTCGCTGGCCAGCTGCTTTGCGCCCATGGTGTCGAATAAAGTGCTAAAGAAACCATTTGAGTCATTGACTAAATTAACTTGATTTGGTCTTCCATTCTTATCGAGCTTTATCAACATCGAAGCGCGATCGGCTCTAGCAGGAGGGAAGGAAAGATAGTAATCGTTGTATTCAGTCCGGTAAAGACCTCTCAGCTCTATATCTCCGTGCTCGGTCTTAACCATTTTGGAGAATTCGAAATCTCGACCATCTTTTATGGGTGCCAAAATATTGGCCCCGAATACGTTATCTAACTCTTGCTGTACAGCCTCTGGAGTGCTTAGTTTGTGCATCAAGAGACCAGGCCTTTTGCTTTGCAAACTAGTCCCAGATTCGCTACCTTCAGCAGCACGGAATTTTCCGTTAGTAAGCTCTCCTATTGGATCTGGCGAAACGAAGTGCGTGTCTGGTGACACGTTACGGTCACTGTATAGATCTGATTTCCACGATTTTAGGCCTTGAGCGTGCTCGTCGATTTGCGCAAACTCTAATGGAGTCAAGGAACTACGCGGCGGAATCTGGTCCTGGCTCTTTAGACCGGATATTGCACTTCCTAAACTAGTATCCGGGGTACTGCCTAAAGTAGCTTCTGGCGTACCTTTTAATGCACTTTGTGCTGCGTTGTCTGCAGCACCAGCACCTTTGCGAAGGCTTAGAGCTGAAGCACCAAGTCCGATACCAGCCGAGAGCATGGCAGAGTTTGCTACTTCTTGGTTAGAAGCCCATTTGCCAGTCTGCATGTAAGAATAAGCATGGGCAGTGCCGGCACCAAGAGCGCCATTGAATACGCCTTCGGCACCTAACGACAGCATACGTGAGCCAGTCACTCCAAGCGATGGTGCCGAAGCTTGAAATAGTTTTGCCACCCGTGCGCCTTGTGCACCAAGTACGGCAGAGCCGCTGCCCAAAAGTGCTTCACCACCGCGAGCAAGAAAGAAAGAAGAGCCGCTAAGGTCTTTTTGCGTTGGCGTAAAAAGCCCACCCTGAATTGCTCCAGCAGTACCGAAGGCAACTGACTCAGAGAGCGCTGCCGAACCGAGCATTTTGGAGCCGAGAGTTGTAACCTTTTTCGTCGCTAGGGCGAGACCAATAAATATAGCAGTTGTGCCGATCATTTTGCCGACATTGCCAGCGATGGAAGAATCAATTTCACTTTGAGCACCTAAGTGAATGGCTTTGAAATTCGTTCCGAAAGATTTATTAGTAAATTGAGTAAGGCCGTTAATTGGGTTGAGAGCTAATCCAGAGACAATGCCTTCGCCTAATAGTTTTGCTTGCTGCAATGGCTCAATTTTTGACTTAGCAAATGCCTCCTG
>LNEX01000416.1 GCA_001464165.1 bacterium Ga0077546
TGGAGCTATCATCGATACGGTCGCTAAGTCGTATCAATTGAATCTTGATAGTGAAGGTAGCAAGCTCTTTCAAGTTGTGGTTCCAGCTGGCCGTTATGCGCTCTTCACTCAGCATAAGCCTGAAGAGTTTGCTATGTCATTATCCTTCGAAGACGAGCCTTTGATGCCAATTTGTGCTCAAGTGTACGACGCTGGGCACACCCATGACAGTGAAGTCAGTTCGGTTGGCATAACCTGTGACGGTGATCTTGACGAGAAGAAGTTTAATGAATGGCTAGGGGAGCTTTTGCGTGAGAAAGGCACAGATATCTTTAGGATGAAAGGCATTCTTAGCATAGCCAAGCAGTCTCGGCGTTTTGTATTTCAGGGCGTGCATATGCTTTTTGATGGTCGGCCAGACAAAGAGTGGGGAGATGAGCCGCGCAACAACCAACTTGTTTTCATTGGTCGTAATCTCAACCGCGCAGAGCTAACGGAGGGTTTCTATTCATGTCTGGTAAAGAGTCAACTGCTCAGAAAGTAAAAGATCTAGATTTAGCTTGGCTGCTTGATTGTGGTGACTATATCTCTAATTTAAGTTGGTCTAAAGATGGTTCTCTGCTTGCCTGTGGCGACGCTGAAGGTAAGGTCACGGTTGTTGATGTTAGTGGAAAAGTAGTTTCGCAGTGGATGGCCCATAGCCTTGGCACGCTCAAGGTTGGTTGGTCGGCTAGTGGTAAGTATTTAGCTAGTGCTGGTCAAGACTGTAAGGCTCGCATCTATGAGACTGCTAATCGTACCTTTGAACAAGTGGCTGAAATGGATCATGGCTCTAGTTGGGTGGAGCATCTTGCTTGGAATGCTAAGCGTGATGTCTTACTGACTGCTGCAGGAAAGGATCTGCGTCTGTGTGATGCTGTAGGCAATGTCGAAAAAGAGTTTGTCCGGCATAGTAGCACCATTGCTGGTATCGCCTGGAATCCGGCTGTGCCAAATCTATTTGCCACCAGTAGTTATGGTGGGCTGAGGCTGTGGGCAGATTCTGAGGTTAAACCTAAGCGTTTCTTTGAATGGAAGGGCTCTGTTCTTGATATTGCTTATAGTCCAAACGGCAAAACTGTTGCTGGAGGCTGCCAGGATGGCGCTGCTCATATTTGGTTGCTGCCGAGTGGTGATGACCTTTTTATGAATGGTTACGCGACAAAGGTGCGAGAGCTCGCTTGGGATAGCACTTCACGCTACTTAGCCACCGGTGGCAGTGAAGTGGTGGTAATCTGGGATTTTAGTGGGAAAGGCCCTAGTGGTAGTAAGCCTTTGATGCTAGAAGGGCATCAAGCCTTTATTTCGAACTTGGCCTTTGCCCCAAGTGATATGCGCCTGGCTAGTTCGGGCCTCGATGGTAATTTGATTATTTGGAATATCGCAGGCAAGAGCAAGAGCGAACCACTTGCTCTATTCACTGGTGATAGCGAAATCAGTTCGATAGCGTGGCAGCCGCAGGCGGCTAGCATTGCCATTGGTTGTGCATCAGGTAAATTGATTTTGCTTGACTTAAAAAACGTTTGAAATTCACGGTCGTTAATGATAATGTATTATCACTGATTGGGGGCGGCTCTATTGGCTGTCCTTAACTAAACTGATTGATTGAATTTCGTAGTAGAGCAGCTGAATTTGCTTTACAGTTTGTTGCGAGGAAAACTAGATGAGATATACAGACTCTAAGGCAAAACGCTGTCGAGCTGTCGGTGTTAATTTGTTTGGGAACACTAAGTTTGATGACTTGAGACCTTATCCACCGGGTCAACATGGTCAAAAGAAGAAGAAAGTCTCTGACTATGGAACACAGCTCTTAGAGAAGCAGAAGATTCGCTGGTCTTATGGATTGTCAGAGAAGCAATTTGTGGCTCTTTACGAGGAAGCTACAAGAGCTAAAGCTGCCACTGGCACTGTTCTCTTGCAATTGCTTGAGAGGCGTTTGGACAACATAGTTTTTCGCTCTGGTCTTTTTGCTAGTCGAGATTTAGCTAGGCAAATAGTCAATCATGGTCATGTTTTGGTAAATGGAAAAAAGCTTGATGTAGCATCAGCCAGGCTAAGTCCCGGTGATGTGATTACTTTCCGCGAGAAGAGTAAAAAGTTTATTCAAACAGTCACGCTCGAAAACATTCAAGTTAAGCCAGATTGGGTTGAAGTGTTAAAGAACGAACTGTCTATAAAATTGTTGCAAGTTCCTGAAAGAGATCAGCTAGATCAGAGTTTCAGAGAGAATTTAGTGGTCGAGTATTATTCGCGCTAATCATTGGTAATCAGTGCTTATCCGTAATGAAAAGCTGGAGGATTTGTCTTGATCTCTAAAGGTGCAGAGTATTCTTTACGGGTGGTCGTCCTGCTTACCAGAAGTAAGGGAAGGAGGCTTGCGGCTTCGGAGATTGCTGAGCAGACAAGGATATCGATTGCTTACATTCCGAAGGTTCTTAAACCGCTAATATCAGCCGGATTAGTCACTAGCAATCGCGGTGTTAATGGTGGCTACGCCTTGAAGAGATCAAGTAAGCTCATCACTATTTTGGACATTATAAATATCGTTGGAAATGCTCAAGATGAGCACGTTGAGCGAAGGGAGTTGAGTGAAAACTTCGGTTCGCTCTGCAAAAAGCTAGAGCAGCTAGATGCTCAAATTTTAGACTTTTGCGCCAAGACCACAGTCGCTCAACTGGCAGCTAGTTAGCAACAGTCCATTCGCTGGGCAGCATGTCGTTGTATTTAGCCCACGATTTAGGCCCAAGTTTCATTTCTTTATCCGTCAGTAGGCACTGATTAAGTTCGTTTTCGATCCATTCTTTATCCATGTGAATACCTATGAATACGCATTCTTGGCGTCTGTCACCGTATTCGCCTTGGCACTCCTCTTCGATTTCAGCACGAAAAGCTTCTTCTTCTGGCCATTCTTCTTTATCGATGCAAGCCCACCATTGATGAGCTGGCTGTAAGCGGCATGAGCCCCCAGCGTGCGACCAATCTAGGGCAAAGTCCATGCGACTGGCTAACCAGAAGAAACCTTTTGAGCGAATGACACCATCCCATTCTTTGTCTAAGAATGCTCTGAAGCGCTCTGGGTGTATGGGACGGCGTGCCTTATAGACAAAGCTAGATATGCCATATTCTTCGGTTTCAGGAATGTGCTCTCCACGCATTTCTTTCATCCAGCCTGGCGCTTCGGAGGCCTTCTCGAAATCGAACAGCTTGGTATTTAGAATGTCGCTGGTATTTATTTTTCCAAATTCACTTTCGATAATTCTTGCTTCAGGATTTAGGTGAGCGATTATTTTATGCAGCTCTTCTAGCTTTTCTGCTTCTAAGAGGTCGGTTTTGTTGAGCACAATGACATTGGCAAATTCAATTTGATCAACAAGCAGATCAGATATGCTGCGGTCGTCGTCTTCATTGATGCTGAGGTTGCGGTCTTTCAACTCGACGCCCTCTTCATAGTCGCGCAAGAAGTTGAAGCCATCAACTACAGTAACCATTGTGTCTAGGGTGGCAATCTTGCCCAGGCTCTCACCACTCTCATCTTCAAAAGAGAAGGTCTCAGCGACGGGGAGAGGCTCTGAGATACCAGTTGACTCTACTAAGAGGTAATCGAATTTGCCTTGTTTAGCGAGTTTGGAGATTTCTATCAAGAGATCTTCGCGCAGAGTACAGCAAATGCAACCATTAGACATCTCGACTAATTTTTCTTCGACGCGATTGAGGCTGGCACCGCCATGCTTTATTAGCTGCGCGTCAATATTTACTTCGCTCATATCGTTGACGATGATTGCTACACGCAGCCCCTCGCGGTTGTTGAGTACGTGGTTGAGCAAAGTAGTTTTGCCGGCGCCGAGAAAACCAGATAAAACTGTTACTGGCAGTGTTTTCATTCTTTAGCCTATTTTTGTTTCTTAACGATTATTCTGTCTGACTTTTTCATATTTCTAAGTATTTGTCCTTTGCAGCACAATACAGACCCGGTCTAGATGCAGGGTCTTCAAGGCTAAAGTTTTGGCAAGGCCAGTGATAATAGATTATCATTAAGAGGAAGTCAACCCTCTTTAAGCTTGAACAATTGCCTGGATGTTGTAATCTTGCTATGTAAGCAATAGGGTGGTTATGGAGCGCAATACACAGCAACGGCAGGCCATTCTTAAGGCGTTTGAGAGTGCTGAGAGGCCCTTAGCAGTTCAAGAGATTCTTGACCTAGCTCAGGGTGATTGCCCGGGCTTAGGCGTTGCTACGATCTATAGAAATCTAAAAGCGCTGGTGGGCGACAAAAAACTCATAGTTGTTGATATGCCTGGCGGCGTTGCTTTATATGAATTACCAGGCGGTCACCATCATCATCACTTCTCTTGTAGTGGTTGTCAGAAAGTTTTTGATGTAGATGGCTGTGGTCTTAACGTAAAGAACCTAGTGCCGAATGGATTTACCCTAAAACGGCATGAAGTTCTGCTGTACGGATTTTGTGATTCTTGCTCGCGCTAACAAAAAATATTGACTTATTGATAATGATAACCTATTATCAATAAAGCGATAAACGCTGCAAGAGCAACTTGGAAATTGATCTGGCTCTGATCTTTTGCCGGTGAGGGTGGCACCAGGCTCTCGGTTGCCATCCTTGACTCTTGTAGCTTTGCTTAGGCTTAGTTTGCATGCGTGGGGTTCCATGAAAAAGTTACCGGTGACTGTATTGTCTGGCTTTCTTGGTGCAGGCAAAACGACTTTGCTCAACCATATTCTCTCTAATAGAGATGGTCTCAAGGTCGCTGTGATAGTGAATGACATGAGTGAGGTCAATATTGACGCTCAGCTAGTTAAGCAGGGTGCAAGCCTTAGTCGTGTTGACGAGAAATTGGTTGAGATGTCGAATGGCTGTATCTGCTGCACTTTGCGAGAAGATCTGCTCGTCGAGATCAATCGCTTAGCTAGTGAAGGTCGCTTTGATTATTTGTTGGTTGAGTCTACCGGAATATCGGAGCCGATGCCGGTTGCTGAAACCTTTGTCTTTACTGATGCTAACGGTGTTTCGCTTTCAGAAGTAGCTCACCTCGATACCATGGTTACAGTAGTAGATGCCATGAATTTTCTTGATGATTATATGGAGAGCGCGGCCTTAGTGTCGCGTGGTCTAGAGTTGAATGAGGGAGATCCTCGGACCATAAGCGATTTGCTTATAAGCCAGGTTGAATTTGCCAATGTGATTATCGTCAATAAGACTGATCTGATTTCGAAGAATGATCTAAATAGGTTGACGAAAATTTTGCAGCACCTCAACCCTGAGGCTCGCATTGTGCGTTCGAAATTTGGTCTGGTAGATCTGAATAAAATTCTAAATACAGGCCTCTTCCAGTTTGATCGTGCGGCCGAGGCTCCTGGCTGGCTCAAGGAATTGCGCGGTACTCATACTCCTGAGACTGTTGAGTACGGCATCACCAATTTTGTTTACACCGCTCGTCGTCCTATGCATCCGGAACGCTTGCGGGCATTTCTTGACGCTGACTGGGATGGTGTTATCCGCTCAAAAGGATTTCTTTGGGTGGCTACCCGTATGGACTATTCAATAGAGTGGTCGCAAGCAGGTGGTGCCTGTCGTATTGAGCCTGGGGCAATGTTCTTTGCTGCTATGGATAAGGAGCGTTGGCCGCAAGATTCGTTGCTTCTGCGCGATATTCACGATAGCTGGGAAGAGCCCTTTGGTGATCGTCGCCAGCAGTTGGTTTTGATTGGTATCGGTATGGATCAACAATGGCTAACTAAAGAGCTGGATGCTTGTTTGCTCACTAATGAGGAAATGATTGCCGGGGTTGATGCTTGGAAGAATCTGCCCGACTCGTTCCCTGATTGGAATATCAAATTTTTGAGTGATGTGGCGCAAGAGAACATGGCTATAAGTCATTTAGCGGCAGCAAAATAAATAGAGGTGAATATGGCAGGAAAGGTACAGAGAACTGAGCCGCGGGGCCTTATGCCGAAGCGGGCAAAAGTTGATCCTATTGCATCGAACAAGATTGAGCGGGTTGACTATAAAGACGTCAATTTTTTGCGCAAGTTTTTGTCGGAAAATGGCAAAATTTTGCCAGCTCGCATTACTGGTTGCAGTCGTAAAAATCAGCGTATGGTGACAAAAGCGATTAAGCGAGCCCGCGAAATTGGTTTCCTTCCGTTTGCTGGCACGGGTACATAGTTGTGAGTAAACAGACTCTTGATGCGCCAAAGACTGAAGACGCAAAGGCTCTTGCGGCGTTTGATTCGGCTCGCGAGTTTATGCTTGCCGATGATTTTGATCAAGCTCTGCTTAGGTTTGCCGAGGTGAAGAAGTCTTGGCCAGAGATTTCTGAGACTAACTACTATCGTGGTTGGATATACTATCTCAAGAAAGATTATCAAATGGCGATAGATGAGTTTACTATCCGTCTTTTGATGCAGCCCAAATGCGCACTAGCTATGTATTTTCGTGGTCTTTGTTACGAAGAGCTGAACGATCATTTTGCAGCACTAAGTGACTACACAAACGCACTTGATGAAGACGAAGATTTCGTCATGGCCTATTATGTTCGAGGTCGGCTGCGAGCCGCTCTAATGGATTTTAATGGAGCTGTTGACGATTACAATGAGGCGATTGAAATAGAGCCTGGTTTTGCTGATGCCTGGTACAGCAGAGCACTTATATTCGAAGAGTTTGAGCAGTTTGGCGAAGCTATTCGCGACTATGATCAAGCAATTCAGGTTGATCCTGCTCATGCTGATGCTTTGTGTGCAAGAGGCATGTTGTTTAAGCGCTTAGGCGAAGGAGCTTTTGCTTTGGCCGATTTCAATAAATGTCTTGAGTCAGATCCATCTATGGTAGAAGCTTGGGTTGAAAAAGCCCGCGTTTTGAAATCGTGTGGTAGCCTGCCGCAGGCTCTAGCTTGCATAACTAAGGCAATAGATTGCGAGAGTGACCCTGAGTTTTTACAAGAACGGGCTGTTATCTATATGGAGCTAGGGCAGCCAGATTTGGCTTACAAAGACTTTAGTCGCTATATCGCTGAACTAAATCGAGAAGACAAAGAGCTTTCTGGTGGCTCACTTGATTGTTAGAGGTGTGCTGTGCTTGATTGGGTGATTGTCGGTGGTGGCATACATGGTACTTATGCAAGCAACCAGATCTTAAAGGCTGGAAGAGCTAACCCCGAGAAGGTTTTAGTGATAGATCCTCATGATCGGCCTCTTGCTGTCTGGAAGCGTTGTGCTGAAAATACGGGAATGGAGTTTTTGCGCTCGCCGGCTGAGCATAACCTTGATGCTGGTTCAGGCGCGCTAAAGCGCTTTGCTAGAGAACGAGCGAGCGGTGCGGCGGAGTTTTATTCAAAGTATAAGCGTCCATCGCTGCGATTGTTCAATGCTCATTGTGATCATGTAGTTGATTCTGGCAATCTCTCCTCTATGCGTCACAACGCCAGTGCTCTCTCTCTGAGTAGGAAAGGTAAATCTTATATTGTCACTACTACAGAAGGTGAATTCGAGTCTAAGCGTGTCATCCTTGGTATTGGCATGGCTGATTGCCTTAGTATTCCGGCATGGGCCAAAGAGCTGCACGCGGTATCACCAATTGTTCATGTATTTTCGCCAGATTTCGCAGCTGCTGCCGCGAGGGAATGGTCAAAGGTAGTCGTTGTCGGTGGCGGGATTAGCGCGATGCAAGTAGCTCTGTCATTGTCAAAGAAGCGGCCCGGTCAAGTTACACTGTTGCATTCTCGGGAGTTCAAGATCAAGCAGTTTGACGCAGACCCCTGTTGGCTAGGACCGAAGTGTTTGAATCTTCTTGCTCGTGAAGCTAACTTTGTTGAGCGCCGCAGAAGAGTAGATAGTGCTCGCCATTGGGGTTCGTTTCCAGAAGATGTTCGTCGCCAGGCTCATGGAGCAATGATAAGCAAAGCCGTTTCGTTTGTTGAGAATTCGGTGGTTTCTGCAAGTGGCGATAGCAGCTCCGTTCGCCTTACTCTTGAAGATCAAAGTTTAATTGAGGCCGACCTGGTGGTTTTGGCAACTGGTTTTGAGCGCTGTTTGCCTGGTGGTGCATTAGTTCGGCAAGTAATAGACGAGATGAATCTGCCTTGCGCACCCTGTGGTTTTCCCGTCTTGGATAAATATTTGCGTTGGTCTGATGGGCTCTTTGTTACCGGAGCATTAGCCGAATTAGTTATCGGCCCGGCCTCTCGCAACATTATCGGTGCGCGGATGGCGAGTGAGCGGATTATTAGCGCTGACATTCCCCGGCCTTATCGTCCGAGAGAATTGTCCTACTATTACTATAGAAGTCGCCGTACTGGCTGATTTGCTGATTTATTCGCTTCTTTTTCTCTGCGCAGAACAGGCTCGTAGCCGACGAAAATATATTCGATCATCTCAAGGGTTTCAGCACAGCAAGCGCAACAGTGGCGACCATAAACAGGTCTATCTGGATGGTGCCAGGCGACCATGAATTCAACTGCCTTGTTGAAACCGCCGACAATATCACCGTCGAAAGGGCCGCCTTTAAACTCGATTATCATTTATCTCTCCGTTGAGTCGGTTGCGCTAGTTTTCTACCAGACTGCAGGGCTTCTCTGGTGCTCTCTTCTGACGTCTTCACAAATTAGTTGTCGCTGAGTTTCGTCAAGCCCTGGGGTGTAAAGCACTGCGTAAAATCTGTTTGTAGCAGTTGGTTCTGCTCGTTCTACTAGTCGTTCGATAGTCGTGCGAATAGAACTTGAGTGATACATTGCCACCAGACGAGTGCCTCTTTTGGCGTTGGAAAGCAATGCAAATAGCCCAGGCTCATTCTTTAGACCTTGTGAATTTAGAATTGGTCCCTGGAATTCCATGCGACCAATGACAATACTCATATTTGAGCCCTCTTTTTCTTGTTGATAATACATTATCATTAAGCTGCTTCAATTTCCAGTGAGTTGTATTCGCTATGAAATTCAGGTTGCTCTTACGTCCTATTGTTGTTAAGTCCTCAGCCACTGATAGATAAACAAGCAGCCGTCTAGTATTGCGATTGAGGCAAAGGTGATTTTTAGTTTTTGCGCTCCAATAAGTCGGCCAAGAATTGGAGCCAGGCTAGCGCCATAGACGCAGCCGAGAATCGTAAAGCAGGCGTAGTCCCACGGTATGCCGCCGAGAAAAAACTGGTGTATGAGAGTTAAGTAAATAGAAGTGATGGCAAGCAATAGTACGCCAGTGGCTATGCTGGTTCGACTGTTTATCCCAGCGGCTAGCATGAGAAATGCGGCCACTACCTCGCCTTCCCCTACCGCCACCCAGCCAGATATCAAGCCGCCAATGAATGAAACTACCAGAAGCGGCAGCGCCCATTTCTGGTCAATGGTTTTGCTGCTGCTGTTTTGTTTTGCCATGCTAGTAGAAATTATTAGTAATCCGAGAGCTATAGATACAGGGCCGAATAGGCCTTTGATCAGAAGTGGGTTTGGGTGAATTAATAATGAGCTTACGGTAGCGCCAGCTAGTAATCCTGGTATCGCAAAGAACAGTATTTTCTTGCAAACAGGAGTTTTACCTAGCCAGCCAATAGCCCCTGCAGTCATGCCAAATGACTGGCTGGCAAGTGCAATTTTTAGGGCGACCACAGGGGGGAGATGGAAAACAAAGATCATCACTGGGATAAAAACCAAGCCGCCACCAATGGCACTGAGGTTGCCGATGATTGCTCCTACTAGTCCTGTAAGAATTAGTGGCCAGCGCATTTCCAGTAAGGCGATTGGATTGGGCGCTAGAGCAAAGTACATCGCTAGCCAGAGCAAAGGGAAGGCTATTAAGAGAGCCTTTTTTGTTGATAGCCGTTTGTTATGCGATTGACAATCGCTACTTTTGGCAATTTTTGTCATATCGCTTGTAATCAATTTTCGCCTCTGGGTTTGAACATTATTGATAATACATTATCAATAATGTTCAAAAAACTCTAGGCGCTTCGATGTCGGTGGTAACATGAACAAGAGTGAGCAAAGCTCATATGTGCGATATTTAGATGTTGGTTTCGGCTTAGGTCAATGAGTAATTTTGAAAGCAAATCTTGGCAAGAGTTGAGAGAAAAGGTTCTAAGCGAACTCAACGCTGCTGCAGAGCGTGAGAGCAAGCACACTAAGATTACTTACTGTAGCGGCTGTGGCTATGAGCCTAGGGCAACGGCTCTGGCTGCAGAAATCGGTACCGAGTTTGGTATCAGAAGCGAGCTTTATCAAACTACCGGTGGTTTGTTCGAGGTAGATTTTGGTGAATCCAGAATTTTTTCAAAAATCAAACTAGGTAGATTTCCTGAAGAGGGTGAGGTTGTAGAAATCCTCAAGGCGATACTGAGCAGGTCTGAAAAGTAGCTTCGATGTTAGATCGGTTCTTTCTCTATGTAAAATTGGCAGAGGGGAAATTTTAGTGAGCATTTCGGCTACCGTTCAGGCTCTCTGTGATGAAGAAGCTGTCTCGTACAACCAGCAATCTGGTCATGGATTATTGTCGGCTGCTGAAGCTAAGGCTTGGCGGTCGGAGTTTTTGCGATCGGTGGTAGTTAGGCCCGGTTACAGCTGTTTGGATGTAGGCGCTGGCACTGGTACTTTGACTCACATGCTAGCTTCAATGTTGTCTGACGAGGGCAAGATCGTTTCGCAAGATATTTCAGGTCCGTCACTAGAGATAAATAAGGCTAGTCTCCCTGCTGAGTTTTCCAAGCGCGTAGATTTCTTGACTGGTGATATTCATGATCAGTCGCTTTTCTCGTCTGCGTGCCGTGCTTCCTTTGATTTAATAACCGCCAGGCAGTCTGTCGTTCTTTTGGCAGATCCAATCAAAGTCTTTTCGCACTGGCGAGATTTGCTAAAGGTAGATGGTCGAGTGGTTATTCTTGATGCGCTTTGGACGCGTGAAAGTTGGAGCGGTCAATGGGAGCAATTAATTGATCAGCTTCCACTCTCGTGTTTGCAAAGTCTCTCCACTATTCCTTATTTGCTTCAGTACTCAGGTTTTGAGGTTGAGAGTGCGCGGTATCTGGATGAAGTTAATGAGGCTTTGGGTCTGCAAGGAGTTGCGTGCCCTCGCTTTATTGTGGTGGCAAGGCGCGCATAATCATTGACAGCGGTTCAGTTCTAAACTAATTTGACTTCTCTCTATTGATAATCTATTATCATTAGAAGGAAGATTGGTATTGTATGAAGAGTTTAGTTGCTCAGAACCCTTTTGCTTCTGAAGCAGAGGTTTGTCTAGAATCAAGGATAGAGAGACTCTGTTGGTCGCAACAAGGTGCTGCTTTGTTGGCTAGCACAGCTAGTGGTGAGTTGATTCTCTTTGACGAGAATGGCAGTGCTTGTCAGCGCTGGACTGGTCACGATGGCAGAATTACCCAAATAGGTTTGAGTTGTAACAATGATTTTGTGGCGTCTGCAGGTGTCGACACGGCTACCAGGCTATGGAGTTTGGTTGATGTTGGTAAGGCTGTAGAGTTAGAAAGAGGTGGCTCGCTGGGCAAGCTAGCTTGGTCGCCTTGGTCGCGGGTGCTGTTAACCAGCCGCGATCAAGATATCAGCCTGTGGGCTCAGTCGGGGGCACTTGTTGAGCGCTTGAGTGAGCATAGTCTTCCTGTCGTCGATCTTTGTTGGCATCCCGTTGAACGCAATATTTTTGCTAGCTGTGCCAGTGATGGAATTTTTGTGTGGGAGTTGGGCTCAAGTAAATCTCTATATCATTTGAATGGACAAGGTGACCCTACATACCTGCGTTTTAATCGCTTGGGGAGTATTCTCGCCTATGCCTGCCGAGATTCCAGCGTGCGTGTATGGGTAGTTGGCTCTGGAATAGTTTTGCAGCTGAATGGTGCCGGTGAAATTAAGTCTCTAGATTGGAGCTGGGGTGGTCGCTGGTTGGCGATTTGTAGTGAATATAGTGCTTATGTGTGGAAGTTCGATGATCGCCGAGTTGAGTCGGCACAACCGACTAAACTCAATGGCCCAACTGCTCCATTGACCAGTATGGCCTTTCATCCTTTCGAGCACTTGCTTGCTTGCGGCGATCAGTCTGGGGCAGTCTATGTTTGGCGGACAGATTTGGGAAATAGAACTGCTCCTGTTGTCGTTGCTCGTGGTCAATCTGCTGTGACAGCACTGGCCTGGAATCCTTTCAAGAATCAGCTAGCTGTGAGTTTTTATGATGGTTCGCTTAGGTTCTGGTCTAGTGAGTTTAAATGAGGGAGAAGTTGATAGGAGTTGAGAGCTTTATGTCGCCATATGTACTAACTTGTCCTGATATAGCTGATTCTAAGGCAAAGACTCTGTTCGACTTGGCACTAGAGCATATGTCGGCTGAGAGGCTGGATTTGGCTTTGGTTTGCTTCGGCCGAATTCAAAAGCTTTATCCTTTTATCTCAGAGGCCGATTACTATCTTGGCTATATCTACTTTCTAAAGAGTGACTATAAGAGTGCCATTCACGAGTTCAATATTCGCTTAGCAAAGAGCACTGATTGTGTTCTTTCTTCCTATTTTCGTGGTCTTTGTCGCGCTGAGCTTGGTTTGCACCAAGAGGCTTTGCGCGATTTCTCCGATGCCATTGAATGCGATAAAGGCTTCTTCAGTGCTTATTTATCACGGGGCGAGTTGCGTTCTGAGCTTCTTGATTTTGCTGGAGCGGTGGAAGATTTTAGCAGAGCAATTGAGCTTGATCCTGAATCCAGTGATGCTTGGTATGGTCGAGCTTTGGTCTATGATGATCACAATGAATACAATTTAGCGTTGCGTGATTTTGATCAGTCAATTAGGCTAGAGCCAAAAAATGCTGACGCCATCTGTGGTCGTGGATTGCTGCTGCTTCGGTTGGGTCATGATACCTTTGCTTTGAGCGACTTTGATAAATGTTTAGATATAGACCCATCTATAATTGAGGCATGGCTTGAGAAAACACGCATCCTTCGCAGTGCTGGAAAGTACCATGATGCTCTTCGCTGCATAAATGATGCCATTAAGCAGGAGTCTCTGCCGGAGTTTTTGCAGGAGCGTGCCAGCTTAAACTTAGAGTTAGGAAATTCTGATAAGGCTTACAGTGACTTTAGTCGCTTTGTTTCAGCGCGTCTTGAAGAAGAAAATCAATAATATACTTGGGGGAATTTTGACTTGAATAAAGCCGAACTAGTTGATGCTGTTTCGAGCGCAGCAGAGACTACGAAGAAAGACGCTGAATTGATTATCAATATCGCAATGCAAACTATTATTCAGCAAGTTTCTCAAGGTCGTAAGGTAACACTAGTTGGTTTTGGTGCCTTTGGTTCTCGTTCACGCAAAGCGCGTGTCGGAAGAAATCCGAAAACCGGTGAGTCTGTTGTCGTACCGGCTAAAACAATAGCTGCATTTAAAGCCGGTACCTCTTTTGCTAAGGCTGTTTCTAAAAAGCGTTAATTCTGGAAATGACTGAGTAAATGGGCTAGATCGCTTGAAAACTGGCTAGCTCTATAGAGCTTCTGCTGGTCTCAACTAAATCTGAATCTTTCAACGAAGGTAAGTTGCCTTTGCTACAATTGCCCCCCATTTGGAGAGGCGATTGATGATTCTGGTTACCCGGCTGTTCGTGCATAATTTTCTACTAGCTAGTTTGATCTTTGCCAGCTCATATACTATTGCCAGTGCTCAGGCTGTTGGCAGCCATGTTGAATGTTCTCCGACTTCTATGCCAACCAGCTGGTGGCCTGGAACTGTCATAAAGGTAGATGCTGCTGGTAACTGCACCGTGAGGCTTGATCAAAGGGAAGGGTATGCCCCCAATGAAGAGTATTTTGTGCCCAAAAAATGGGTGCGAGCGGCTGCTGCTCCGGCTAAGGCCGAAGAGGCCGCTACCGCAAACAATCCGATAAATAGTGCTCCTAGCGGAAACTTTAACGCTACTGCTGCGACGACTGGCAATGCCGCGCAAAGAGCTGTAGATTTTTCTGTTGGTACAAGAGTGCGTGCTAACAATATTCATACGCCTGGTGAGGCACACTGGCATAACGGCACGATTGCGCGCATGATTTCTCCTGGGTTGTATGCCGTGCATTTTGATCACAATGGTCTTACTCTTGTGGTTAAAGAAGAGTGGATCAAAGCCGGTACTGGGGCACCAACGGTAGTGCCTAGTTCGGGTAGTGGAAAAAGCGGCAATCAGAACCCTGCTAATCCAGGTACATCTCAGAACAAGCCTCCGGTTGATCAATCTAAGGGTAAAGGAGCGCCCCCGGATGGTCTGTATCAGTGCAATATGATTTCTGGTGGAATGTACATTCACATTGGCACATTGGAAATCCGTGGTGGTACTTACAAAGGCTTGAACCAGGGAGCTGCCTCTCATCCCTTTAGCGTAGATGGTTCTGGAAACATGAGTCTAAGCCACGGATTGGCAGGTATGCCTGATGGCTTTACGCTAAAAAGTGTTAGTTATGTAGGCGCCGATCACGTCGGTCGTCCGTTGATCAAGATTCGCTATATTGGTGCTTCTAATGCTCACGATACCATCGACGCTGTGCGGGAGTAGGCCTCAGCTAATCTAACCTCACCAAGCTTTGAATGCTTCAGCCCCACCTTACTAGCTTGTGTAGTTGTGTTGGTGCATTTTTTTATCAACAAGAAGTCTCTGTTTGCAGGTGTAGCGGTATTGTCTATCTTGCCTCTCAAAAAAAAAGAATTGGGCAGGTTGGGCAGACTGGGCAGAAGTCACTCTGCCCAACCTGCTTAAACTTTCAGAGAACGCTAAAGGCGTCCTCCCGACGTTTTGTCGTCCATTTGTCAACTTCTACAAAGAAGGCTTCGACTGCGCCCGCAAGCTTTGTATTGGCATCGGCAAGTGGCGGAGAACAAAGCACAGTCGACAGTTCTGCTGAAGCTTCTTGATATGCCTGAAACGAATTGACTGAACGTTCGCGATACTCGTCGTAGGCCATCAGCAGATCTGGTACTTTCTTCGCTCGACCATAGCGCTCAGCCGAAAACCAGATCGAAAGATTGATGGCAAAGGCAATTCGATAGTCGCACTGCATCTCGGCGAACAACTTTGTCAGCCGAAAGTAGGCAGCAATTTTTTCTTTGCCTTCGGTTGGCTGCGCCGCCACAAAGGCAAGCTCAATACCTTCGAGAGCTGCCTCAAGCTGCACTCTGGCGATGCACACCGGACAAGTGTCTTCTTCACCAGTAAATGCTTTAGGAATGAAATTGATCATGATTGTATTCTCCTGTTTCAAGGGCCACAGGAGAATTCCTATGGCCCTCTATTGGTTACATTTGGTGTAGACGCCAAATCCGCTCAGCGGCAAGCTTGGCTCCGATGATGTTTCTTGCCGCTGGCCCAAGCTCTAGTTCGGCCAGGGCACCAGTGACGAATATGCGTGGATGACCCCAACGCAGTAGAGGATCGACCAACGGATAACCGCCTTGATGAACAGGAAGATTGAGATTGAGAGCCGTGTAGTCGAGCCATGCACCTCCTGGTCGGTTCTTTTCGAAACCGGTGGCGAGAATGACTCGATCGCACTCAACCTTCTTGCCGTTGCTTAGATGAATGGTGGCTTTGCCGCTGTAAGAGTTTACCCTTTGAACAGACCCTAAGGTTTGCACCACTCGACCAGTTTCGATCGCGCTTGCCAACTTCTCTTGAACGTCTTGGGGGGCTGTGCCTTTGTGCCTCGCTTTATCAATGACGCGCCTTCTTTCGTCGGGGTCGCTAATTTGGCTGAAGCCTTCCATGCATTCAGGACCCAACCAACAGGGATCGAAATCCAGGTTGTTGGTGGGTATGACGTCTCGGCAGACTAGGGCGACCGGATTTTGGTAGCCGCCTATCTTTGTTGCCAGGTGCGCTGCTGTTATGCCACCGCCAACAATGGCTACTCGGTCGCGGCCGCTGTAGTCATTGAGATTGAAATCAGAGGCAAAGACGTGCTTCACCTCGATTCCCTTCGATCTCAGCTTGTATGCCCAAGCAGGCATCAACGGTGACTCTGATTGCCCGAGAGCAAGAATCACTCGTCTGGTCTCGAAGGTGCCGACATTGGTCTCAATGGCCAGACCCTCTGCAATCTCGCGAATAGCAGAGGCTCGTGCCTGATGAAACATTCTCTTCAATCCAAATTGGTTTACCAGATAACTGATATGGCTGTTGAAGAGCTCGAGAGACGGGCGCCGGGAATCACCCAAGGTCATTGCCCGGGGCTTGACGGAGGGCAGATTGGCGTAGTTATCCAGGGCGTTGGGATGTAACCCTAGATGATGTTTACCAGGTGAACGCAAGAACACCATGCCGGTGTTCTTGGTTGTCTGTTTCCACAAAGAGCAGGGCTCCTCATGGGGGTCGAGTACAGCTACCTTGTCGAAGCGGTAACCGAGAGCCGTGGTGAGGAAGTTGGCAAGGAAGGTTCCGTGAATTCCTCCTCCGATGATAATCCAGTCGTACATAGGTTTGACCTTACTTAGTTGTGAATGATTGATCGAGCTTGGAACGTGATTGGTTACGCCTGGATGGCGCAGCCCTTGAACCCAGCCAGAAGCTCGTCGCGCTTGAGGTCTTTGCCGATGAAGACAATCTTGCTCAGGCGTTCGCCTTCTTTCCAGGCACTGCCGCTGGTGACTTCCACCACGCGATGAACGGTCTGAAGGATCGTTTTATTGGTCTCGCCGGCGATGCTGAGAATGCCTTTGCAGCGATAGAGCCGGTCGCCGTTGTTCTGAATCAGCTGGCCGAACCAGGTGTTGAAGCGGGCTTTGTCGATGTCACCGCTCAGTACGCAGCCAACTGATTGCACGTCGTCGTCGTGATGATGCGAGTGGAGATGCCCGTGATCGTGATCGTGGTCGTGTGCATGATCGTGATTGTCATGCTGATGCCCGTGATCGTGGTCGCAGGTCTCGCCGTGGTGGTCATGTCTGCAGCCTTCATGGGCGTGGCCGTGCTCGTCATGGTCTTCGCCGACTGCTTCGCTCGAGAAGGCGTGCTGATCGAGAATTGCAGCGAGTGCAATATTGCTGCGCTCGGTTCTGTGAATGACAGCAAGGCCGTTCAAGCTGCGCAGCTTGGTTATAACCGCCTCGGCTTCATCGGTGGTGACAAGGTCAAGCTTGTTGAGAATGAGGATATCGGCAAAAGCGACTTGCTCTTTGCATTCCTTGTTCTCGATGTGTTCACCGATGTGCTTGGCGTCGATGGTGGTGACTACAGCATCGAGAGCGAATGCTTCGGCGATGTCTTCATTGACCATGAAGGTCTGAACAACCGGTGCGGGGTTGGCAACGCCAGTGGTCTCGATGATAACGTAGTCGAACTCACTGCGACGGGCAATCAGATCCGTCAGTGTGCGCACCAGGTCTCCGTTGATGGTGCAGCACAGGCAGCCGTTGCTCATTTTGAAAATGGTCTGATTGCTTTCGACCAACAGAGCATCGTCGATGCTGACTTCACCGAATTCGTTCTCGATGATCGCTATGCGTTTTCCGTGGGCACCGTTGAGCACGTGATTGAGCAAGGTAGTTTTGCCCGAGCCGAGGAAGCCAGTGACGATAGTCACCGGGATGCGAGTGGTTTGAGTGATCATAGTTTTCCTTTTGCTGTAAGTTGTGAACGCAAGTGATCTAGCGCTTCTCAAGAATGAGGAACAAGCGCGCACGCCAGTCGTGTTGATAGGCGATTTGCTTCACTTGGAACAGTTGCAGTAGATGCCGATTGACAGCTTGTGGCTGTTCACTGAAGTACCAGGGAAAGAGAGCGAAAGTCCCGCCAGCTCTCAGCAGTGCGTGTATTTTGTCGAGCACAGCGCATTTGTCGTTGATTGACGAAGACACTAGTGGCGGGTGGCAACTTGCAAAAATCAGGTCACAAGAAGCTTTTGCCTTGTTGAGGTCGTAGATGTCAGAGACAGTCATGTGACAAAGCGCGGCCAAAGCTGGATTTTCTTGGAGAATTTCTTGCTGCTTTTGCAAGTAAGGCTGCGAGAAGTCTACTGCCTGGTATGAACGCAGGTTTTCGCTCAGAGCCTCTGGAATGGCAGTTGTATATGCCGGTCCGAGTTCAAGAACATCGAGGTTTGCTTTGGCCGACGCCCATCCTTTCAAGATTGGCGCGATCATCTTTCGTAGTTCCGGCGACTCGTATTTGAGCAGCTCCTTTCTTGTGCTTTCTCGCATTTGTTCTTCATGGCCAAGACGCATTGTCTCTGTAAAGACCAAGCGGCCGACAGAGAACTGAGAGCTACCGGCCTTGGGTCGATAGATCAGTTTCTCCGAGCTGGTATGGAGCTTGATGCAGCCATCTTTATCTACGGTAGCGCTGGATACCGCCGAAGTGGTGTAACTTGGCCGCAGTTCAGGCGAACTTGTGGCTGCAGAAAGAGCCCGGCGCGAGCGACGCGCCAGGCTCGTAAGCCAGGGTGAGATAGTCATGTAAGAGTCCTCTCTAGTTGCCCTGGCTTGAGGCTAGGCAGAGGGCACTATTCGATCAGCAAGATCAGCGCCATCAGTGCCACACCAAGAAGGGTCATGGTGAAATAAGAAGCCTTCTGTTTGCTGGTGCCTTGCATGCGGATCTGCGGCAGAAGCCCAGTCGCTGCAAGATAGAGAATTGCACCGGCTGCAAAAGGAGTGGCAATAGACGAGAAGCCAGGCAGGGCGCTGCCCAGAGTGAAAGCAAGCACGACACCGACGACGTTTACCATGGCGGAGGCGAAGTTGAGCAGCAAGGCCTTCTTTCTCGAGAAACCAGAGTGCCTCATAACTGCATAGTCACCAAGCTCCATCGGTACTTCGTGCAAGAAGATAGCAATGGTGGTGGCAATGCCTGCAGGGATGCTGACGAGGAAGGCCGCACCGATGACGAGGCCGTCGAGGAAGTTCTCCAGCCCGTCACTGAGCATGACCAGATAGCCGAGAGGCTTGACGCATTCATCGTCTTTGTGAGTCCGCGTCAGCAGGGCAAGATCCAGGCCGAAAAGAGCGAGGAAACCGGCCAGCAACAGCGCGAAGACGGAGAGCGACGAGTGATCGTGGTTGTGACCGGCGTGGGCGTCTTTGGCAGCGTCCGTGTGGGCAGCAGCGTCGTGGTCATGGTCATGATCGTGGCCAGCGTGTGCGTCTTTGGGAGCGTCCTTGTGGGCGGCAGTGTCATGGTCGTGGTCATGATCGTGGCCAGCGTGTGCGTCTTTGGGAGCGTCCTTGTGGGCAGCAGCGTCGTGGTCATGATCGTGCTCGTCCTTGTGGGCAGCAGCGTCATGGTCGTGATCATGATCGTGATCTGCATGATCAACGTGCACTGGTGCTTCGACTTTCACAGCAGTCTCAGTCGGCTTGGGTTGCACCACCTGAACAATGGCGGGCGGATTGTGCTTGGCGTTCTCGATTGAGTGAGGCAGGAGATGCAAGAGAGCGTTGCCGAGCATCGCACCAGCCGCCAGGCTGAGAAGCAGATTGATGACTTTCTTGAGTCTGTCTCCGGTGAGCGAGAATGTTGCCACACCGATAAATGAGACAGCGCTCACGGCCAGTGCCGCAAACAAGGCGATTGCGAGGTTTTCCATTGGATAGTTCCTTGGTTTGTTGAAATCAGCCCGAACAACTTCTGGGAGCTTTTGTTGGCCCCAGGTCTGGCTGATTTGGTTTTAGAAAAAGAAAATGCGACTACTTTCGCTTATTGTTTCGCTGGCTCTAAATGCTGGTCTGTTTCGGGTAGAAGCGGAATTAGCAACCAACAAGCGAGGGTGGTGATAGCGCTGACCACAATAAGCGGTGCAAAGCCATCTTTGAAAACGAAGGTGTAGAGCGAAGCACCAACGTTGATTGAGATTTGTTCAGCAATGTTGTAAGCAGCCACTAGTATGGCGATGGTGGTACTTTCGAACTTTTTAGGACTAACATCGGCTGCTAGACCGTAGACCAGAAGGATTGCTAGCATCTCAGCGAACCCTCGAAAAAGCTCCAAGCAAATGGCTGAAGCTTGTGAGCCTAAAAGCAGGTAGCCCAGGGTACTAGTGGTGCCGACGATGACTGCAATTTTCGCTTGCTTGTGCGGAGTGCACTTTTTGTCCAAGAACTTTCTGAAAAACAGGGCACCAGCAATCATACCGACAGAAAACAAGGCTCCCAGTTGACCGATGAATATCTGGTCAAAACCTAGGTCTTTGGTTTGGTGGAAGTAGAGAGGCGTGCCAAAACCGGGGCTAAAGCTCCAGCAGCACATAAAAAGAGCGACATAGAGCAGCCGTCTGAATTTTGCCGGTGCTAGTTTTTCTTTTATTGCTTTCACTGATGGTGGTTTCAGTTTAGTCTGCTCTTCTTTCACCAACAGCCAAGATGCGCAAGCTGTGATCAAGCAAGGAATGGCTGCGATTGCTGCGGCGACAGACAGGGCAGTACTCGGCGCTAGGTGACCACAGAGGTAGCCCCCAAGGAGAAAAGAACCGATGTTGGCACTGTAGTAGCTGACTGCCTGTACGGCCTGAAACCTCCGTGTTTCAGCGTCTGGGCGCCCGACCTCAAGGGTGAGGCCACAGATGATTGCTGTACCGGCTGCCATCCCCATTGCTGTGAGTAATAGCGCTGCCATCAATAGCTCTATCGATTGGGCGGCCGCAGCGCATAGATAACACAATCCTGCCAAGCCGTAGAAAAGGCTTAAATATGACTTCCTTCGGTAGCCTAGCAATGGCAACGAGTCACTGAGGATGCCAAATACAGGCTTGATCATCCAGGGAATCATCAAGACTGAAAGTAGAGCTGCCACTTGAGCGGCGTTCATCGACAAGGTCTTGAGCATATAGTACTCAAGTGGTTGGGCGATTAGGCAGAAGTGTTGAGCTATACCTTGGGTGATGTAGGCCAAGACAATGTAAGTGAGGAAAGTCTTTTTCGACATTGTTGGTAAATTGGCCGGCAAACAGGTCGCTGCAACTTCTTTGTTTGATTTCATAGATTGCTGGCTTTCTGATGAATTGGCTTCGATTATTGACTCATTTGAGTCGCAGGAGTGGTTAAAACGATTTATGTTGGTTTGACTTGGAGGGTTCTTGCCGGAATTAGGTTTTTGAGTAATGCATTGAGCTTAGATAGTTTAGAGCTGCTTCGCAACGATGTCAGGAATCCTCTTTTCTTCTGCTAGGCACTGCTTACATTGCTAGTACCATCGTATTTTTGGGGTATGCAGATCACTTGAAACGCTTTCTTTTCTGTAAAAATGACAATCGTTTCCATTCCGTCTCCTTGGTATCCCAGTGGCTAGATAAAGTCTTGCCATGAAAGCTTACTGATAATTCATTATCGATAGGGTGCCTTTCTTACCTATCGCGGCTATGCCAGCTTTGCTTCGGCACTTAGATTTCCAAAAACTTGGGCTTGGAATTGTAGGTATTTTTTCTAGTGGATTCTATGGCAAGTGGATGCGCTCCGTAGTACATTTGGTGTTAGTGTGGTCAGCATTAGCAATTGTTAGAATTGAGTTTTAGATGTTTTCAGTTGATTTGTTTCGGCAGTACTTAAAGACGGCGGCAGATTTTCTTGCTGTTGCTGCTCCAATCCTTTGTCTGTTTGACTGCGTTGTTCTTCCTGTACTGAGTGCTTTACTTCCATTCTTGGGTTTGCAGAACGTCATACATGGTTTGAACGATCAACTAATTAGCATTATGGTATTGGCAATTTGCTTGCCTGTTTTGCTTCCTGGCGTGATGAAACACCGCGATAAGAGAGTTCTTGTCATGTTTTCTATGGCGGCTTGTTTGATGTTCTTTACCAATATTTTGGGTGAGAATATTGATATAGCGCTGCATACGTCCTTGACTGTTTTGACGAGTGCGCTGCTGTTGCGGGCTACCTGGCTAAATAAGCGCTTGCTCGCTTGTGGATGCGGTCACAGCCATAAGCACTAAGCTCTCTTTTTCAAATCGGCGAGCATGGTCTCAGCTTTGCGATAAAGTTCTTGCGCTTCACTGTGCTGCGACATTTTAGTGAGGCAGCCACCTAGGCGCATTAAGCATTCTGCCACCAGTTTGTGCTCTTGGCCAAAGATCGATTCGCGGGCGGTGAGGGCGCCTTGATAGCAAACTCTTGCTTTCTTAAACAAACAGGCCTCTTCGTAAATGGCTCCAAGTTTGAGCTGAGCATCGGCATATAGTGAGTGTCTAGGTAGCTTGGCGTGCGGCTGCGCATAGAGTTCGGCTAGTTCTTCTAGCGCCTTTTTCATCTTTGTCTTTTCGTTCAGCTTCTGATAGCAAGTTGTCAGTTCATAGAGGCAAGCGGCCGTCAGAGCCGGGTCGGTGCTTTGGGCTCGCACCACAACAATGGCTTTGCTCAGCGCTTTTTCTGCCTGAGGGTACTTAGTTAGGCCGTTCAAGCAGTTGCCTAAGGCAATATATTTGCGTGCTGTTTCTAGGTCTTTGTCGCCGTAAATGGCCAGCGAAATTTTGAGAGACATACGCAGATATTTCTCGGCTTCTTTAAGGCGCTTCAGCTGCATTAGAGCTAGGGCTAATTTGCTCGTGAGGCTGATTAACCCGGCGTCCATATCCCCGGCCAGAGAGCGGCGCATGGTAACTGCCTTGGTGAGATGCTGACAGGCCGTTTCAAAGCTTCCTCTCTGCAGATGAAGCGCCCCTAGATTGGCATAGTTAGTACAGAGATATTCGTCGCAGTTTTCAGGCAAAGTTTCATAAATGGCAATGGCGCGCTTTATTGCCCCCTCTGCCTCAAGAAATTTGCCATTGTTAGTGAGGCATTTTGACAAGCCCCAAAGACAGTCGGCAACGAATCTATCTTTGGGCCCAGCCCAGTTTTCTGATACATCCATGGAGCGACGAAAATACTTTTCTGATTCGTCGTAGCGCAGAAGATCTGACAGCAACACTGCCAAAGACCATAACACCGATGCTAGGCGCTCAGGGTGGGTCTGGGCGTGGAATGTCTCTAGTAAGCGCAGGGCCTCAAGATAAGACTCTTCTGCCTGGGATAAATCACCAAGGCGGTATCGACAGTAGGCTAGTCTGCTTAAGGTCTCGGATAGGCGGGCATCGCTTTCACCAAACGAACGAGCGACAAAGGCGGCTTGGGCAGCAAAATCACCATAGGTGCCACTTTCGCGGGCTTTGGCGTAAACGGCATCGAACTGACTTTCAGCAAACTGCGGCTCAGTTTGCGCGTCTATCTGTTCGTTCACGTCTTTCATATCTAAGCTTTCCCCAGGCAGCCGTTCTAATATGATGACGCCTTCGCGAACTTTGTGCCATCAATTATTACTTTCCACGACTGGTTACTTTTCCTGCTATACATGTCATATTTTGACTTGAAGCTGGCGGCAAAGTTAACGTGCCTTTGTTTGTCATTTTGGGATAGTGCGACTTTTTCGGCTGAGCTTTCTTTTGTTCTTCGCCGGGTTTGGCATAGGCGCCCCAGTAGCTGGCTGTAACGTCGCCCTTGTGGTGAAGCTGCTGAATAGAGTGCATTCGGTGAATAAATGTCGCACCAAATGCGAGTGCGCCGAAACAGCCGAAAAATACCATGTCTAGTGTAATGTGCATTCCAGGCCTCTTTTGTGAATCAGAATTTGAACCGGCGAAGCGAAATGGATACCGCGTGAAAACTGATATGAATGGTGTAACATTCTTCTTGGCAACTGTCTATAGTCGCTTTCGTGACCTTACGCTAATAACATCTAGCGCAGTTAACGCGCATTTAATCTTTATCGTCGTATAATTGGCGATGAAGTAGCGCAGACTGTCGCGTCGGCTCGAAAGGCCGGTGAGGAAAGTCCGGGCACCATAGGGCTGGTTGCTGGGTAATTCCCAGTGCGCGTGAGCGTGAGGATAGTGCCACAGAAATGAAAACCGCCGCAGCAATGCGGTAAGGGTGCAACGGTGCGGTAAGAGCGTCACCAGCAAGGTCGAGAGGCCTTGGCTAGGTAAACCCCGCTAAAGGTGCAAGGCGAAGGTATAACTTGAGGTCATGGTGGCCCGCCATCTCAAGTTGCTGATGCCGCTAGAGGGTGCAGGAGACTGCACTCCCAGATAGATGACAGTCGAACACAGAACCCGGCTTACGCGCTACTTCAATTATTTGTGACAATCAGAACAGTCGGGACAATCAGGTCAAATTGAATAATGGCCAAATTTGGAGAAAGCGGCAAAGCCACTAGGCTGACAGATTGCCCTGTCCGGTTAGGGCTTCGCAAACAACTAAGGCCGGAATCCTTATCCACTGGCCTTTTTGCAGCAAATCAAGGTCTTGCACATCGAGATTGGCTAAGCGCAGGGTTTTGATTTCTAGCCTAATCTCGCGATATGTAGGCTCATAGCTGGGAAACATGCGGTGTTTTTCTCGCAGCAAACACTCAACAATGCTAATAATTGTCTCGCCCGTTTTCACCATATATTGAGCGCTGCCATCTTCATTTAGAGCAAATGAGCGCTTGTTGTGTGATTGACCCCAGCGAAAGAAAACAGTGTCGCTCGTAGTTTCTGTTGGTTGCTTCGGCTCACTGTTTTCAATCGGCTGTTTACGGATAGCTAGCTTGGTTAAAGCGACGTCTAATTCGATTAGACCAAGGTAGTGGGTCATGGGAGGAAGAGTGTTGTCTTTTGCCTGACTGCCGCCACTTGGTGCTAATTGCAGGTGCCGTACAGTTGACCTAGCGCTTGTTGCGGTTAGGTTAACTTGAGCATGTTTGGCAATTTGGGCGCTCTCTGTAGTTTGATTAGCTTGGGCAAGGGCAAGGGTAGCCATGAGTTCTCCTGGTGCAATGAAGCACTTACATTTGAGTTAGCCAAGACAGACCCTTGGGGCTATTAGTTCCATTTATTTGACTCAATCTACTAGTATTGGGGTATATGCCAAGAGGAAGACCTGGAAATGCCGCGCAGTGGCTGGACTTTGTGGTTTCACCTAGTTGCGGCTTAGTTAATTCGCAAATGAGGCGGAGGCGTATGTATTCGCCTAAGAAGAAAATGACTATCGGGCGCGAGCGTGAGGCAAAACCGGCCTTGCGTGTTCCTGTGGATACATCTAAATCTGCAAATTCTTCAAATAGCCTAGTTAGTAAAACTGGCAAAACTTCAAAGACTTTTACTTACAGTAATTCAACTGATTTTGTTCGTGCTGTTGATACAGACAACAATGCTGTTGGTTTTGTCAAACAACCAGAACAGCGCCTGCCTACTGATTTCTCTTGGGACAAACTAATGCCTGAGAAGTGGAAAGTAGAAGCCCTTCAGCTGCCGACTTTAAAAGACTGGTGGCACTGCCCTTCTGGCAAAACTATTTTGATTGGGGTAGCGTTTGGCTTAGTGATAGTAGCTGCTACTGCCGCTACCGAGCGAGTCACGGCAGAAGGATACAGCGAAGAAGGCCGTAAGCTTTTGAGTACAAATCCGCAGCAGGCAATTTCTTACTTCAATCAAGCAGCTAGTACTGAGTCGTCTAGGCTCTGGCCTGGTGCGCCAAGGCATGTTGCTGCTTTAGAAGGATTGGCTGTAGCTTACGAGCGGGCTGGCTACAAGGACAGCGCGGTGGAGACGCTGGCGCAAGAATGTCAGATGCTGAGCAAGGCACCAGTTAAGGACGATTTTCGTTTGGCTTCAGCACTTGGGGTTTACGCTGATTGCCTAGACCGCAACGATCGCAAATTTGAAGCTAGCAATGTGCGTACTCAGATCAATAATTTGCGCAATAACAGTGATTTGGTGCTGATCGTTCTTCTCGTTTTAGCCAGTCTTGCAACTTTTGGAATTTATGCCGCCAATGCGCTTTTACAAGACAAGCTGCATTTGAGCAATTGGCGAGTATATTTTTGGTTTACGACCATGTGGTACTTCGGCTTTGTTTTTTGCGCCATGCATATGGGAATTGGTTTGCTGCCTGCTCTTGTTGTAGCGATGGTGGCGGAGTACGCAATACTTCCGGCGTTTATGGCTGGCTTGGTGGCCATCGGTCAGTCTTGTGCACCGATTTGGAGTCACTGTATTACCTCGGCTACCCAGCGCAGTGTGAAGTAGTGCCGAGTTAGGGCAATTCTTCAATTTTGTGTGAAGGTCAAAATTAGAGCTTGTTTTAGTTAAGACGCTGGAACTGACTTTATTTTGGTTATGTCGAAGTGAAAATACGGAGCTAATGGCAGGCGATCAAGTTGTTTTTTCAACTCGCCGTCGTCACTAGCTCGCATTTTCAAGAATGCGCGCCATTCTGGATCGTCGCTGTCGCTCATGTCAAAGTCGAGGAGCAAGCCCTCGCGCTTTAGTTCTTTCATTGCTTGAGATTCGGCAGGTATTAGTGATTTATATTTTTCATCCACTGGGTTTTTGCGACTGATTACAACTTGATAGCGATTTTTGCTGTCACTGCCAAAATTTGGAAAATCAGCCAGTGGGGGTAGCTTAATTGGTTGTTCTTCGAAAAGAGAGTTGATTCGCACAGTTAACTGCGCGAGGAATTGTTCGCGTTCTTCGGCAGAAATGCGTGCTGGTGACCAGGCAATAAATGGTTCTAAAGGCAGAATGCCATTGAACCAAAAAACTCCGTGTTGAATTGGCAGCAATAAATTTTCCATTGCTGGATTCATGCCCCAACCGTCGTATGCACCTGGCCCACCGCCGGTGGTCATAATTATCATTGCCCGCTTTTTGCTCTGGCCAATACCGTTCTCGTATAGTTTGCCACCACCATAGACTCTTCCCATGGCTAGAACGCGGTCGCACCAGCCTTTTAGTATGGCTGGCATGCCGAACCACCATAGGGGGAAAGAGAAGAGCACGGCATCGCACTCCTCTAGCTTTTGAATTTCACTTTCTAGCTCAGGTGCAAATCCGTTGTTTGCGCTGGCGTTCATCTCTTCTTGTTGCTGTTTTAAGTAGTTGGAGTCTTTGGTAGTCGTGAAGTTGCGACGGTCCGAAACTGGATCAAATTTCAGCGCATGTAGGTCAGAAAAAATAACTGTGTGGCCATTCTTCTCTAGCTCGCTTTTTGCATGCTGGCTCAGCGCGGAACAAAAACTGTTAGGTTCATGATGGGCGTGCACAATCAAGACTTTCATTTTCGGGCTCCTAACTTCGTAGTGTGCAGATAATAGACCAGTCGTCTATTGTCTGTCAAGAAAATATTGGCTTAGTCGCTTCATCTGCTAAGTCAACCCTTTGGCTTACCGATTTGGCTTTGTATTTTAGGTTTTCCCGCCGAACCAACTGGCGAAGGATCCAAGACAGCTTTTCTTGACGCCAGCTTGTTGGCGTAGCAGTTGTAGTTCTGCTTCTAGCAGAGTTGTTTTGCTAGCTTGTGCCTGCAGGTCAGGAAGCAGCTTGATCTGCTCTGCCTGAGCCTCAAGAAGTGCTTCTAGGTAGCCGTTCTTGTAAGTTGAAGCCTCAAGCTTGCTGGCCAGTTCGCTAATTAGTTGCATAGCCGATTCGTGGCCCAGTTCAGCATCTTGATTACGCTGCTTGGGGTCATTAATTTCGATATGAATGACGTCGTCGGATTCGTTCACCGAAAAGTTTACTTGGACGTCTGCATTTGCCACCACTTCGCGATCGCTGTCTTGTTCAGGGTCAAGCTGATCAATTGTGCTATCTGAAGAATTGGAATTATGGCTTTGTTGCTCAGTTTCTTGTGATTGAGAAAATAGTTGATCGGCTACTTTGCGCTCAGCGGTTGTCTGGTTGGTATTGTTGCTTGTTACGATTTTGGCTTCAAAAAACTGGTCGAGACCCTCGGTGCTTATTCTGTTTTCATAGCGAGCGAGCTGATCGTTTAGTAGGCGATTAAACTCACTAGCGTATATAAACCAGCTATTCTTTTGATTGCTTGGGTCGCTGTCTGGTCGCTGCTCGCCTTTGATTTGACCGCTTGCCAGGCGCTCTTTAAGCAAGATTGGATCGGTGCGGAGAATTGATGCTGCCCTTGCCAGTGGTACCAGAGGATGAACAGTAATTTTCTCTTCAAAGACATTATGCAGCGGTCTCTTTTGTTCCGCAATTGGCTCTGTAACTTGCTTTGCTTGAGGCATTGGTGCACCAGATATGGAGCTAACCTATCAAAGGCTAAGGCAATATTATAACTCTTCTTTCAATTTTCTCAAGAACTTCTTATCTTCTTTGTCCAGTTGCAAGTCAGCTCTTTCAAGCAGGTCTGGGCGATTCAAAAATGTTACTCTGAGCT
>LNEX01000417.1 GCA_001464165.1 bacterium Ga0077546
CGGCGTGCCGCATCAGGGTCTTGAAAAATATCTATATCGCCTAAATGGGCGCGGCCAGAGGTCGGCTTGAGAATAGTAGAAATCACACGCAGTGTAGTGGTTTTGCCAGCACCATTGGGGCCGAGTAGGCCAAAGATTTCACCTTGACCGACTTCAAAAGAGATTTCGTCACAAGCAAAGAACTCACCCCTTGCCGGCTCATAGAAGCGCTTACACAATTTTTCAACATGCAACTTCATGAGCTAGTTTCCTTCTTAGAGAATAGGCGCCCCAAAGAATCAACTTTACGGCCAAGGTATGAACCCGGATCAACCTGCTCAAAGAGAAAGAGGCGCGCCAAGGCTAAAGCACTGAAAGTAAGAAGCAGACTAACAAAAGTTACCACGATAAACGTGTAGTTAAAAGGAACACCACTGAATATGGCCTTAAGCATCAGAGTGCAATTGAGGATTGGTACCCACATCATTCGGCTATTCAGTTCGAGATTAGGGAAGAGAGCACAAGGTGGCAATAGCAAGATAATCAGCAAGGGAAAAGTCGTCCATTGCTGGGCAGAACGCACAGTCCGGCAAAAGCTGGTAGCAAAAATCATTAAAGCTGAGATTAAGACTGCCAATAGCAAATAACAAGCAACAAGACCAATAGCCTGAGCCGTGTTCAAATTGAAAACCAGGTGGTCACTTGTAAAACGCGGAAACAGCTTAGCTTGTGAAAGAATTAGTGCCGCCACAGAATACATACTGACAAAATTGACTAGGCCAGATACCGCAGCAAAAGTTGACACCGCAGCCAGCTTTCCTAGCATGATCATCGTTCGAGAAACCGGCAAAAGACACGAAGTCTCTATGGTGTTGCGCTCAAACTCTTCAGCGGTTACAGCAATTGCTGGATAGGCAGCGCCGAGTCCGAGCATAAGCAAACTAAAGATGATCAGGCAAAGAGTAGCTGAAATGTTCTCTAGTTTATTCAGTCGGCTTTTGCCCGCAGACCCAGCGACTTTCTGAGTATTTCCACTGGCAGTAATGTTCTGCGAAACAATAGTAAAGCCTTGCGAATTCTCTTTTGCTAGACCTTTGCTGGCAAATGCTTCAGTTATCTCTTGCAGGTAGGCAGTTTTCAAATTGTCGTTAATGGTGGTAGCGAGGGTGGCGACTTTGAGCAATTGATTGACTCGCAGCTCTACATAGTCAGCTTTGCGAGTAATTATGGCATCGACTTTGCCTTCAGCTAGGTCCTTTTCGGGCTGAGCACATTCTATTTTTTTGAAGTGTTTGCGCTTTTGTAAAATCGCGTCAATTTGCTCTAAACCCTTATCAGTTGGTCCACTGATAGAGTAAGTGATGCTTTTATCTTTGTCTGAATCGGCCTTGAACATCACTAGTTCGGCAGAACCCACCAGCAGAGCTGGATAAAGCAAAGCAGGCACAACAAAAGTATAGATAAATACGTCTTTGTCACGGAAAGAATGCCTGAGATCCTTCCGGTAAACTTCTTTGAAAACCAGCCAGAAACTAGCTAGTGAATTATGAGACAGCGAAGAATTGGCAGAAATAACGCTTAGCTCCAGGTACTATAAATTACTACCTAGTAGTTAACTACCCAGTATTTGCCTATATTACTTCTGCTTCTAGGCGCTACCCATATTAGCAACTATTGCTGGCGCTTGTTCACATTTAGGTGATGTATTGCCCCACCAGTGACCAAGCGGCTGTAGTCCTGGGGTGTGTTGACATTAAAGTAAGCTGGCAGCCCTTCTGCACTTTCTTCGGCAATCTCGAAGGTGGCTGAATTGAGACCAGAAAGGAAGTCTTTGAGCGACAAGTCGCCATTGAATAGCGATTCTTCTAGAGGCTTGATGCAATTTTTAGAATAGACGCCAAGCAATGGCTCGATGCCGTCTTCATGAGAGGCAACCACAACATCGTACTCATGGCGCTGGCCCACAAGTTGGCGAATTAGTTTCGGCTCAACTAGAGGCATGTCGCAGGCGATAACAAAGGCATGGGGATATTGAGCAACCAATAGACCTGAAAGAATACCACCAAGCGGGCCGCGATAAGGAAGAATATCTTTAACCACATCGACTTCAAAATCTTCAAAAGTCTCTGGTTCATTGGCAATCAAAAATGTCTCGGCGAAGAGATCTTGCACTACGTTCAAAATGTGACTAATCATAGTGGTGCCGCCATATGGCAAGAATGCCTTGGGGCGCCCCATGCGTTTCGACTTGCCACCACACAAAATCAGACACGAAACCGGCAAAGGCAGTGTTTCGCGCGTGGGCGTCTCGATAATCGAATTATGCTTTAGCGGACCAGTCATCTTGTCGTATCCTAAAGTTAAACTGTCTCTTTTCCAGATTGCTTCGAGTGCTTGTGCTTGTTTCGAGAATCGGTTTGGTCTGTCGTTACTATTCACCTTCTAACTTCCCTTGGGCTTCTAGATGCTCCACGGCTCTATTCTCCGCGATAAATAGGGCTGCGCTTTTCGGCAAAAGCGGCAAGTCCTTCTAGTCTATCTTTTGTATTGAGAAGCTCTAAGTATGCCCGTGTCTCTAGGGCCAATCCAGACTCGAGATCGCGGTCATAGCCTTGGTCAATGGCAATTTTTGCTTGTCTGAGCGAAAGCGGCGCGGCTGTTGCAATTTCGACAGCCCAATCGCGCACTGCCGTCATCAAGGCTTGATGATAACCATCAACAAGTTCATTGCCATCGGCAGCGGGCACTACTCGATGAATCAAGCCAAGCCGCTCACCCAGTTGGGCAGTAACAGGAGCAGCCGTCAGAATCAATTCTTTTGCCTTTGACTTACCGATTAAGCGAGGCAGTCGCTGCGTACCACCAGCACCAGGAATGATACCAAGTTTGACTTCAGTCAAGCGCAGCTGAGCAGACTCAACCATTACTCTAAGGTCGCAGGCTAGCGCTAGCTCGAAACCGCCCCCCCAAGCAGAGCCATTAATAGCAGCTACTACCACTTGCGGCAAAGCCTCAACAGCTCGCATCGTGCGCTGTATCAAGGCAAGATAATCAAGGGTGTCGCCTTGAGTCATTCCCTTCCGTTCAGCTAGGTCAGCACCAGCACAAAATGATTTAGTACCTGAGCCAATTATGCCAACGACCCTAATACTGCTGTCTTCCTTTAATTCCTCGCAGGCCGCGAGCAACGCCTTGAGCAAATCACGGTTAAGGCAATTCATTACTTTAGGGCGGTTGAGCTTGAGCCAAGCAATCGAGGCCTCTTTCTCAACAGTAAGAACCGGTCCAGACATAGTCCCAGATTCAGTCCCAGATTCAGTCCCAGATTCAGTCATAGTACTCATCGCTGCTCCTAAGCTATGGCTTTAACGGCCTTCTCGCGCTCGGCAAGACTGGCCATGAGGTAACGCCCCGGCAATTTCTTGCCTAAAAGTTTCTCTGCTAGCGCACCAGCATCTACTAGTTTTTCTAAATCAACTCCGGTCTTGATGCCCATGCCGTGAAGCATATAGACCAAATCTTCAGTAGCAAGATTGCCCGAAGCACCGGGGGCGTAGGGGCATCCACCAAGACCACCTAAACTGCTATCAAAAATTGTGATACCACTTTCTAAACCAGCAACGACATTAGCAAGAGCAGTGCCGCGTGTATCATGGAAATGCAGAGCTAGCTGAGAACGAGGTATCTGCCTCTCTTGGGCTAACATCGTGATCAAATCAAATACTTGCTTTGGCGTAGCAGCACCAATGGTGTCGCCTAAAGAAATCTCGTCAACGCCACTAACCAAGAGCTTCTCTACTATTTCAGCGACAACGGCTGGGTCGACCAGACCATCATAAGGGCAGGCAAAAACAGTCGATACATAACAACGCACACGCCTTTTGTCGGCCTTGGCAGCGGCTGTCACTTCAGCCATTGTCGCGAGGGCTTCTTCAATCGTTTTATTGATGTTCTTCTTGCTATGCGACTGAGAGGCTGACATAAACAAGTTAACTTGCTTAAGACCAGCATCACAAGCGGCTTGATAGCCCTTCAGGTTAGGCACCAGAGCGGAGGTGCGCAGGCCCGTTTGAGCAATCAATATAGAATTAGTGGAAAGCTCTTTTGCCAACTCTGGACCGTCGGCCAGTTGTGGAATCCACTTTGGTGAGACGAAAGAAGTGATTTCAATGTCTTTCAAGCCAGTTGCCGCCAGCGCCTCAATCAGTTTGATTTTGTCGCTCAAACACATGCACATTAGTTGGCAATGACTCGAACATAACTTCCAATAAATTCTAGCTAAGAGTGATAATCAAATCGCCTTCGTTGACAAAGTCGCCGCTTGCGACTTTTACTTCTTCGACTTTTCCTGATTCGCTTGATGCCACAGGCAACTGCATTTTCATCGATTCAAGAATAGCTACGTCAGTGCCGTCGCTAACTTGATCACCGGGCTTGACTAGAATTTCAATGACCACGCCGGCCATCATGGAGCAAACTTGTTTCAACTCAGACTCTCCCAGAGAATATTGGCAACGAGCAAGAAAGCGCTCTGACTTGAGAACGCTTTCAACGCAGCATATGTTAACAAACAGCTTTACGAACTGTATGACGGCTGTCTTATCATATTGTCCAAATTTTCTACTTAAATAGACCTTTCAAAACGTCGTCTATTTTCTTGTTGTCGCCAGAATCTTCGGAACCGCCCGGCTGATTGGGGTCTCCAGCGTTGCCAGAAGAAGAACTATCGGGCGAGCCCCAGTCAAATGCTGCTGGAGTACCGGCGCCACGTCTGCGACCTTTAACAGGACTAATCAAGGCGCCATCAGCGGCACGCGCCAAGCTAGAGCGTGATTCGTCAGTAGAAGCCGTTTGCTCTGGGGCTGACATTGGAACTCCAGGAAGTTGTGCTGGTTGCGCAAATGGAGGAGAAGACTGGGGTTGAGAGAAGGGATTGGCCGGGGTTTGAGGTACAGACGGAGTAGAGGGTTGCGCCTGAGCAGCAGGATCGCCCCAAGGGCTGCCCTGAGTCGCCCATCCGGAAGAAGAAGCCTGACCGCTGCGGCCCCAAGCTTCAGCGGCAGAGTTACCGGAGTCAGCAGCGCTAGGAGAGGCTGCAGGGGGAGCTGCTAGAGGGAAATTAGTTGGCGCCTGCATCGCTGGCATACCCTGCCTACTAGCCGTTGGTTGACCCCAACCACCACCTGCAGCAGGCATTTCTGCTGGTGCGGATTGGGCAGCAGGGCTGGACCATGGCGAGCCGCCACCAGTCTGACCCCATCCACCTTCGTTAGTAGAAGGAGGAGGAGCAGCAAGCGATTCGGGTGTACTAGCTGAGGCATTTACCGAAGCTGCACGTTGAGCTTCAGCTTCTTTCATCTGCCAATCTTCGCCAAAATCACCCCAAGCCCCGGCGGGCTGTTGAGGGGCAGGTGCCGCTTGTTGAGATGCTGCTGGGTGCCCCCAGATGTCAGCTGCGCTTTGGCGCTGTTCAACTTCGACCTGCGCTGGTGAAGAATCGCCACTGCCCCAAGGGTTAGGAGAAGGGCTGGGAGAAGGGTTAGGATTTGGATTGTCCGCGGCGGAAGGCACAGCATTAATGGCCGTAGAACTCCAAGAGAAGCCAGAGTTCTCGGGCTCAACTGCAGCAGCTTCTTGGCTCTGTGAACCAGAAGCAAGAGCCGAGTTTATGTCTGGTGCATTGTTCGAAGCAGAACTAAAGGAACTCATAATCGGGTCATCAGGCGGAGCATGTTCGATCGGTGCTTCTACTTGCGAGGTCTCCGCTTGAGCCGCTTCGAACTGGGCCACAGAACTGAAAGTCGGGGCGTCAGTAGCTACGGCCTCTTGCACTTGGGGCTCTGGCTCCGCAATAACTTCTGGCTCAGGTTCAGGTGAGACAGCAATAACTGGTTCTGGTTCTAGAATAGGCTCTGAAATTTGTTCTGGCGCAACTTCTGCAGCTGGCACGCTTACTGGCACTGGTTGCACGGCTGGCTCAGTTCTTGCACTCTCAGTGACTTCAACGGCAGAAGGCTGCGAGGAAGATTCACGGGCGGCTCGCCTGGCAGCTCGACCTTCAGCATGAGAACTAGGAGCTGGCGTCGGGGTTGCTGCTGGCGCGGCAGTGGAGACTGAACTTGAAACTGGAGCTGAGCCAGCTGCAGCTGCTGATACGGCCATATTACTCAGCTGGAGCTTCCAATTTCCTGATAAATAGCGCTCTCTCATCAGGTTGATCTTCTCGCGGTCTTTATTTAGACCGGCAAGCTTTATTTTGCTCGATTCAATGCGCTTCTCCAATTCAGCAATTTGCTGATTGATAGCGTTCATCTCTTCGCGAGTAACTTCTTCCTTCTCGGTGAACTCATCGAGAAGCTCCCGCAACATCTCGGGATTGATAGCGACCATAGAAAATTAGCTCCTAGATTTCAAGATTATCCATGAAAATTGAAAACCATCCACTATCAAGTTCTTACCACTTCGTAGAGAATTAAATCTACAAGTATTAAAACACGCTTAGCCTTGTTTGCCACAAAATAATACCGAAGATGGTGTCATTTTCGTGACCTTGAGAAGCCTCGTGCTGCTTCTTCAAATGCAAAAGAGAAGACCTCAGTCTTCTCTATATACAAGGTCTTTCAGCTTATCCAGCTATATCGTCTCCGTTCAAACGAGCATAGTTTTTGGTTTCTTGCACCATCGAAGAGAAAAGCCACATACAAAGCTGGTCCAAAGTCTCAACGGGAGGATTGCTGTCTTGCATGCGCCACATCATTCCTTGCTCGGTAATACGCACCTGAATGGTAGCCAGTGGCGGATAATCATTTTCGGTACGACTCAAAGCCATTACTTTACTAGTGGGTACTATGAAAGCTTCGACGACATCATCACAGCCACGTACAACTAGAGAACATAGCTTTGTAGAGAAGCGGCAGCGGAAGTATGTCTTGGTCTCTTCGGCCTCACGAAAACGATTATATCTAGTCACTTCAGTGACATCACCAGATATTGAGCCAGTAACGTGCAATTCAGTGCCGTTGGCTACCTGGTTGAACTCATACATATAACGTTGCAGCAAGCCATAAATTTTGTCCACTAAAATGGCAATGCCCGACTTATAAATCGACTCGCGATAGACCTCTTGTAAATGGCAACCACGTTGATCTGCAAGAAACTGCAATGAATCTTGCTTGAGCTGAGACATCCAATCTTGCCCTTGAGCAACAGGTTCTGACTCGTGATAAACGAGAATTTGTTCGGATACTGCCACAGACCAGTCTGCCTGAGCACCCGGTTGCGGAGCAATAGCACCGTTAGCAAACATAGACCTATCGACAGCCCGACCAGGAGCCTGTTGAGCTTGTTGCGCGGGATTACCCGGATTGCCATCAAGGAACTTGCGTTCCTTTCCTGACTTATTCGGGGGTCTACCGTCGTTTTTTCCGAACATAAAAAACAAGGCCTCCTTGCCAGCCTAGTCTGGTATGCCCAGTTTCAGCTGAATTAAATCTCTTCACAACCAGTTCCGAAGGCGCAAACAAAGTAAATTTGAATGATTTTGATTAATTATTACTTCAACCGTAATACTTCCCTAGGCTCTCTGCAAATATCTCACCATCTGAGTGTACTCGTTCAAGTCAGACGAAGTCTGTTGCAAATCGGCACCATCGGCATAAACATGCACAAGTGGTTCAACTGCATCAGGCAGAATCAAGACCCAATGATCTGGCCTGGTCTGAATCTTCACGCCGTCCAGGAGCTCCATAGGTCGATCATGGTGCTTTTCAACCAGCAGTCTCATTACTCGACCTTTGCGTTCCCAAGGGCAATGAACTGAATCTACCTGGTAGTAGAGAGGCGGCAAATCAGTGACAGCTTGGTGCAGGGTGCGCCCTTGATAAGTCAGGTGCTCAAGCACTTGACCCACGGCAAACATCGCATCATAGCCATTCTGGAACTCTGGGAAAATAAAGCAGCCGTTGGCACTACCGCCAACAACAGCTTCTTCTAATCGGGCCGTAGTGCTACCAATTTCAGTTTCTGAGGCTTTGCAACGAACAACCTTACAGTTGTAGCGAGAAGCAATACGCTCAACTATCGAACTAGAATTGACCGGCACAACAATAGAGCGACCGGGCTTATCGCGCAATATAATATCAGCCACTGTGGCCAGCAAGAGTTCGCCGCGAATCACTTGCCCGGTCTCATCGACCAATGTCATCTGCTCACCGTTTCTGCCAATTTGTACTCCTAGGTCGGCGTTAAGAGCTTTGACAACATCGGCAAGCTGCTTGCGCATAGTGATGCGTTCTTCTTGCTTAGGTGGAGTATTGCGAATAGAAGAGTTGAGCACCACAGTCTCAATACCGAGCTGTCCAAGCAAGTCAGGCAGCAACACTCCAGTCTCAGCCATGGCATAGTCGATGACCGCCTTAGGTGCGTGTGTCGCCAAATTGCCGGTTTTGGTCACGCGGGTGTAGTTAGTGCCCGGCACAATACAGAACGGCACTTTGTCTTCTTCAAAAACTTGCCCCTTGACGTGGTTAAGGAATTCATCAACATAGTATTCGCGTACACGGCTAGGGAAAGAAATTGAGCCAACATCAGCAGGAGAGCAACGGGGGAAGTCTTCTTTGAAGAACGTACTTTCAATCTTGCGCTCCATTGATTTGGTGATAGCCACACCTTGCGAGTCGAAAAATTCAATTGTAATTTTTTCAATCTCCCTTTGTGACACCCGCACATGAACCAAACCAGCCGCCCTCTGCGTCTTCACGTAGTGGCGAGAAATAGGTAGCGACATTGATTCTAAGTTTTGCACCTCAATGCCTACTGAAACGAGACCAGAGACCATAGTGCGGCTAATCATCTGACTAACTTTCCAATAGTCACGACTGACCAACACCGGCCCACCCTTAAGAGTGGCTCCATATGCGGCTGCTAGATTAACAGCAAACTCGGGGGTGATTTCGACGTTAGCCAAACCACGCACTCCGTGAGCACCAAATAGGGTGCGCGGTGCCCGGGTGCCCCAAATTAGTGAGCTCAGTACTTTCGCACCAGAATCTACGTTCTTATCAGGCCAGATGCGCACATCTGACTTAATTGTAGCTTCTTGACCGATAGAAGAATTATCACCAACAATTGCCCCTTCAAGCAGCGAAGCCGAGCTATGAATGGTGGAATTGTTACAGACTACACAAGCGCGCAGAGCCGCTTTTGCGCCAATATAAACATTAGACCAGACCACCGGCTGCTTCAAAGTCGCCTTCTCTTGAACCACTACGTTGTCACCAAGGGTGGTGTGGGGAGAAATCTCAGTTTCGCGACCGATGCGGCAATTTTTGCCGATCATCACTGGCGCTTCTAACTTTACGGAAGAGTCTATTTGAGTACCTTGACCAACCCAAACGCCGGGTTGAATTTGGGGCAAATCAATTTCGACATTTACCAGTCCATCAAGTACATCTTTATGAGCCTGTCGATAAACAGCCAAGTTACCGATATCACACCAGTAACCATCAGCCACATAGCCGTACATGGGCTCGTTGCGCAAGAGAAGCAGCGGGAAAAGATCGTTTGAAAAATCTTGCTCGCGCCCCATGACGATATAAAGCAAGACCTCAGGCTCCAGAATGTAAGTTCCGGTATTGACTGTGTCAGAAAAAATCTCGCTGGCACCGGGCTTTTCAACAAAGCGCTGAATGCGTTGGTCGTTATCGCAAATAACCACACCGTAGTCGAGCGGATTTTCAACACGCTTAAGAATGAGCGTAGCTTTGGATTTCTTCTCTTTATGAAATTTCAAGGCTGCCGACAAATCGATATCGGTCAGGCTATCACCAGAGATGACAACAAAAGTTGAGTCAAGATGATCTTGCACCATTTTAACGCAGCCAGCGGTACCAAGCGGTTTGCCTTCTTCTATTGAATAAGTGATGTTAGCGCCAAACTCAGCACCATCGGCAAAGTGATCACGAATAGCGTCAGGTAGATAGTGCAGGGCAAAGATAATATCGCGAAAGTCGTGTTTCTTGAGAAGATTGACTACATGCTCTGCCATGGGCTTATTGCCAACCGGCACCATCGGTTTAGGTAAATTGCAGGTCAATGGCCTTAGTCTTGTACCTGAGCCACCAGCCATGATTACCGCTTTCATACAACCTCCTAAACCGTTAGAAATGTGGAACTTGAGTCGTAGAACTTAAACTTAAAAACTAGAAACTAGCTCTTACCTTTAGCAACTTTAGCAACTTTAGCAACTTTAGTAGTTTTGGCTACAGCAGCTGTCTTTTCTTTAGGAGCGGCATTAACAGTGACTTTGCTCTCAGCCGCCTGCGGCGAAGTAGCGAGGTCTACATGGGCTTCACTTACTACTTTAGCTCCCACTTCAGCATTGGCTTTCTGCATATTGGCTTCGTTGAGAACCTTCTGATAGACCTCATAGGTGCGGCTGGCAATAACCTTCCAGTTGTAGATATGCTTAACTTTGTCATAGCCAGTTTCACGCAAGCGCTGAGCCAATTCAGGATTGCGCAATACCTGTAGCAGCCCCCAGGCCAGCGAAGAAGCATCGCCAGCATAGGTGGTGACACCAGTTTCCATATTTTCCACAAAGTCTTTCAAGCCACCAACGTCAGAAGTAACGACTGGCACTCGTGCCGCCATTCCTTCTAAGGCGACAATACCGAAAGGCTCATACAAGCTTGGAATACAAACGACATCGGCACACTTATATAATTCCAAAAGTTCAGCATCGCCCACGTATCCGAGGAAGTGGCAATTCTCACCAATACCACTCTGCCAAGCCTGTCGCTTCAAGTCTTCTAAATAATAGCCGGTGCCAACCATCAAGAACTGTGTACCGGGTCGCTCGGAAAGCACACGAGGGGCAGCGTCAAGCAGTACCTGAACTCCTTTCTCGCGCACCATACGACCGACATACAGAATAATCTGTTCTTGATCACGAGCATATTTGCTACGCATGGCATGGTTGTTAAATTCAAAATCAAAGACATCAGGATCAGTACCATTAGGAATGATCACTATTTTGTCTGATGGCATTTTGAATGAGCGCTGCAGCTCTTCGTGCATAGAATTAGAATTGACGATTACTTCCCAAGCCTCGAATGTAAGGCGCCATTCCATTTGGTGAATATAAGACTGCATATCATTGTGAATGCCGTGCATGCGACCAGATTCTGTGGCATGCATGGTCGCTATGAAAGGAATTCCAAAGCCACTCTTCATCACCCAAGCAGCGTCAGCCACCATCCAGTCGTGGGCGTGAATTATGTCGAAAGGAGTCTGCCTATGAATCTGAATGGCGTACTGCAGCAAACCAAAATTTAAACGATTGACCCAGCTAAGAAAATCAGGAGTAGTATCGGTTTGAGTTTTGACTCTATGAATATGCACACCGTCAGCAATTTCATGCTCGGGTTGGCCGGGATGATCGGCTGTCACTACATGTACTTCGCAGCCAGTCTTGACAAGCTCTCGCGATAGGGCCCAAACAACACGAGCCAGTCCACCTATGACGCGGGGTGGGTATTCCCAGGACAGCATTAAAACTCGCTTCGGCACCGTATTCCCTCACACTTCAAATTTGTATCTTATTAATTAGTATCTAGCCACAATTTCGTCTTTCTTATTCACTGGCGAGCGGCCGACTTAAAAGCGCCATAATAGCGCCAGCAGGCGTCGAATTTCCCTTAAGTGTGGACTCTACCTGCTCTGCGATGGGCAGCTCCAATCCTAGTCTTTTAGAAAGTTCACAAACGGCCTCAGCGGTAGGCACCCCTTCGGCCACAGAGCCTAGCTCTTCGAGGATAAGGCCAAGGGCTTTACCGCGAGCTAACTCAAAGCCTACCCGATAGTTACGCGAAAGGGGGCCGGAGCAAGTAGCAAAGAGATCGCCCATTCCAGCCAAACCTGCCATGGTCTGAGGCTTAGCCCCTAGTCTAACCGCTAGCCTAGTAATCTCAGCTAACCCCCTAGTAAGCAGAGAAGCTTTAGCGTTTACACCCAAGGATAGGCCGTCGCAAGCCCCTGCAGCAATCGCTATGACGTTCTTAAGTGTGCCGCCTAGTTCAATGCCAACAGGATCATCACTGGCGTAAACTCTAAATTTAGGCGCCGAAAGCTGACTTTGCAAAGAGCGAGCTAAATTTATATCAGAGGAGGCCACCACTGAAGCAGTGGGCAAACCGCCTAAGACTTCGTCTGCCAGGTTAGGACCAGACAGCGACGCAACGCCACAACCGGGCACAACAGCAGTCAAAATTTCGCTCATTCTTAGCTGGGTACCAAGCTCTAGACCCTTGGTGGCACTAACCAGAACTGGCAAAGACCTATCGGCCTCTGCCGGAGCAAGCAAGATAGCGGCCACTGCAGTTGCCAATTCGCGCATAGACTGTGAATTACAAGCAAAAACAACTAACTCTGTCTGGCTTAGAGCTTCTTCTAGTGAGCTGGTAATTACAACCTCGCTAGGAATGTGATGAGCACGAGGCTTTTCCATTAAGCGAGTAGTGGTGAGTTTCAAAGCTCCAGCTTGGTTGCGACAATAGACCTTAACCGGCCGACCGCTGTGACACCACAAATGAGCTAAAGTCAGGCCCCAAGAGCCAGCCCCAAGAATTGTTACCGATCGCTTTTCTACGTTTTTTTCCATGATTCCAAAAAAAAGTCATGCACTCGGGCAAATGCTAATAATAGCCTCTTGGCTTTACTTTGCTGACTCTACTTGGATACCGAATTCATCTCTTCGCGGAAAGTGACAGCGCAGTTGCGACCGGCAGCTTTAGCCTCTTGCAAAGCGCGAAAAGCTGACTTAACCCAGCTCTCAACAGTCATAGTTTTGGCATCAAGAATGGCTATGCCAGAGGAACAAGTTGCATAGAAGCCAGCATGCGATAAGGTGGAATGCTGGATTGCAGCAAAGTCAGCCACCAAACGTGAAGAGAGCAATTGGGCTTCATTCTCATCAAGCCCTTCGGCGATGATGGCAAATTCATCTCCGGCATAGCGTCCGATAATATCTGATTGCCGCAAGCGGCGGCGCAAAAGCATCGATAGAGCTACGAGAACTTTGTCGCCGCCGGGATATCCATGGCGCTCATTGATAGAGCGGAAATAATCTATATCAAGCAAAATTAAGACAGTGAAGCCAGCATGCCTTTTGCGCTGGGCTATAACAGCCTGTGCTTGCTCCATAAAAGTAGTGTGGTTGAGCAGACTCGTCAAACCATCCCGATGCAAGAGTGTCTTGAGAAAGCGTGCACGCTCTAGGCGAGAAGAAACAGAGCTAAGCAAAAGCGCCGGCGGAACGGGCTTGACCAAGTGATCGTCACCACCAGCCCGAGCACTTTCAATGCGAGCATCAATTTGCCCTTGAGTAGTCAAAAACAAAATTGGCAAAGTGGCATGACGCTCGTCTTGCCGCACATAACGAGAAAGCTCGTAGCCAGTCATACCAGGAAGCATGACATCAAGTAAAACTAAATCGGGCTGAAAAGCAGACATATATGACTCGAAGTTTTTCGGATCGGTACAGGTGCGAACCTGATAGCCAGCCGATTCCAAGAAAGCTCGGATAAATGCAGCTTGGTCTGGGTCATCTTCAACTGAGAGAATACGGGGGGTTTCTTGGTAGCGTTTATCAAGCAAATAGCGCAGTCTACGAAACATAGACTTAGTATCTATCGGCTTTTCAAAGTGGGCATCAGCACCACAATGGATGGCTCTTACTTTGTCTAGAAACCCTGTTTGCTTAGAGACAATAATGATGGCCATTTCATCGCCACCAGGCATTGTTCTTATGCGTTCAACTAGCTCATAGGCATCACCGTCAGGCAGTGGAATCTCTAGAATCATGCCCTCTGGCATACGGCGCTCTAACTCACTCAACGTGCCAGCAAAAGAACGGGCACTGCGGAAGTTAAAGTCGTTCTCTTCTACCATTTTCTTCAGCGATTCCAGATCTTTTTGATCTTCATCAATCACTAAAACTTCTTGTTTTCCAGAGGCAGCAACAGTTCTGACCTTACCTAGATTGGTTGTTTCCGGTGCTTCATCACCACCAGAAAACTGGGTTGATAGTTCTTGCAAGAGCGCTTGCATGCGCTCTAAATCACCTTTAGAAGCAGCCCCACTCTGCCGAGTAATGGTTTCACAAAGCTTCTCGCCCTCTAGCCCGAGAGCTGAAACTCGTTGAAAGCCATACATACTGCCAGAGCCAGCTAACCAATGGTAGTGCCGACTGAGCTGCTGTGCTAAGTCTTTGTCTTCAGGATTAGACATGAGCTTAGTAAAAAGCTCAATAATTTGCGCAAGCCTATCGGTCGAGCGCTGCACATACTGACTTTTAAGTTCGGAAAAGGTTTCCTGCCAGGAAGCCATGCCTTTATCTAACCCCTACAATTTACAACTCTAGTTATGAAGTAGTATCGAGAATAGCTTTCATCTGCGTGGCCAAAACAGTTGGGTCAAAGGGTTTGGTAAGAATGCCACGGGCGCCCATACGCTTCAGCCTTTCAATTTCTGATGTCATCGCCTTTGCGGTGAGAAAAATCACTGGAATGTTGCGCGTACGATCATTGCTACGAAGTGCTTCGAGTGTACTCGGACCATCCATAATTGGCATCATCATATCGAGCAATATTACATCAGGTTGTTCAGCAGCTGCCTTATTCACACCATCCTGACCATTCTCTGCCTCAATAACCTCTAGGCCACCGAGTATAGTCAAACTCATGCTTGCAATCGAACGTGTATCTTCTTCATCGTCAATGATGAGAACTCTCATTGTCTCTCCTAATTTTTCTTCTTTAAAAAGCCAACCATAAACGCCAGTGCCATTAGACTCTTAATACCCAGTATCTCTTTACTTCACCTATTTTCTTTGAGTTCTAATTGTCTTTCACGAATCTACTGACAAAGCCTGATCACAAGCGAAACCAGCGGTCTTGAGAATATCTTTGATTTGAGCAGAGAGCTTCAGTGGGTCAAATGGCTTAGTGATGACGGCCAATGCACCCAGCTTCTTCATTTCTTCAAATTCGGGAAACATGCCTTTGGTAGTGCAAAAAATCACCGGCACTTCAGCCGTTTCTGGATTTTCACGCAAACTCGCTAAGGTTTTAGTACCGTCCATATCGTCCATACAGAGATCAAGCAGAATTACGTCTGGCACGTCACTACGCGCCATCTCAATACCCTCCTTTCCGGAACAAGCCTCCGCTACAGTATCGCCACCCAATAACCCGAGACAAGAACTGGCGACGGTGCGAAAGTCCTCCTCGTCATCAATAATAAGGACCTTCATAGTGAAAATGATCTCCAGATACTAAATTTCGAACTCAAACTAAAACTAAAAGGCCTGATTTGACTGCATAGCCGGTTCAAGTACCTGCACCGGCTGCTTGGGAAGATTTTGGGCCTTAGGAATACGGAACCAGAAGGTAGACCCCTTGCCTTCTTCTGACTCAACACCAATGGTTCCTCCGTGTTGCTCTACGATCCCTTTACAGATAGCCAGACCTAGACCTGTACCACCCTTCTTCTTAGCATCTGAGGCTTCAACTTGCTGGAAGCGCTGGAACAATCTGTTCTTAAAGCTCTCAGGAATACCACGGCCTCTATCAGTGACATGGACTTCGATAAATCCACCAGGAATCTCTGCAGAGCTCACTGTCACTGCTGCACCCTTGGGCGAGAACTTAACAGCATTAGAGATCAAGTTAACCAAAACCTGTACCAATCTATCACCGTCAGCATGAACCATTTCGCCACTCGGCTTCATATCAAGCAAGACACCATTGTTTGCAGCAAATGTGTTAACAGCTTGCTCGGAGCGCTCAAAGATAGAGGCCACCGCCACGTCAACCAGCTCCATATCGAGTTTGCCAGCTTCGAGCTTCTCAACATCAAGAATGTCGTTAATTAGACCAATCAGACGAATGGTGTTGCGTTCAGCAATGTTTACTACCTTCTTAGCCTGGTCGGGCAGGGCCCCCATAGCACCAACGGCCAAAAGCGTGAGCGAACCGCGAATAGACGTTAGTGGGGTCCGTAGTTCGTGTGAAACAGTAGAAACGAATTCTTTCTTCATGCGCTCTACTTCTTTGCGCTCGGACACATCAAGAACGTTAGCCATAAACCTGACAGCACCATCTGGTGAAACAAATTCTGTCAATGAAATTTCTACAGGGAAATCTTCGCCGTTGGCAGACAGACAATCAAATTCACCAATGCGGTTAAGAGCTTTAGTAAACAATGTCTCCATGAACGACTGACGATCGTTGGGGTCACTGACAGAGAAGTGGCGCGCATCGGCAAATAGTGACATGACGTGGCGGCCCAGCATCTCATGACTGCGAGTGGAGAACATTGACTCAGTACGTGGGTTAATAGACTCGATTAAACCATCACGAGTAATAATGATCAGACCAACCATCATATTATTGATGATGTTGCGAATGCGGGCTTCGTTAGCTTTAATAGCTTCTTCAACCAATTTACGCTGAGTGATGTCGTGGGCAACACAAAACAAGGCTCTATCTTTTTCGGACCAGTCTGCCGACCATAAGACGTTGACCATACTGCCATCACGCTTCTTGACGCGGTTTTCGAAGTTTACCTTACTCGTGGCACCACGCACCGAACGCACGGCCCGAATAGTATCAGGCACATCTTCAGGCATGATTACTTCGATGAAACGGCGGCCCATCAATTCGTCAGGATAGAAGCCCCAGCTCTCATACGAAGCAGGGTTTACAGCGACGAACTTACCATCCATATCAATAGAACAAATCACATCGGCCGCGTTTTCAATTACGGCTCTTTCTTTACGACTGGCTTCGGCTAAGG
>LNEX01000418.1 GCA_001464165.1 bacterium Ga0077546
CTGACCACGGGCCAATCTGAAAGAGTTATCGGTAACCGTACTTAAGCGGGTAGAAATGCTGCGCAAGAAATAATACAAGAGCAAAAAGGCTATACCGATATTGAGGACAACACCGAATACCAAGAACATCTTGACCGCCGCCCTAGACCTGTTCTGCTGTTCCGGACTCTCGCTTTCAATTTTTCTTTCATCTTCGGTCAGGCCCTTCAACTCGTCTTGCAGTTGGTCAGCCAACTGGCGAATCTGCTTGTACATGTGCCTAGCTCTAAACTGAGCCACATCAACGCGGTTATCATCAATGGCGGCTTTAGCTTCACCGAGAATTTTCAGACCGTCTGATGTAATTGTTTGCAAGCGGCCCAAAATTAGCTGCTGCTTGTCATTGTCCCCAACTAAACCCTTTAATTCTTGTAAATCAAGAGGAATCTGGCGCACGATTTTGTCGTAGCGGTCAGAGAACAAAGGGCTCTTGGTGATACTGTAGCCGCCCATAGCTACACCGGCATCGTAGAACAACTTCGAGAGAGCATTGGCCTGTGAAATGATAGCCTTAGACCGAACCTGCCTTTGCACTTCAACTTCGGCTTGCTGCAAAAGCACAGACAGAACAATCAAGAACACAAGCTCAAAGACGAGCGGAACTAGTACGAGAATAAATCCCTTATGCGAAATCTTAAGTTGAAGATTGAGTCGCATTAACTGTTCCTATCAGAGTGATTTACTGGATGCAGGAGATTCACCATCATTTTCGATTTCGGCTTTGGCTTCACCAAGCAGCTTCACACCAGCAGTGGTAATTTTTTGCAAGCGACCGACAATCACTTGCTGCTTTGCATTATCTCCAACTATCACTTTCAATTCTTGTACATCGAGGGGTATCTGGCGCACAATTCTGTCATATCTGTCTGCAAACAACGGGCTCTTGGTGATACTGTACCCACCCATGGCTACCCCGGCATCGTAGAACGACTTAGACAAAGCGTTAGAGCGCGAGATAATAGCCTTAGATCTAATTTGCCTTTGCACTTCCAGTTCAGACTGCTGTAAAAGCACCGACAAAACAATCAAAAATACCATCTGAAAAGCGAGCGGAACTAGTACCAGGATAAATCCCTTATGCGAAATCTTAAGTTGAAGATTAGGTCGCATTAGTTCAGCCTATCAGGGAGTTTTGTTGGGATTGAGAAGTGCTTCTTTAATCTTGCGCAGCTTTTCACGATCAAGGCTATAGCCATTACCGAAGTCTATACTGGCAGGTGCGGCAGTAGTTGCAGTACCTGGAGTAGTCGGACTTGCAGCAGTTGTCGCAGGTGTTGGATTGTTTCCGCTAGATACTGGCGGAACATAAGTGGGAGCAACGGCTGTTGGCCGCTGCTGATAAGTTGGTTGATACGTCGGAGAAACTGTAGGGGTTGACCGCGTAGGTTGATCTGAGGCCAGATCATTGAGGATCTGCTTGGTCTCATCGTCAATCATGACGTCAGCTTCGCTCTCGCCACGTCGGTAACCTTGAGGAAGCCCAAAGTAATTAGCTGGGATGGGGCAGGTCTTCGTGTAATAAGTGTCAAGCATTGAGCTGAGACTGCCAGAATTATTTACGTAGCTCACTTTCAGAGGGAACATGTGAGTGTCTGGCAAACCGTAAGCCTTAGCCAACATTTTTGAAATACGGCCAGGCACGGCAATATCATTTGATATCCAACAATCGGCGTGCCTTATCGCAGCTCGCTTGCCCCCCGGCGGTCCGCCGCCACTCATGGTGTACTTAGTCGCTTGCAGGCCAGCGACCTGGGTTGAACCAGCCTTAGCCCAATTGCGCTCTGACATGTCTTGGCCGCTGCCAGCAGTTTTGCGGTCTAAGTCAGCCATCCACTTGTCGAAGGTAGTGCTGTAGTACATTCTGGTCTTGTCGTTATAGAGAGCGACATTCCATTCAGGGGCACAAGTGACGATGTTAATGCCACGGGTCGGGCTAACAAGTTTAAGACCGCTACCACTGATGTAAATGTACTGGTCGCCAAACTTTTCAGACTTTTGGGTCAAGACCCAGCCTTTTTCGTCGGCAAAAGCTGGCGCCCCAGAGAAAACGCCGAAAACAGATGCGGCACAGAAGCTTACGGCTAGAAAAAGAAAAGATGGGAAACGCATATTCAGAGAACCGCAGGGAAAAATAAAAGCCCACTGGAGACAGAATTATCTATTAATGACAATGCTCCATCATTTTTTTACCCGCTTCAGCATTAATAGAAACAGATTTATCAGAATCTCAGCCAATTTTGGCGGGTTTAATGCCACTTGCTGCCTGAATTTCGTATCTTGAGCCAGGGGTTAGTTAACTAATCTAATCTAGCTCTAGCGAAAAAGCGCTAGGGGGAAAAGCGGCCTAGGTCGAATTGCAGCAACCGCCAACGATAGAGCCACAGCGCCGTTGAAAAGGACAGCGATTGTCAGAGTAAGCCGAACAAACTGAGCGGCAATGTCGCGGGCCTGGTGGCTTTGAGCTGCGGTTTCTTTCAACTTCAAGGCAGTAAACTGCGCTAGAAGTTCAAAGTCACGCTGTTTGATTTGTTTGTGCGCATGGTCAGCGCAAAAAGTGCAAATAGGGACGCCACGAACTTTCTCGTCGATCTGCTCCAATTTCTCCTGAAGCGGTTGCAACATGCTACCCGTCAAGGTTTCCAAATTCTCCGAGCCCACAGAGACCGAACTTTCCAGCCCCTTCAAGGTAATTGGATGCGGCAGCGACTCTGACAGAACGGTGGCGCGATAATTCTGGTCGCTAGCGAAACAGCGGAGGCCCATAGCCTCCCAAACCTGGCAATAAAGACCGACTAAATTCCGAGTTTCGACAATGGCCGCCTCGACTCTGGCAACTCTCCCCATCTCTAGCTCTAGCTGTTGAAGACCGAAGTCAAACGTTGTCACCAAAGCGATATTCACAAGTACAAAGGTGGTCATACCGACAATGTTTCCAGGTCTGCTCATTTCAGCTCCATCGTTAAACTGGCAAAGATGCTCCTGACTGACAACTCCATCCTAAGTCATTACGGCCGCTAGAGAAAGGCCAAACGTGTTGAGCCACAGCAATCACATTTGCCTCTTTCAAAAAACTGAAGCATCCTGCAGCTTTTGCGGACATCAAAAAAAAGAGTTAGGGCAAAAGCCAAAGTCGCTTAACCAATTGCCTTAGCGCGCTTAGACGAAAACTGCCTCAACCCCTTGAACAATCTAGTAACTTGGTTGCACTCAACGACAATTTCTCTGTCCCGAATTTGCTCTATGCGCTCATTATCAACCTGCCTAAAAGCTAAGCCAATAGCGAACAGCAAGACAATATTGATCAGGGCAGCACTTAGTATAAGTGCTGGATTTCTCGGCATCTAAACCTTCTTACCCAACCTTGTACGCGGATCAAGAGCGTCGCGCAGGCCGTCGCCCAAGAAATTGAAAGAGAGCACAGTCATAAAGATGAAAAGCGAGGGAAAGAAAATTAAATGGGGATGAGCCCGCAAAGAGCGCCAGCCGTCAGAGGCCAGAGTGCCCCAGCTGCAAGCAGGGGGAGACAAACCTAAGCCAATAAAACTTAGTGTCGACTCTGAGAGAATAGCTGAAGGCACCGTAAAAGTCAGAGCAACAATAATTGGCCCCATGGCATTCGGCAAAAGATGTTTGAAAACAATATTCAAACCAGATTGACCTTGAGCCCGAGCCGCTTCGATAAACTCTTCATTTTTCAATTGCAAAAACTGGGCGCGAACCAATCGTGCTGTACCCATCCAACTAACTAGACCTAAAGCAATAAGAATACCGAGAGTACCGCGGCCAAGCAGTACACCAATTAATATCATTACGAGCAAGTCAGGCAGTGAATAAGCTATATCAACGCCGCGCATTAGAAGGGTGTCGACTTTACCACCGAAATAACCAGAAATTGCACCGTATAAGGTGCCAATTCCAAATGCTACGGCGGCAGTGGTCAAACCAATAGCAATCGAAAGTCTAGCGCCATAAACTATACGCGAGAGCAAATCACGGCCTAGTTCATCGGTGCCCATTAAGTGCTGACTACTGGGGCCAGCAAGAAAATCAGTTGATGTCTGGTCATATGAATAGGGGCAAAGACTAAAACCCATCCAAGAAAGCAGCGCCACTAAACAAATAGCAGCAATGACCCAGAAGGCAAAATAAGCAGTTGGTATGCGCTTCAAGCGAGCAACCACACTTTGATCAAGAGCTTTGATTGCTATTGGCTTTGAGCTGTCTAAAGTTTGCATCTAGTGTTCTCGTTTAGTCATTCTTGCTTTAGTCTTCTATGCGCATGCGCGGGTCTAATATTTGGTAGGCAACGTCAACGAATGTGTTCGCCACTATTAACAAAACCGCAAAAACCAGGGTTGTACCAAGAATCAAATCGTAGTCTCTGTTCATCACAGCCGTAATGAAAAACCGGCCCATGCCCGGAATAGCGTAGATATACTCGACGACGAATGAGCCTGTAATAACAATAGCGGTTAGGGGACCAAGCACTGTTACTACAGGTATAAGCGAATTGCGCAAAATATGCTTAGTCACTGTCGACCACTGCGAAAGGCCTTTTGAACGGGCCGTACGCACCCAGTCTTTCTCCACAATTTCAAGCACTGACGCTCGAGTCAAACGCGCTAAATAGGCAGCCGGGGAGAAGGCTAGAGTCACCGCTGGCAGCACCACATGCCAGGGTGATTCCCAGAGGCCAACAGGCAGTGCCCTAAGCTCAATGGCAAAGACAAAAATCAGGGTGGCACCAATAACAAAGCCAGGCACTGAAATACCAAGAGTCGACAAGAACATGGCAATTACATCTTCTTTGCGGCCCCGGCAAACCGCTGCTATGGCGCCCAAAGGCACACCTATAAAAACGGCCAAGCTCAGGCTAATCGTGCCAAGTTGCAGAGAAACAGGAAAAGCATCAGATAAAATATCATTGACGGTACGATTGACATATTTATAAGAAACGCCTAGATCGCCTTGAGCTAATCGACCTAAGTAAAGGAAGTATTGCTCCGGCACGGGCTTGTCGAGATGATACTTAGCATTGAGATTGGCAATGATTTCTGGCGGTAGATTTTTATCAGCATCAAAGGGCCCACCAGGTACAATTCGCACTAAAACAAAAGTTAGCGATGCCACCACCAGCAGCACCGGTATGGCTAATAGAATCCTTTTTAGAATCAAAGCTATCACGGCCCACCTACTTCAACAGCCTTGAAGAACTGTAAATCAAGCGGATTGATGGCGATTCCTTTGACCCAGGGTTTGACCATAATATTTTGCGTCGCTAAAAAAGTCGGCACAATTGGCACGGCCTCGCGGCAGAGCATGACATCAGCCTGACGATAAAGATCAGCTCTTTTCTTGGTGTTTAACTCCCCTTCGGCTGACTGAATCAACTGATCGTACTTAGGGCTCCACCACTTAGTGTCATTATTGCCGCAGTCTTTAGTAAATAGATTCATAAAGGTCTCAGGGTCTGGATAATCGGCTCCCCAAGAATTGCGAAACATGGGCGGGGCGTCTTTGCGCACCGTGGCTAAATATACTTTCCATTCCTGATTGACTAATTCGATATCAATACCTAGATTGCGCTTCAATTCATCTTGTGTTGCTTCTACAGTCAAGCGCACATCGTCACGATTAGGATAGAGCAATTCGGCTTTAGGAAAGCCCTTGCCACCCGGGTAGCCAGCTTGAGCCAGGAGAGCGCGGGCTTGCACTGGGTCAAATTTCAAACCAGAATCAGGTGAGTAGCCTGGTAGCGCTGGTGGTATCCAACTAGTAGCAGGCCGCTCGCCCCGCCTTAAAATGCGCGGAAAAATTGAGCGGTCAATAGCCATAGCTATAGCCTTGCGCACCAAGGGATCGGTGAAGGGCTTCTTGCTGACGTTGAACGCTAAGTAATTGGCTCGCAGCAATGGGTAGTTCTGGTACTCCGGCGACGAACGAAAGCGCTCAACGTCCGGTGTCGAGAAACTACGGTTGTCGATGAAGTCTAGTTCATCATTTTCATAAAGGGCGAAGGCAGTGGAAGCTTCGGGCACCATAAACATCTTGACGAGCTTTACTTTGGGCGGACCATCAAAATATTGAGGGTTAGCGCTCAATTCCATTTTGTATTCATGCTGCCAGTGCTTGAGCTTAAATGGCCCGTTAGTAACGAGATTAGCAGGCTCAGTCCAGCGATCACCAAAGCGCTCGACCACATCTTTGCGCATAGGGAAGCTAACGCAAAACGCAGTTAGATATATAAAGTAGGCAGCCGGTTTAGAGAGCCTCACTTCAAAAGTAAGAGAATCTAAGGCTTTGATGCCAAGAAGGTCTGCATTCTTCAATTTCCCGATGTTGTAATCGCGAGCATTAACAACATCGTAAAGAAAGAATGCGTACTGAGCAGCAGTAGTCGGATTCAATAACCTCTTCCATGCATACTCGAAATCATAAGCTGTGACTGGCTTTCCGTCGGTCCAGCGCAAATCATCTCGTAAATGGAAAATATAACGCTTGCCATCGTCAAGCACTTCCCAGGTTTTGGCGCAAGATGGGGCACAGGTAAGGTCATTGGTGTATTGAGTGAGACCGACCATAAGATTGGAGACAACATCAAAAGAGGTTGAGTCAGTAGCAGTATGCCAGTCAAGACCGGGTGGTTCCGTGCCAAGATTTACCCGCAGTACACCTGGCTCAAAACGGCTCCTGACCTTAGTGCAAGCCATTAATGACAAAATACTCACCAGCACTAGCAGAGCAAGAAAGCCCTGCCCAAGCCCCTTGGCGAGGCGCCATATTAAGTATCTGTCATCGCTTTTAGCATCGCTACTTTTTGTCATCGCCTTTATTTTAGCTTTATTGACAGTTTTT
>LNEX01000419.1 GCA_001464165.1 bacterium Ga0077546
AATTCTCTGCATATTCTCTATTCCAGTGTTCTATGTGATGTCGTTCCAAATAAGCACGCTCATCGACGGCATGCTAGAAAAGCGCTGGCCAACTGAAACTTAAAGCTTAGCTAACCTGAATAACAATCTTTCCTTTCTGCTCATTCGACTCCATATAGCGATGCGCCGACGTGATTTGTTCAAAAGGGAAAACCTTATCTATAACCGGCACCAATGAGCCATCCTTCAAGCCTGCATAAATATAGTCTTTGCCCCGGGCAAATCTTGAGGCATCGTCAGTCACTTGAAACATCGTATAGCCTCGCACCGTAAGCCCTTTCTTGAGAGCCAGCTGTAGAGGAAAGGCCGTTGTCTCTAGACTGAGAGCGCCATAGATAAATATCGACGCCTCATAGGCTGCAGCTTTAGCTAACGTCAATAGCATTGGCCCTGCAATAGCATCAAAGATTATGTCGGCTCCCTTTCCTGCGCTTGACGCCAGCACTTCCTTTACTAGGTCACCACTATCGGTGACAATTACATGGTGCGCGCCAGCGTCAAGAAGCGCTTTTCTCTTTGACTCACCACGTGTGGTGGCAATTACTTTTGCACCTTGATGCCGAGCAATTTGTATAGCGGCAAAACCTACCGAGCTAGAAGCGGCTGTAATCAGAACAGTCTGTCCGCTAGTGAGTGCGCCCAGCTCAATTAGGGCACCATACGCAGTCAAATACTGCATCCAAATAGAGGTCGCCTCTATGTCGGTCAAATTATCCGGGTACTTGGCCAGCGCTCTTGCTGGCACAATAGCCCACTCGCCATAAACGCCATACTTTGTCTGTGAAAAACAAGGCACCGTGCTAACTTTATCGCCGACTTGGAAGCCTTCTACTTGCGCCCCCAAAGCCTCGATTACACCACTAGCCTCATAGCCAATACGCGAAGGCAAAACCGGCTTCTCTAAGTAACGCCCCTCTCGTAGCAGCACCTCAGCTCGATTGAGCCCGAGGGCATGTACCCGAATACGCACTTCATCTGAGCCTGGCTCTGCTTCAGGCATATCCTCAATTTGCAGAACCTCTGCAGCACCTGTTTGATGAAAGCGCACAATTTTTGACACAAAATTTCCTTTAAAAGCAAAAACGGAGGGAAGGGACAGACGAAAAGCAATGAAAGGTTGAGGTAAATAAGAGTCAGATAGCGACAGTAATAATAGTACGTTCTGCTAAAATAGCGGCGCCAAATAGGCACCAAAATGAGGAAAAGATCGTGGCCACAGAAGCCGACGCAGCTATAGAAAAAGATGCAGGCATAGAGGCAGGCACCGAGGTAATTGTCATTGGCAGCCTCAGTATGGATATCGTCATTCGAGTGCCCCGCCTGCCGGGCCGCGGCGAGACTCTAAAAGGCACAACCTTCGATACTTTTCCTGGCGGCAAAGGCAACAATCAGGCCTTAGCAGCGGCACGCTCAGGCGCTTCGGTAGCCATGATTGGTAAAGTCGGCAATGATGCATATGGTCAAGTTTTAGTCGACACATTGAAAGAGAATGGCGTCAACATTCAAGGCATGACCAAAGACCCAGAGCAAACCACCGGCATAGCCAACATATGGGTTGGACCCTCTGGGGAAAATAGCATTGTCATTGTTCCGAATGCCAACAACTCACTGACAGCAGACTACGTCATCTCCAAAAGCAATTTGCTATCTCGGGCCAAAGTACTTTTGCTCCAGCTTGAAGTCCCAGCCGAAACAGTCTTAGAAGCGGCAAAAGTAGCAAGAGCAAAAGGTCTAAAGGTCATCCTCAACCCAGCTCCCGCTCCCGAAGACGGTTTATCAGCAGAGCTTCTGCGAAATATAGACGTAATTGTGCCCAATGAAACCGAGGCTCATCTAATTACTGGTATAGATCCAACCACACCAGACCTCGCACATCAATGCGCCCGCAAGCTACTTGAACTCGGCCCCAAGGGAGTAATTTTGACCTTGGGAGAACGCGGCGCCCTAATTCTAGAAGCCTCTCAGCCAGACCAGCCGAAAACGGTTGAAGCCTTCAAAGTTTCAGTAGTCGACTCAACTGCTGCCGGCGATGCATTCTGCGGCGCCCTCGCCATGAGACTAGCCAAGGGCGACAGCCTAGCAGAAGCGGCAAGATACGGTTGTGCTGCGGGCTCTCTGGCATGTACAAAGGCCGGCGCAGTACCCTCATTGCCACGATTAGCAGAACTGAAAAAATTAATAGGGAGTTGTTAATTTATAAGACGCTTTGAAAAATTTCTGGGTATAAAAATCTGAGAACGTAAGTTCAGGAGTCTAAGGTCTACTACCAAGCGTTAACTTAGGCTGCCATGCAAAAACTGCGTGTCATTATTTTGTTGTGCGTCCTTTTGCTAGTGGGCGCTCCTGCACAGTCGGCGGCTCTAGCCGATGCCTTCGCTGAGGCGACATCAGCAGAAACTCACGGCCAATACCGTGAAGCAGTAGCAAGCTATCAAAAGATCATAGAGAGCGCCACAAAGAAGAACGAGACGACGTGGGCAGCAAGAAGCAAAGCACGCATCGCTCGTTTACTCGTGAACAAAGGCTCTATCACCGAAGCTGAATCACTATATTTACAGCTGCTAAAAATGACCCCAGCACAGTTCAAGAATGACCCAGAGCTGATGGTTGATCTCGACGATTTATCTGAGAGTTATACTGCACAATCGAGAAAATTGCCTGCTGCAAAAGAATGCCTATTTCATGCCCTGGCCTTGCGACTAGCGGTGGATCCTCATCATCCCAATGTCAATCAATCGTATCGTCAAATAGCCCTGTACATGCTCAACCACGGGGACTCAGCCGCCGCAGAGCGTTTCCTTAAGCAAGGTATTGAATTAGAGAAAAATTGTCCACCAGACAAACTCTATCGCCTGGTGCAAGATCAGGGCTTACTGGCAAGAATCTATATGAACAATAATGATTGGGTAAAAGCAGAACAAACCACAAAAGACCTACTAACTCAAACAGAAAAATATCCATTTCTATCTTGGGCTTGGCCGCAGCTACACTGCACTTTAGGCCAGTGCCATTCGCAGCAATATCAATACGAAGAGTCTGATCGCGAATATCAACTGGCATTAGCTTTGGCAAAGAAATATCCAAACCCAAACGGAGATATAAGCCCAGAATGCATAAAGGGACTCAAAGAAAATGCAATCTTAAAAGTGAAAAATAAAACCAAGGCAAAAAAGGCTAACATGAAGAAGCACTAGAACGATAGAAGCACTAGAACTGTCTAAAAGCCTTTATTTCAGCTGGTGTCGGCAGATCAATTACAACCCCTGTTACAAGCGGATGCCGACCATATTCTTCCTCGGGCAGAACATACTTTTTGTTCTTTTTGAAAAGCAATGGTGCCAAAGAAAGATCGTTTAACTCGACAACAGCAACAGATTCAATAGTGTCACCAGCCCGCACAATATAGGTGTAACGCCCCAATGGTGCTTGTAATTCGAGGTCGTTGTTAGCAGCTTCCTCTTCACTATTCCAAGTGGCTTCTTGAGCATCAAGAGCAGAATTGACATAGCGCAAACGTTTGTCGCTTTCTTTAGTAGGTGCGCTATCTGCTTCGCTAGCAGAAGGCAACGTGTGCTCTTGCTCTTCAATTAATTGCCGCCTACTTTTTGGCTCAGTTGGGTTTGTTTGCCTGGTAGCACTTTGATCAGCAATCTGGTTGGCCGGGTTGGTAGTAGAATCATCTAGATATGGAGTAGCAGCAGCTGGCGCGGCGGCCACTTTTATGTCAGTGAGCGGCTCGGCTTTGACTGGAATTGGCTTGGACTGATCTGGTTTTGATTGCTCTGGTTTAACTGGCTCGACTTTGGGCGGATCAAGCTTTACTTGCTCAACTTTGACTGGCGCGGCTGGCTCCGTGCGCCGAACACCCGCGCCAGTGTAGTTGCTATCGACACCATGCAATTGAACAAACGGACGTGATTTTACATCTGGATTGTTGATATCAAATGGTTTGGGCTCAGGCTGTTTTGTATCGAGCTGTTTTGAATCAACAGGCTTGCCATCGATAAGCTTGCCGCCATCAATCTTAGTCTGTGACCCTGGAAGAGGTGAGTCACTTGGTTTAATTCCAGGTGCCCGAACAATGCTCCAGCCAACGAGACCCTTAGGTATCAAGACTGCAAGTATCTGCTCGCTAGTAATGTCATCACGCAAAGGCGGCATTCTGCCCCGCATCGCCACAGCCGCCAACTCACCTTCTTTGAGCGGCACAGAGGGTTGAGTCCGATCTCCCAAGTTCTTAAGTGAGCCTTTGATATTATCTTTGACCGTCTCAACTAGACCTAAGAAGCCATCTATGGCATTGGATCTACCGCCGGGAATGCTGGCACCGCCCTTAGTATCGCCTTTAACATCTCCGGTTACGAGAACCTTGCCATCAGCGTTTGAAGCGCTGGGCTTGTTTCCTTCGGCTTTGCTGTCATTCCTACCGTCGGTCTTGCTATCGGACTTACCGTCACGTCTGCCGTCAGTCTTAGCCTCAGGCTTACTGCCTTCAGATTTAGCGGGCAACCCAAAACCACGAATACCGGCCTGACTCTCGATAAACTGAATGAAAGCTGATGGACCAGAAGAGCCACCTTCGCCGCCGGTTTTCCCACCCACCTTTCCGTCAGGAAGCCTATCTCCAGGTTTTGCTCCGGCAGTTGAACCATCACCAATTTTGCCGTCACCCAATTTGACTTCGCCTGGTCGAACGCCAGGTGATTTACCATCACCAATCTTGCCCTCAGGTATTTGGCCATCAGGAAGTCGAGTTTGTCCACGATCTCCACCAACCGTGCCGTCAGCAACCTTCCCATCGGATATCCGGCCATCATTCAACGACACAGGGCTGCTCCGAATGCCGTCAGCCTTGCCGTCAACAGGCTTTCCATCAGCACCCTTAGCGATAATTCCTTGGATTGTGTGGTCTATGCCCGACCTTGTGCCATAAGCTGCAGAGAGACTCTTGAGAACGGATTCCCCATTTGCTTGCCGAGCGTTAACATCAGCATTCTTGGCCGCTGGATGTCGGACAGCATCGTCGCCTCTAGTCTGGTCTGGACCAGCTTGTACTTTGCCTGTCAACGCTCCAGTGCCAAGCTCAGACCCTCTCAGACCTGTATCATTGAACTTTGCAACGGGTGCTTCTGGTTTAACAAAAGCTGGATCCGTGGCCTTCGCGGTCGCTGCTTCTTGGGGCTTAGCCACAACTGGGTCGTACCCTTTGCCATCGGATGTGCCAACAGTCGCGGCGCTTCCTTGCTGGGCTTTACCTTCTGGGCCGACGATTGCCAAGCCGGGAAGAAGTGCTCTGTCGGATTGTTGCTCCGACGGAATAGGGCCCACTTTGTCCGGTGCTCTTTCCACAGCCTTAACGCTGTTAGGCAAAGGTTGGGCAGGTACAACATCGGCAGGTCGCTGACCGGTAGGGTTCTCGACAGAGTTCTGAACTCTGGGCATGACGCCCTCGGTTGAGGCTCTCTGCTGTTCACCGACTTTCGGCGCGACTTCGGGATTAACTCTTGGATTTGCTCCGGGGTTAGCTGCTGAAGCTGAAGCCTTGTCACCAGGGTGACTCGCTGGCGTGACGGTGTCTCGAGCCGCCTGGGTTTCTCGTGGAGCAATACCTGCGTTGTCTGGCACGACCTTCTGAAGGCCTTTGGCCGCAGCGTCTGGTTCCGGCTTTATGCCATCGGCGGGGAGTTTTGTGGGGGTCGCGGCTTTGTCAGTTCTAACTCCAGCATTCAATAGTGTAGTGTCGCGCTTCAACAGAACGGTTTGAAGCTACGGTCGTAGCCCTCTCTTCCTCAGACTTAGGAGCTTGATTATCCACTTGGTCAACCATCAGTGTTACCATCCAAAGTAGAAACACCCAGTATCATTATTCTGCCACTTTAGACAGGACCGCTAACTACCCCTTTTACTTGACATGACTTGCTGCTGTTGAAGCTTTCAATCCAATTTCACGCTTCAAATCTGCCACCAGTGACTTAGCAGGAGCGTCCGATGGATTGAGACTAACAACCTTCTCCATATCTCTCAAGGCTTGCTCACAGGGACCATTAAGACGGAAATAGCAAGCTGAGCGGCACTTGTAGGCATCAACGTTAGAAGGCTCAACTTCAATTATGCGATTAACAGTCTCTATTGCCTCAGCATATCTCTTCTCGTTTCTCAAGTACCTAGCCTTAGACAGCAATAGCTTAGGTGTTGGAGCAGCATACTGTTTCTGATTTGCCTCACCATCAGAGCGAATTAAGTAAGCGTCCCTCAGATTCGGATTCTTCTTTAGTAACTTATTAGCCTCAGCAACCTGCTCTTCATATCGTTTCAATAGTCCCAGCATTTCAGCATGCTGCAATTGAAGTAAAGTGTTATCCGGCTTCTTCGCTAAATCCGCCTCAATAGCCTTCAACAAGGCCAAGTTCTGCTCTTGCGTAGCCAATTCCCCGCACCACGCAGCTCCGATCGAAACAGCGAGAGATAAAACAATGGCACCACTCAAAACCAAGCTAGCAAATCGATTGAAGATCATAGAAGTTCCTTCAGAAAACTCGACCAGAGGCACTACAACCACCAATGATACTATCACTCAGACTGACTCGCTCCGCTTGAATCATTTTCCCTATGAAAGTTTGAGCAACACCTGCTTAATCTCATCCACCGAATTTTGCCTGCCAGATGGCTTCTTTGCAAGGGCTTTCATCACCATGTTTCGATATTCCAAAGGTACAACAAGAGCCGACGAAAACTCAGGCGCAGGGCTCGAGACATGCATTGTCAGGGTTTCATAAACGCTAGCAGCAATGAACGGCGACTTGCCAGCTAGACACTCATACAAGATGCAACCAAGTGAATAAATATCAGAGCGAAAGTCTACAGGCTCGGCCTTACATTGTTCGGGGCTCATATAGGGCGGACTGCCGTGGCACTCACCTGTCCGCGTCAACTCAATGATATCTACATCATCGCGACCGGTTATTTTGGCCAAACCAAAGTCAACAACTTTGACGTCCATTTTGCCGTTCTGGCTAGGGCTGCACATAATGTTCGAGGGCTTCAGGTCACGGTGTACAATTCCCTCACCATGAGCGTGCAATAGTGCTTCGCATACCTGCAGCATGATTGCAGCAGTATCTTGCACAGTCAGTCCCTTGCTTTTCTCAATTAAATCACTTAGAGAGAAGCCTTTGACATATTCCATCGCCAGAAAAGCTTCACCACTGGCGGTGAATCCAAAGTCTCTCACAGCGACAATATTAGGATGATTCAGCGTACCCAGCGCCTTCGCTTCTTGCTGAAAGCGCTTCACATCATGAATGTTGCTAGAAACAGCAGCATGTAAAACCTTCACGGCCAACTCTTGTTGAAGATACAAATGCTTCGCCAAGTAGACACTAGCCATGCCACCATCGCCAAGTTGCCACATTACCTCATACTTGTCAGCAAAAATTTGACCAACAAGTGACTTGTTAATCAAACGAGTCAAAACTGAGTCACAGAATGGGCATACCTCTGCTTCATTGGCTATTTCTTCTTCACAAGCCAAGCAAACCTTTCGCACATGACTTGAAGCACGCTCAATCTGATCCTGAATGATGCCAGGGCCGATATTTATGGAAAACTCAAGATTATCCGGTTGCCCCAGAACCATCGAACCGGTTTGACTGAAGAAAGGCGATGGGGACAAACCGGCAGCTGATGCCATCAATTGCTCAGCTGATTTGACACCAGTAATTACCAACGCTACCGCAAGTGCAATTGCACCGAGAGCAAATATAGCCCAACCCAAAGCATTGTCGACGACTTTGTAATGCACTAGAGCAAAGCGCAAGCCAAACAAGATCGGCAAGAAGACGACGAGTAGGGTGGCACGCCTGGCAACAAGAGCTGATGCGGTATTAGAACAGAGAAAGCCGGCCAAGCCTAAATCAGATTTGATTAGAAAACAGGCACAACTCATGACAATAAAGAGAAAGGAGATACCTTCGGACATGCGTAGGCAACCAAAGAATGTGCATAGTGATTCTGCACCACTTACGGCACCGATTAATGGCAGCGAAGTTATCATCAAAGCTACAACGCAGAGCCACTGAGCCAATTCAGTACGTTTACTGGAAAACCAAGTTTGAATTGCCACGGCCGAAGTCAGGGCCATAAAGGCAATCGACACATCTGGTGTCATAGGGCCAGGAAATGATAGACCAGAAGAATCTTCATTGGCGCGATACCAGATATGGTTCAAGCTCAAATCTAAACCAGCTAGAGTTTCAATTGAAGTACTTAATCCGGCCAAAAATACAATCGAACACAGCAATGTCGCCGTAATCTGAAGACCAAAGCTAACTGACCTTGACAGTGCTGGTTCTTGGGCCACCAAAAGAAGACAAATTGCAGTGCCAAGAAAAAGAGTACTGATACCAACGCTAGACCAGACAACAGGCCCATTGAGAAACATGTGTTTAAAAAGGCTATCGTCTGCCACCCAACCATAAGTGACTACGCCACCTAGCAGGAAAGTTGCTACCGCCAGGAAAAGTGCAACTATCGTGGCGTAGCCAACTAGGCGCTCATTGAGATAGTCATTGGGCTGGACAATTGACATTTATTAAGGTGAAAGTGCCTTGCTAATTGCGTCAGTGTATATTTCTTTCTTTTTTGGCCCAACTAGCTCCTTAAGCAGTTTACCTTTGGCAGAAAAAACACCAATCACTGGGGCATAATCAGCATTTTCGTTGAGAAATTTAGAAACACCTATCGACTTAGCAGTATTCTTGCTACTCGCCATCTGATCGTTTGATGTATCAAGTTCAACAAACTGCACACGTGACTTGTACTCATTTTGCAGTTCAGACAGAATTGGCTTAACTTGACCGCACCAGACAGCGCACTCATGGTCATATATCATCACTACTCGAGCATCGTACTTACCGGAAACGCTCTTCGTCAAAGCGGGGGAGTTATCAGCCATTGCTGAATTTTGCCCGAGAGAAACGTCTATAAAACTGACCAAACAATAGGCAACGGTCAATGTCGCTGCCGACTTTAGAGCCAATCGAGACAATCTACCTAATTGAGAAGATGTAGACAATTGAGTGAGGCTGACATTGAAAGAATTTAGAACTGCCATCTAACACCCCTTAGCTAAGCCAAAGCTCGCGACCAGAAAACTCTCATCTAACTATTAAGAGACCAATTCTCTTCCAACTTAACGAGTATTGAAACAGATTTATTCCCTGATGCCGTCAAAAGACAACTAAGAAGTTAATGAAGCACCCACGGGTTGATCGGCCACGAGCATGTAGCCGCGATTGCGCACTGTCTTGATCAGAGTGCCTTCAGAGATACCTAAACTTCGGCGCAAGAGCTTAAAGTGAGCGCGCACGGTGTCGGTAGAAACCATTGCGTCATCTAGCCAAACTCTCTCTAAAATTGCTTCTGCCGAAAACACTTGATTTTGATGGCGCATCAAGAACTCTAAAAGGCTGTATACCTTTGGCCGGAGTTTGACTTCAGCCCCGTCGAGGGTAACAATGCATGTGGCGGGGTCAAGGGTTATGTTGCTCACGGCCAACACCGTGCTGGCGAGCGAACTTGGTCGGCGAAGAAGGGCCCTCACCCTGGCCTGCAACTCTCGATGCTCAAAGGGCTTGGTCAGATAATCATCGGCGCCAGCATCGAGACCCTGTTCTTTGTCTTCTAAACGGGTCTTGGCTGTCAACATTAGAACTGGAATCTTCCCGCCAGCCTTGCGGTAGGCAATCAATACCTCAATGCCAGTCAAGTCTGGCATCATCCAATCGAGAATGACCAAATCGTACTTGTTCACACGCAGGTTCAAGAGAGCATCATCGCCATTAGAGGCGATTTGGACCATATGTCCCTGACTTTCAAGGCCAAACTTGGTCACTTCGGCTAAGGCCGAATCATCTTCTACTACTAAGATTTTTGCCATATAAATAAGATAATAGCAGTAATGGCCTTTCGGCCGTTCACTACATATTCACAGGCTAAGGGTAAATTAAGAGTGTGAATGCCATCAAGCGAGAGATATTATGAAAATTGCAATAGCTGGAGCCAGTGGAATGGTGGGTAAGGCTCTGACCAATAGCTTAACCGCTAAAGGTCATCAAGTCACAGCTCTGAAGCGTGGCGGGGGAGCCGACAACGTCTTCATAGGTGTCACGCCTGAATTCTTGCAAGAATATGATGCTGTAATAAACTTGGCTGGTGAGAACATTGCTGGCAAAAGATGGTCGGACGAACAGAAGAAGTTGATTGTTGATAGCCGAGTCACTACAACCTCTTTTCTAGCCAATGCTATAGGCAAGACCAGCGGGAAGAAAGTATTTATCAACGCCTCTGCCATCGGCATCTACGGCAACCGCGGCAATGAGAAAATTACTGAAGAGAGCTCTCACGGAATCGGATTTCTGGCGAGCACCTGCAAGCAATGGGAAGAAGCAACCAAGGCAGCAAAGAGAGATGGTCTGAGACTCGTCATAGCTAGACTTGGAGTGGTTCTCAGCAAAGAAGGTGGGGCCCTTAACAAAATGCTCTTACCCTTCCAACTTGGAGCAGGTGGAGTACTCGGCAGCGGTCGTCAATACATGAGTTGGATAGAAATCAACGACTTGGTCAAAGCCTTTGAATTTTTGTTAGAGAACAACGTTGAAGGTGTAGTCAATATGACATCACCTAACCCAGCCACTAATGCAGAATTTACAAGCGCAATGGCCAAGGTGCTGAGCAGACCAGCTATTCTGCCAGCGCCAGCCTTCGGCCTGAAGTTGATTTTGGGTGAGATGGCTCAAGAAATGCTGCTTGAAGGAAGCCTGGTACTGCCAGCCAAGCTTGAGGCTGCAGGATTCAAGTTCGATTATGCAAACCTCGAAAAAGCTTTGAATCATGAACTGAAGGCCACAGCTGGCACCGTAGCTTAGGAAGGCGGAGGCATAGTACAGGTATGACGTAGGCAGCGAAGGCAGAGAAGACCTTAGCAGGCCACATTTAAGAAAAGATAGGGAACCCGTGGACAGCAACTGCGCCGACAGAAATGAGCAACTACTACTTTTTAAACGCGCAGTGGAATCGGTGCGCAACGGAATCTGCATAACTAATCCACGATTACCAGACAATCCGATTGTTTACGTCAACGAGGCCTTTTTAGAGATGACCGCCTACCAGAGGCATCAGGTAATCGGTCGTAACTGCCGTTTTCTACAACGCGACGACCGTGACCAAATTGCCATCGAGAATATCAGAGAGGCAATTCGAACAGAGCAGCCAATTACGACTACACTCCGCAACTATCGTCGCGACGGCTCAATTTTCTGGAATGAGTTAACTGTGTCTCCTGTGCATGACGAGCGTGGCACGCTGATAAATTTCGTCGGAATCCAGAACGACATTTCAGCCCGGAAAGAAGCTGAAAAGCGAGTTTCAGAGTTTTACTCTGTTATTTCACATGAGTTGCGCACCCCTCTGACTTCGATCAACGGCGCACTCAGTGTCATTGCCGATGGCTCAGCCGGCAAGGTAAACGCACAGGTGATGCGGATGGTCAGCATTGCTCTTGAAAATTCAGAGCGCTTGATCCGATTGATTTCAGACATTTTGGATTGGAAGAAAATCGAATCTGGAAAATTCAAGCTAAACACTAGCAAAATTAGTCCAGAGCAATTGATAGACAACGTCATAGCCACGGTTAAGCCACTTTCAGCAACGGCCAAAGTAAATCTGAAGAAGGAAGTAACGACCAATGCAGAACTTTCAGTTGATGTAGACAGAACTCTTCAGGTTCTCACTAATCTAGTGGACAATGCCATAAAATTCTCCCCGCCGGACAGCAGCGTTACTGTCAGCGCCGAACTTCGAGGCCTTGATACAGTGCGTTTTTCAGTGACCGATCAAGGAGAAGGTATCGCTCCAGATCAGTTAGATAAGTTGTTCAAAGTTTTTCAGCAATTAGATTCATCTGATAGCCGAAGAGCAGGTGGAACTGGTCTTGGTTTGTCAATCAGCAGGTCGCTTGTAGAACTACATGGTGGGCAGATCGGAGTAGATAGTGCCTTAGGAAAGGGCAGCACCTTTTGGTTCGAATTTTATACTGCAAACAGCAAAGTTTCACAACTTTAGTAGGTAGCCAGGTAAGAA
>LNEX01000420.1 GCA_001464165.1 bacterium Ga0077546
ATGGAAGCTCCAGAGAATCCGGAGCTTCCAGCAGTAGAAGAGTTGGTGAGAAGTCGCCTCCGCTGAGGGTGTTAAGCTCTAGCTGATCGGGATATCAAACAGATCGTCTGCAGAAACAGACCAACCCCGCTTAAATGTCTGGCTGTTGCGGCAAGCTTCTGTCTGCTGGCCTGTATACACAGTAATGACATCGGGATAACCCAAAGTCGCTAGCAGTATAAACCCACTGTCCATGCTTTCTGCATACTGGTAGACCGAGTAAGCTTGAAGAATTTTTGGGCTGATCGGTTGGCTGTTGTAGTCAAAGAGCGGACAACAATTCTTATCATGTGCAACGACCTTCACAAGCGTCTGAAAAGCATGCCTAGGCCCCGCTTGAGGGGGCTTACATGGCAATAGTTTCAGTTCCTCGCCACTGCTCAACACATAGGCCCATGTGAGCCGCTCACGGTAGTTCCATTCGGGCCGCCGATCACCCTCGGGTATGGACGATATAGTCTCGTCAACGGGAACGGTTCCGTTAAACAGGCAGATCTTTTTATTGCCTGGTGTTCCCGAAAGTTCAAACCCTACTTCTGTTTCTCCATTCTCGATTGTGAAACACGCGAATGGGCCGCTGATTTCTGATTTCGACATTTGTGGTGCCTCCGTTTGGTGGTTCACTCTGACTGGATTGCCAGAGTGGTTTGCATTTTGAATCAGTCACCGACGCGCAAATGCCGCCGGTGTGCGGCGTTGTCTTCAGCTTGCCTCGGTCGCGGTGATTGCGTCGGTGCACGGCGGATAGAGCCCGACCCACTCTTGCCAGGGAAGTTCGACGAGAGAGCCTTCAATCTCTTGGCCGTTTTCATCAACGTGCCAGTAACGAACGTGAGGCGGGCGGAAGGTGCCCTTGTTGATGTCGCTTAGCGAGCGGTAGAGACCACCCTGAATTTTTCTGAGAGTCTTATTGAAGTCTTCCGACATTTCGCGGAGTATTCCCGACGTGCGCAAAGAACGATCTGTACCTTCTCGAATTTCGGTCGAGAGACTTTCTATCATTTCTTCGCACTTGGCCCGAGCGGCGGCGAAGCACCGACTTTCCACAACAATCTTGTAGAGCTCCCAATCGCGCGGAAGGCTCCTCTGGATCATCCAGTTGACATTCTTCCCACGTGGCTTCACAGGCCAGTATGGTAAGCACCTCAGAGAAGTCGGGAGAGAAGCACGGTAGGAATCGGTTTTGATTTCCATGGGATTAGAACTTGGGTTAGAGGGCGTTGAAATGAGAGATTTAGTGCTCGTCGTCGCTAGGCAGCATGGTGGCCAACTCGGCAAAGTACTTGCCCAAGTGGGGCAGATTGTTCGCCAGATAGTCGGTCGCACCAGGGAAGCCGATGGCATCGTCGAAGTGCCCACCGCCGGAGGAAAATCTATTGACGGCCCTGTCCATACCAATCATTCCGAGCGAGTGGTCTAGGTACCCGTCGGTGACGAAGTGCGGGGCGTAGGTGTGACCAGCGGTGCGCCCTTCAAGACTGATGGTCGCGACGGTGAATCCGTCTTTGCTGATGTTCTCGAAAGTACGCTGTGGAAGAACAAGTCCGAGCTGAGCCACATCGACTCCACGGTAATCTTGTCCCGCATGCAGAGTCACGGCCTTGAGTCCGAGCCGTCCGTGGCGGCCCCAATTGTCGGAGCCCTCAGGTTGACTGCAGCAGCCTGGTGCCTCGGGATTGTAGACCACAATCATCTTGGTGGGTTCCCAGATTGTGTCGCAGTGCGGGAATTTGTATAGCGCGGGGGCCTCGACGACCTTGGTGTATTCGCTTTTGCTATCGATCTCTGCGATAGCCAGCATGCCACGTGCCACCAACTCGATGGTCGAGGCGAAGTCGCTCCAGCGCTTGCGGCGGTTCAGTTCGTCGAGCTCGGCTTCGGCCGCGTCTTTGCCCTCCTTAGCAAGCAGGCGGGTATAGAAATTGTCTTTGCCGTTGCGAATTTCCTCGATGGATGCCTCGTGCTGCGAAGCCAGAGCGCCCTTGGCGAGAAGCGCTTCGAGCATCTTCACTGCCTCTGCGTTTTGTGTTGCGATCATCTTGGTGTCGTTAGAATCAGTCATGGTGTCAGCCGCCGGTGGCGGGTGTGAAGGGTTTGTTCTTGAGATTCCACCTAGCAACTGCTGCCGAATTTTTTGACTGAGTATCTGGTCTCAAAGCGATAGCACGATTCCGGACCAGTCAATTGGATTGGCTCCCCAACTTCAAACTCTTGGCTGAAAAGCTTTGAACTCTCAACCAGTGACTCAAGAGTGTCGCAAATGTCAGGCAGGTATGTGCGGGCGCGCTGGCTAAAGAAGTAGGAACCCGTGGCGAAGCCATAGATTTTGAGATATTCTTCGCACAGTCGTGTAAGTGTTACGGGCTTATCTCCGATGAGTCCAAGTACGCGAGTTTGCTCGCGCTCTAGTCTTTCTGCCTTTGTAAACAGAAAGGCATTGAGAAAGGCCGACAGCTGAACTCGGTCTCTCATTTCCGTATATTCGTTTGCGTTCAAGTCGACTTTTCGACGATAGCTTGCCGAGTCGAGCATTCGACATCTTAACGACATAAACATTTTGTTGTTGCGACGGATGATGGGTTGGCCTTCAGTAATTTGCATGGGAGTCTCCGTGGCCGCTAGTCAGCATGGTGGCCAACTCGGCAAAGTACTTGCCCAAGTTGGGCAGAGCGTTCGCCAGATAGTCGGTTGCGCCGGGGAAGCCGACAGCATCGTCGAGCCCATGGCCGGCGCGGAATCTCATGATGGCCCTGTCCATCCCGGTTATTCCGAGCGAGTTCATGAGGTACCCGTCGCGGTAGAATCTATACGGGGAGTGCGTGTGACCATCGGTGCGCCCGTCAAGATTGATGGTCGCGACGGTGAATCCGTCTTTGCTGATGTTTTCGAAAGTACGCTGTGGAAGAACAAGTCCGAGCTGCGCCACATTGACTCCACGATAATCTTGTCCCGCATGCAGAGTAACGGCTTTGAGTCCAAGCCTTCCGTTGAGGCCCCAATCGTCCGAGCCTTCAGGTTGATTGCAGCCGCAGCCGGGTGCTTGGCGATTGAACACCACAACCATTTTCGAGGGTCCATGAATTTTCCAGCAGCGCGGGAAATTGTCTTGCTCTGTGACCTCGACGACCTTGGTATGTGTGCCTTCGCTGTCGACCTGAGCGAGAGCCAATATGCCACGTGCCACCAACTCGATGGTCGAGGCGTAGTCGCCCACGCGACTGCGGCGGTTCCATTCAGTGAGCGCGGCTTCGGCGGCGTCCTTGCCCTCCTCCGCAAGCAGGCGGGTATAGAAATTGTCTTTGCCGCGGCGAATTTCCCCGATGTATGCCGGGTACTGAGAAGCCAGAGCGCCCTTGGCGAGAAGCGCTTCGAGCATCTTCACTGCCTCTGTGTTTTGTGTTGTGTTCATGTTGGTGTCGTTAGAATCAGTCATGGTGTCAGCCGCCTGCGGCGGGTGCGAAAAGTAAGCCATCAAGCTGGCGTGGTCAGGAGAGCGGCTCGACCGTGGTCTCGATGAACCAGCGGCCGTCGATGAAGAAGGCGGTGGAGAAGCACGAGAGCATGCTCTCCTGCGTGATTTCCTCAGCTCTAGCCTCGGCTGCTTCCTTGCTGGGGAAGCGGCGCGCTTCGTCGGCGGAAAGCGCTTGTGTTCTCACGCCCAGGCTCAAGTACCACTCGACATGGCCTTGGCCATTGCACATTTTGATCACATAGTCTTGTGTCATTGGTGATGTGGATAATGGATTTAATTGAACAGTTATTGCGGCTTAGAGTTCACGAGCACCCATTTGAAATTGGCTTTATTGCCCGCGAAACACTCGTAATTGCTCTGTTTGATAGTCCTCTGGTAGTTGAAGTCTTTTGGCAGAAGAACCATAGGCCCTTTTCTCGTCCACTTTACCTCCATTTCGGAAGTGCCCATCGCTCTGTTCACGCACTTCCTTTTCGGGTCAAGCCAGTAACTTCCATCTTCATTGCTCTGGAGTGCCCAGGGGATAATGTAACCCGTCTCACCCTTAGGAAGGGAGTCTATGCGGCGCTCTCCGTACTCGCGCGCACGTCTGCGCGCACGTATGATAGCTTCTGCTTCTCGATATCGTAAATGATTTTGAATTTCCCAAGTTTTGTCGTCCATTGCCGCAGGGTTTTCTGCAGCTCGTTTCTGTTCTTTTACTTTTTGCCTTTGAATTGCTTCTTCAATCCACGCACTTTCGGCATCGATTTGCGCATTTCTCACATCGTCCTTGGGGAAGATTCCGCTTAGCTTCCGCAAGGCTTTCTCCCAGGTTAGCCCAATGATAAAGCTCACCGTGGATGGTGCGGCCCAGAGTAAGCGCGATTGACGCTTGCTCATTGCTCTGTGCTTGCCGACAAGCAACTTGTAATGATTTCGCGAGACTTCGCACACCAGAAGAAAATAACCTTTACTGTTCAGTCCTTCTCTTGCGTGTTGTAGTGCTTCGGCTGTGATGGGTGTCTCGGAGTTGAAGGCAATCGGCACAATCTTGCCTTGATGCAGAGTTACAACAGCCTCGTCGGTGAGCTGATTTTGAACGGCTGTTATAACCTTGGTTGTCATCTTGGCCACATACAACGCCATCACTTGCGCTGTATCGGGAAGTTTCTCGATGATTGACAATCCCTTCTCATATTGAGCTACAAGTGCCGCGGTTTGATCCGAGAGCAACGCAGTTCCGTTCATGAGATTACCGGCATAGCCGGGCGAAATGGTTTTTGTTTAGAGCTAGAAGACAGGCAGTTGAGGCACGGCCGGCATATCTTCGGTAAAGACCACGTTGGTCAGAACGTAATATCGTCCTTGCTCAATTTCTTCGAGGGTGTAAGCGAATTCACGGTCCTTGGCTCGTTCTGCATCCTCCTTTTTGGCAACACGGTAGTCGAACTGAAGACCAGCTTCCATACCCTTCATGAGAGCTGGCAGCGCGCTGATGTGAACATACAGTGGAACTGCCAGTGCCTCGGCGACGAGCAGCGCATGCTTGAGCATCAGCAGGTTGTCTTTGCTCCAGTACTCCCAACCAGTGGTGCCAGTCCAGTTGAACTGATGGAAGAGAGAACTAAAAGCTTTTTCCAGACTGTTCTCGCCCAGCGACTCGTTGGCAAGCGCGATCGCCATATCTGCTCGAAATCTTTCGCTATCGAATTCGACCTCCATTTGGTGCGGGGCATAATTCTCTTTGTCGGAGAGATTGCGAGCAAGAATGCTCACGCCCTTGTCGCGGTTCGGTTTTTCCAGTGAGAGAAACATTGAATGATGCCCGCGATTGAGCGGGAGCGAAAGTGA
>LNEX01000421.1 GCA_001464165.1 bacterium Ga0077546
TCTGAAATAAGACAGTTTTAGCAAGCTTAACTTCAGAAAAAATAAGTGATATTGCGAGAGGGAGGGAATTAAATTCTCTCCCTCTCGGCTTACAGGGTCAGGCGCAAGAGTTATAAAAGCCGGTAAAAAGCTGGGCTTAAAAGAAATCAACCCTAAATTGGGGGCGAGAAACGAGACAGCGCCTCTTGAGAACAGTAGAATAAGTACTGGTCTTGCAGAATCAAAGGCTGACGCTCATGAAAGAAACAGCAACAACAACCAGTCTGGGTTCAATCGGACAAATCACCGAAGATCACGAACTAGTCGTAGATATTGACGACCTAGTAAGTCTAGACAAAGATGTCGCTGCTGAGGTCAAGGTCGACCTTCAAGTTAATGACAGCAGTGCCGCCAAGGCTGATGATGAAGAAAAAAGTAGCCGTGATAGCAACGACGACGATTATGGCGACGAAATTGTCGACAATTACGCAGACAGCTGGTCTTACGAAGTGCCTCGACCTTGGCTCACGGTTGATCAAGCCGCCAGTATGTTAGGAAGATCAACTAGAGGTGTTGAGCGCTCAATACTGGGTCGTTGGGGTAATCACCTTCCCGAGGGCTGGGCCGCTCGCCGCGTACGCATAGATGGCGTGGAAGAATGGCGCATTATTCCCCCTCCCGGGTTCAGAATCAAACATAGTCGTCGTGAGACCAATAGGCGTGAAGCTCGTGCCGAAAACCAAAATCATCATCAGAGAGAAGAGCCTGGTGAAAATCACATAGAAGACGTGGAAGCCAGCCCATTAAGTGGCATGGCTGAAACAACCCGAGATCAGCAATCGGAAAAGCTTGCAGAAAATACGGCTACCAAATCGCAAGAGAGAAAGATGGCACCTACACCAAACCCCGCCGTGGCAGCGCCTTCTTCCCCAAACGAACCTTTCTCACTTGAAAAGTTTCTTCAATCGGCAGGCAAGATGGCCCAAAAAGAGTTAGCTTCTTTCGGTCTAGCAGTGGGCCCCGTCAATGAACCTCGGCGCAACCGCGCCACCCGGAGCAACAACGAACTAGCCGGCATAATCGACGCCGATATTGAACATGCCACAATCGTCATTGATCGCTCCGATGAAGTCGAGAAGCTACTGCGAGAGCTAGCCAATACTCAAAAGGAATTGGCAGAGCAACGGCGCATGCACCTTGACGATTTGCGCTTGATGCAAGAGATGCAACGCTCTATGCTTTTACTTGAAGTCAACGCCAAAGAAACTGGTGAACTCAAGCAAGACCTTAGCTATGCCCAACAAGCATTGAAAGAACATCGCTCGCAATATCAAGCATTCCTGGCACTGCCATGGTACAAACGGTTGTTCCGCAAAACGCCTTAGACCAAATAAATGCTAGTTCTCACAGAATTCTAGGAAACCTGAAAAGCACCAACAGAGGACTTGTTCATGGCTGAAACTGCAGACAAACGCTTCAAAATCACTTACTGCACGTCATGTGGATACCGCGACAGAGCCGTAAAACTTTCAGAGCAGCTAGAAAAAGATTCAAGCGACCACTGCCTTTTAGTTCCTGCCGATGGTGGAGTCTTCGAAGTAGAAGACCAAGGAGTGCTACTCTTTTCTAAAAAAAATAGCGATCGCTTCCCCGAAGAAGGAGAAGTGCAAGCCATCATCAAAAACATAAAAGACGGTCAACCCCTGGACGAGGCACAAACAAATGCAGCCCACGAAGCTGGACATAGCGGCGGAGTCTTGGACTGGATCTATAGCCTTTTTAGAACACCATCACACAAATAAGTCGGGGACAAGAGTGGGACATCCGCAAGCGCTGCAAATAGCTATCGATGGACCCGCAGGCGCCGGCAAATCAACGGTAGCCCGCAAGCTGGCCGACCACCTTGGGTACCTATATATAGATACAGGAGCCATGTATAGAGCATCAACTTGGTTGGCGCTAAAGAACAATATTGCTCTGACTGATGGCGATGCCATTGCCGCCCTTGCAAGCCGCTGCAATATTCAACTTAAGCCAGCTGACGAAAGCTCCGATGGCAAAATCAGAGTATTTGTAGATGGAGAGGAAATTACACGCGAGATTCGCACCCAGAAGATGTCTGAATTAACTGCAGGCATTGCCGCCCTAGGAAAGGTTCGCGAAGTATTAGTCGATAAGCAGCGTGAACTGGCCAGAGAAGGCTATTGCGTCATTGATGGTCGCGATATTGGCACAGTGGTTATGCCGGACGCTGGTCTCAAAGTTTTCCTCACCGCAAGCCCAGAAGAGCGCGCCCGCAGGCGCCAGAAAGAGTTAGCTGCACAAGGCGAAACTCCCAATTTTGACGAACTTCTCAAAGCTATTAACGAGCGCGACTATCTCGACTGCAATCGCGCGGTATCTCCATTGATGCGTGCGGTGGACGCCATTGAGTTAATCACAGACAACATGACCATCGATGACGTTGTTCTAGAGTTAGAGAAACTAGCCAAAGAAGCTTTCCAACCATCTCCAAGCTTGGTGCAGCCGCGCGCGCACGAGCGCCGCGATGCTTTGAACAGCAAAGATATTTTAGACAGCTCCGACCACCCCACTCTTCCCTACCGCCCCGACCAAGAACTGCAAGAATTGCCCGAAGCCCAAGAAGTCTAAATCGAGAACTACGTCCAAAAATACGCTAAAGCATACGTAAGTTCACCAGCGCCATACTGTAGTTTGCTAGGTATATTAGCTAGTCTATATTAGCTAGGAAAAGTAACTTACCCATCGCCGAAAGCTGGCTTATGAATGGATAACCAATCTGGCAACGACAAGTTAGACGCAAAGACTAAGGGAGGTGAACACCCGCAGCTAAACTCTGTCGATATTTTGCAAGGAAGCGGTAAAGCCGGGCAGTCTAATAAAACAGGCGACCAAAAACCGAACGAAGCGCAGCAAGCCGGGCCTGGCGAAAAGGTACGTCTTCCAGTAAGCACAGACACAAGCGCCAAAGAACCACCAATTGGTGTAGCGCTGTTGCAAGACAATGAAACAATTGTTCTCCACTTAAAAGGGAAAAAAGGCGATCTAAGCGGCGAAGCTGAGGTCGAATATAAACTGGGAGACAAACTCTACGACGACGTCTACAAACATTTGGGCGGCATCAAGAAAGGCGAAACCAAGCTAGTACCAGCCTGGCAAGACGATGCCACAATCAAGCCAGGTCAACAGCCAGCAAGACAATCCACCATTGATGGGCCGAAAGCGGAGCAAGAGCCGGGCAAAGACCCGAACAAAGAGCAAAATAAAGATCAGGCCCCCA
>LNEX01000422.1 GCA_001464165.1 bacterium Ga0077546
GCCCAAGACGGAACAGTCGTGACTCCAACTCGCAGAATTACCGATGCCCTACCCGAGCTAAAAGGACAGAAGCCTCGCGGTTGGCCACCCGGATTGACATGGGATGCAGTAGATGGCGCTTATAGCCCCAGCCGCAACCTAGTTGTGGTCGCCGAAGAAACCAGAAAAACAGGCAATCAATGGGTTAAGAGCAACCGCACAGAAGACGTAACCCGCCACGAAATAGGCCACGCCACTGACTACGCTATCAACAAATTGTCCGACTCAAAAGCTTACACTCAGGCATACGAGGCCGACATCAAAGCCATGCCAGCCAACATCAGTGGCACCCTCAAATACTTCTTGCAGTCAGGCGATGGCGGCAAAGAAGAGGCCTGCGCAGAAGGAATTGCAGTGCGTGAAGGAGGTTCGACATCAGGCAAAACCTTTGAGTTGGGATTTCCCAAAAGCATAGCTGCCATAAATGACGCCCTCTTGCTAATCAGGGCGAAGCTACCGGCTGCAGCCATCAACACCACCAACTCAAGTCAACCAAATCAAAGCAATCAACCAAACAAGTCAAGTAACCCAATTACAGATGTGCCGCCCGCCGAGAGCGGCAAATCTGGCAGCCAACCAGCATCAACACCAGAAGCGAGAAGCAAAAACGGAAGATAGCCAGCCATTGTGATAATTGGTTAAGGAATTATCAGCCGGGTATAAAAGTAAGGTCAGGCGATCGATTTAATCTCTTAATTTTCCGGGCTTGCACTAGAGGCAACCCTGAAATCATGCGCCCGCCCAAACTTGCATATAGGAATCGACCAGAACTACATATAGGGACCGGTCGACAAGAATATACCGAAGGTTGTATCTTAATAACCTATAACATTAGTAGCTGATAAACCTTCCGAATACATTCTCGACCCCCACTTTCTAGGAATCAAGGAGAGCACCATGGCCAAGGCGAAAACAAAAGTACTGGATAAGCCGCAAGCCACATCGAGCGTTGCTCCGCAGCCCACAGAAGTGGCTGAACTCAAACAGATTTTTCAACGAGTGGACCGAGCACAGGGCCAAGCCCAAGCAAACGGCCAGACTTACAGTAAAAAGCAGCCTGCTTTTGCTGTTCTCTCTCTAAGTGATGGCCGCACCATCACTGTTAACTATGGCCTAAAAGGAAGAATAGAAACTTTGACGTTCTCAGACGGCCGCGTGCTTACCACCACAGATGGTGGCGAATACTATTTAGATAATCTTCAGCCCGATGTCAAATTGAAGAATCTCAAATTAGACATGAATGACGGCGAACTCTGCTACAAAACCACTTTTGGCAAGCGTTCCGCACAAATCAAAGAATCCTCCAACGGCGCTAAATATGCCACTCTCAAAGAGAAAGGCGACGCCCGCGAATTTCAACTTTTGCCAGACCGAAGCCAAGTTGTAATTGGCAAAGAAGGCCGCATGACCTTTTCGGCCGATGGCAATTTCTTGACAATGGAGCCTAAATCGGGTGGTCAGATAAAGTTCCATCTCTGGAACAAAATGCTTGATGTTGTTTTTCCAGATGGCTACGTGCAAAGCTTCTATGCCACTGAACAAGAAATGAAACTATTGCAACTGCAACCAATTGGTTTCTATGTCAACTGGCTACCAGCCGACAATCTGGGCCGTCACTTCGAGTGGGGCGTCGTGCTACCACAGGCAGTGCACTAATTATTTAGACCTGTGGCGAAAAATAATGAAATTGGAACAACTCTCCAATTCAGAAATGCGATAAAGACGGCAGCTTGGTTTGTTGTGATTGCTTTGGTGCTTTGCTTCTTTTTGAGTGATGTGCGCGTTACTCGCAATCAAGCTGAGGACGAACGCAAGCTGCATGCAAAAGAAGAAGACTTTATCAGAAAAATGTCACAACGGGCGAATGACCGCGATCGAGCAAAAGTAACTGTAGACCAGCAGGCTACCGATATGAAAGCTGGCAGGAAATAACAGTATAGCCACGACCTCGGGGCAAGACTGCTTCAAGCCCGACACCTTAAGTCTCATTAGGCTGACGAGAACCGCCACGAACAATAAAAAATATGACGTGGCGATAATGGCATTCTTCAACGAGGAAAGGCCAGAGTAGTATTCGGGACCGAACCAGGAACCGACGCAAGTACATTGCCCGTATATTCCGCCAATAGAACCAAACAAAGGCTGAAATGCGGTCGAGTAGACTAGCTGGAACAGATTAAAGTCTTGGGAATAGGTGTAGAGATGGCAAAAATATCCAATAGCGACAAATTCAACGCACAGCGCTAGCAACTCAAGAATTCGGTGCACCCTTTGCAAGTAGCAACTTACTAGAATGAACAAGACGACAGCAAAAGTCATCAAGTAGATATGCAAGTTTTTTGTCACACAGTTTGCATAAACGTAGAAAGAATCACAGATTCTACTGTAATCAACCAAGGTAGTGAATCTCGGGTCGACCGGTGCACCAACTAGCCCTTGAGCCTGCGCGGAAAGGGAAAATATCGCATCAAGAGCAGCGGCGACAAGAAGCAGTATCAGTCCCGTTTTTCTCATGATCCAAAAACTTGCCAGCATATCCGTTCTCCAGAGCCAAATACTTAATGAGCTTTATGGAGGCGCCTTTAACAGCTCGTTAGCCGTTCTAATCAAAGTCAGCCGATCATTAAGCATTCCTGTCAAGAACCAGCCTCCGACGCAGATGAAGGCTGTCGAAGCAAGTATAGTCACCACTCCCACTGAGCGACTTTTACCTTGGACTTTCTTCCACCACAATACCAAGAGTATGATGGCGACTAGAGGAGCGAGGGAAATCCCAATGTGTAGCACAGCAACTACGATACGCAAGATATCGACGATACAATCGGCGCTGTAGCCAGATAGTTGCTGCAATTCGCTGCTAGTAGATGGTTCCATATAAGTTCATAGTAAGGGTTAGTCAGTAGCCTGCAAAGACGGAAATCCGCACTTATAGCGCAGCTAGTTTAATCTGGCAGATGAAAACAGCCCACTATTTGGGGGAAATTCCAGTATGGCTATATACAATTTCAAGAAGCACTTTCAAAAGTAAGTGACTGTCAACGACAATAATAATGCCAAGCGTCTTTAAGCAACATCTAAATAAAGTCAATCCGCTTCATCGTGGCAGCGTCAGCAAAGTCACACGACGCTGGCTCTATGTGCCTTACGATCAAGTCACTGACAAGCTCGGACCGTTAAGCAGAGAAAAGCCAGAATCGCTCGGCATAATCTTAATTGAGAACCCAGCGAAAGCAGCCAGAAGGCCATATCACAAACAGAAACTAGCTCTGATATTAGCCAACCTTAGACACTTCGCCATCGAGCAGGCAGAGCGGGGGGTGGCGGTGCGTCATGAAGTAGTGACAAACGCTAATGGGTTATACAGCTCAGTATTAGAAGAACTAGCCAAAGAGATCGGTCCAATTGAAGTTATGGAACCAGCCGAGCGCGAGCTGAGAATCGATTTGCAGCATTTGATAAAGAGCGGAGCTTTAATACAGACCCCTCACGAAGGCTGGCTGACCAAGTTATCTGACTTAGAGGCTATAGTTGATAAAAACGGCAGCTATCGAATGGATGCCTTCTACCGGCGAGTGCGTCAAAACACAGGCATACTCATGGAGGACGGCAAGCCCAGAGGAGGCAAATACAGCTTCGACAGTGAAAATAGACTGCCCTGGAAAGGCGAACCACTGCCACCCCAAATGCCAAGATTTTCGGTAAGCGACATCACTGAAGAAGTTGGTCAATTAATCAATAAGCACATGGCCAATCATCCAGGCCAACTCGATTTAGAAAATTTGCCAGCCAGCCAAGCCGATAGCGAACGGCTCTGGCGCTGGGCCATGGAGAATTGCCTGCCTCTCTTTGGCCCCTTTGAAGATGCTATGTCTAGTGAAAATCGCGGCATGTTCCATTCAAGAATTTCTGCTGTTCTGAATATACAGAGACTAACACCAAAGCAAATTATCCAAGACGTACTCTCGCTTGAACTACCATTGCCAAGCCAAGAAGGCTTCATCAGACAAGTCTTGGGCTGGCGTGAGTTTGTGCACAAGATACATTTGTCCACCGATGGATTTCGCGACATCAGTCCAGCACCGCCCATAGCACCACAACCAGGCGATGGCGGCTACCAACTTTGGTCAGGCAAAAGCTTCGGAGAGAAGAAGGCTCAGATTGCGGTTGAGCATGGCGGCGCCTGCCCGTCTTATTTCGGTTCGGCTAACCCTTTGCCGCCATCGTTCTGGGGAGAGCCATCTGGTCTAAATTGCCTCGATACAGTCGTCAAATCAGTTTGGGATGAAGCCTACAGCCACCATATCACCCGGTTGATGGTGCTCTCTAATTTAGCGACCTTGCTTGATATTTCACCGCGAGAGTTAACCGATTGGTTCTGGGTTGCTTACTTCGATGCCTTCGATTGGGTTGTAGAACCAAATGTACTGGCCATGGGCACCTATAGTGTTGGCGGATTGATGACGACCAAGCCCTATATATCGGGAGCAGCCTACATCAACAAGATGAGTGACTACTGCAACGGTTGCCAGTTTGATCCAGCCAAAAACTGTCCAATAACAAGGCTTTACTGGGCTTTTCTAGAGCGGCACAAAGATAAGCTTGAAGGCAATATGCGCATGGCCATGCCAATCAATTCAGCAAAGAAACGAGCAGAGAGCCTCAAAGAAGAAGACCGCGCAATCTATGAGAAGACAATCAAGAGTCTGCTAGCAGGCGAGAAGCTAGAGCAGCCCTAACAAGAAAATCAAGACAATGATGACGATTTTGCTTTACTCTGTTATAGATGCAGCAAATTCAACCAATTCAGCTGTGAGACCGCGATTGAAAGCATTCTGATTAACTTGGGTGGGCTGCAGATAAGCAGACAAAACTTGATTGAATTTTGATTGATCCACAGCACTACCACAAGTAAACAAATCAACAAAACAAGCTGCATTCTCGGGATAGGTGTGAATACTAGCATGACTTTCAGAAAGCAAAAGCACAGCAGTCATGCCACCATTAGGAAAGACATGATGACGACTGTCAAGAACAGTGGCGCCAGCGGCTGTAGCTGCCGCTGAAAAATTCTCCAAAAGTAATTTGACATCAAGCAGTGCTGCTGTTGAACAACCAATCAAGCTCGCCATCATGTGGCGTCCTTGAAACTTGTGTCCATCATTATCTACTAGAACTGAGATAGCGGAATTTTCCATTAGAAATCTTCTTTTACTTCGTCTCTATTAAGTAGCTCTTCTACTTGTTTGCAAAGTTCTACAACTTTCTCGGGCATGTCAGAAGCTCTAATGAACTGCCGACAGAGATCAAGTGTTCTTCTGATTGCTCTGACCACATCACCTTCATCACGTGGCGAGGACATGCGGATTTGATCCCACGGTGCCCCTTGTGCCCACATCTCGGTCAAGCCTGCTAGTTGAGCACCAAACTCAATGGGCATATCAACATCAAAGTCTTTTTGCAAGCGCATAATTTTCTTTGCCATTTTGCCGATTTCGATGATGGCATGGTCGACATTGTGCGTGACGTGCACGCGCATTTGCTCGTTACCGCGTGGCTCATCGCCAATGAGAACAGTTAAAACAGCTGCCAACTCAGTAGGCTTCAACAGATCGAACATACCACTAATGGCAATTTCACTCAAGAATAATTCATTGGAACCGCGAATAGAAGCGGCCATACGACCGAGCTTGGTTGGCTTATTGCCATCGAGATAACCAAGAGTGCGCAAGATATTAGCCAGTGCTTCAAAGGTCGTCCAATACTTTGTAGTTTCGCGCTGCACGCGCTTGTCGAGATCTTTGATGCGCTTCTGCAAATGCTCAATACGCTCGGTTTGCGTACTACACGGTTTCTGCACCGGGCAGCCGTGGCATGGCATAGCGTAGGCTTCTTTCAAAAGAACTTGAATCTCAGCGCGAGTTGCAGCTAAAGCCATAATAGCTGGTGATCCAGGCTTAATGGCTGAAGGCTTCAGGCCCTTCTCAGTGGCTTTGAGTTGCTTATGCTTAGAGCGAATCGTCTCAAGCCGTTTGGCATATAGAGGCAAATCGCCAAGCTCAGCGGGGCAAAGCGGTGCACTCAACTTTTGCAGTTCCGTTTCCCAAGCCATTTTCTGAGTATAGGCTGGTTCAAGTTGCTGATTGACCAAGAATTGACCAAAGCTTCGTTCAATCAATTCACGAGCATCATCAATGGTGTGCCGTTCCAGTAGATTCAAGACCATGCCATACGATGGAGTAAAGCGACTCGAAAGAGGATCGGCCCCAGATGTCGCCAGCTTAGCCGCTTCATCCACACTCTCAAAGGGATTGTGCAAGACCACCACATGACCAACTTCGTCCATACCACGTCGACCAGCCCGTCCTGACATCTGCAAGAATTCAGAAGCAGTTAGCTGTCTATGACCTTCATCAGAGCGTTTGTGAATCGAAGCAATCACGGTAGAGCGAGCAGGCATGTTGATACCAGCAGCTAGGGTCTCTGTTGCAAAGACTACTTTCAGCAAACCCTTCTGGAAAAGCTTTTCAATCATGCCCTTCCAGCTCGGCAGCATGCCTGCGTGGTGCACCGACATGCCTTCTAGCAAGTACGGAATATGGGGATGATTAGCTAGGTTCGGATTGTCCTTGGTGAATTCTTCTATCTGTCGCTTCAGTTCTTTTTGTTCATCGGCATGCAGCAAAGGAATGCCCCGTGCCATTTTCATTGCTTCTTCGCAACCGCGGCGAGAGAACAAGAAATAAATAGCAGGCAGCATATTGCGCGCCGATAGAGAACCAAGCACATCACCTGGGTGAGTGTACAAGCCACCCATCGGCCGGCGTCGCTTATCAGATCCACTATGCTGTGGTTTTTTTCTGCCAAACCGAGATTTCAAAAATGAATTGACAGCACCGCCCGGAGCAAGCAAAGGATAAATCTTGCGCTCACCAAAGTAGTGGAATCGCAGAGGCACAGGGCGAAAATCGGAGACGACTAGTTCGGTTGGTCCATGAGTCTCATCTATCCAGGTGGTCAACTCTTGGGCATTGGCCACAGTCGCCGACAGACCCACTAGCTGAATATCTTTGGGCGCATAGATGATCGATTCTTCCCAAACCGTTCCTCTATCAGCATCGTTCATATAATGACATTCATCTAGAACGACAAAGGCAACATCACGCAAGTTGCGACTAACGTCACCAAGGATGGTGCCATACAACATATTGCGAAATACTTCTGTGGTCATTACCACAATAGGGGCGTCACGATTGACAGAAAGGTCGCCAGTCAACAGACCAACTTTTTCGTCGCCATACTTTTGCTTGAGATCATAAAGCTTCTGGTTTGAGAGAGCCTTTAGTGGTGTCGTGTAATAACAGCGCTTATTTGCCATCAGCGCCATTTCAACAGCATATTCGGCCACTACAGTTTTTCCCGAACCAGTCGGCGCGCATACAATTACGCTCTTGCCTTCTTCCAGGTGTTTCATCGCATCAAGCTGGAACTCGTCGAGCGGGAAGGGAAACAGGTGGGCTACGTCAATTTGCACTGGGTCGGGATGGTCTCCATAGAACTTTGGTCTGAGTTATTAAGGGATTTTAGCAGTGATTGCCCCGACAAATGGTCAAAAGCGGCCCTGACAATTACAGGAAATATAGTCTGCGGTATAATTGCCCCTATCTCTTTTAGAAGATGCCGGGACGTAGCGCAGGGGTAGCGCGCACCTTTGGGGTGGGTGAGGCCGGAGGTTCGATTCCTCTCGTCCCGACCAGTTAAATCTAAAAAATTAGAACTCAGGCTAATTAGACTTTGCACTAGTTAGACTTCGAACTAATTCGACATCGAGCTAGAATCTGCTTGGCTATTGACTGCGTATTGGTAGATATTGACGGAACGCTGGCAGATTGTGAGCATCGCCGGCACTTCTTGGATGGCGAAGTAAAAGACTGGAAGTCTTTTCTCTCACCAGAGTTAGCCGCACTTGATACCCTGCATGAACCAGTAGCCAAAGTAATTACAGCCCTAGCCCAAGCCTCGCATCCCATTATTTATGTCTCAGCTCGCAATAGCAGCTTGCGAAGAGTTACAGAAAATTGGCTGAAAGAGCATAACCTCTGGTTTGCACCCCGCTTGCTCTATTTACGGAAGGAAGGCGACACGCGCGCCGACACAATAGTCAAACGTGAACTTCTCCAGCGTATTCGCGCCAAAGGCTATCATCCTATTTTGAGTTTTGACGATCGCAACTCGGTTGTAGCCATGTGGCGAGACGAAGGCATCACCTGCCTGCAAGTGGCCGATGGCGACTTCTAGCAGTGCCGAATAAAGGCAATACTAAATATGGTGGCAAAAGGGCAGAAATTCATAGGAAATTCTGCCCTTTAGAGATATTGAAATTAGAGTGCTAAACAGTTGAACGACGGCTATACCGGCGCCTAATAGGCAATTGACGACTTTGATTGGGGCAGTCAACGTCAAAACCAGCGAAGTATGACTTGCTCGATATCGGTACATTCGAAGAACTCAGCTCAGCCTCTACAGGAGGACGCGAAGAAACCTGGCCATTGCCAAGAATATTCTGTCTAAATTGACTGCGACTGATGGGCTCAAGAGACGTCTGGGGCTTGCCTTCCGGCAACGCAATAAGAGGCTGAGCCGCTTGACCATCGTTCTGTAGCTTAAGAGCAGGATGAATTTGAACAACAGGCGGCAAAGATTGTTCGACTTTAACAGCGGTGTCACTCAAGGCGCGGTTGTATATATCTACATCGATAGAGGGAATGCAATTAAAAATTGGATTGAGGTGAACAAATTCCCGAATCTTGATTTTCAAGATCGCCCGGAGATGGTCTTCTAGTTTGTCTAAAGCGACAGGTAGTTCGTCTGGTAAGAAGGACATGAGGAAAGACCTCATCAATGAAAAGCAGTAATACTCGCAGCATAAGCCACAAGTGGAGAATGTTAGCAGAGATTAACCGATTGTCAACAACCCTAGGCGAAGAAATCAAGAATTTAATCAAATTGGCTCAATAAGCCAATTAATGGGAGCGAGTTTCGCTGCCAATGATCTCTTTAAGCCGCTTCAACCCGCTATGAACTGCCCTAGAAACGCCCATTTCGGACAAGCCAAGCACATAAGCTGTTTCTTTTTGAGAAAGGTCATAGAAGAAAACAAACTCAACAATTTGTCTTGTCCTGTCACCCAGCCGCTTTAAGGCTTGCACGATCACTTCTCGCTCCTCCGAGGCACTAAAGAGATCTTGGCAACGCTTGTCTGGAACTACATCACAAAGCGAGCGACGGTCTTCTCGTTCTTCTTCGTCAGCGCCTGAGTCTAGCGAATCGTAGTGAAGACGGGCCTCCCACGACTGCTGTGCTTCAAGAATGTCTTCCACTGAGAAGCCCGAATGTTGAGCCAGCTCGGCCACTGTCGGGGCTCGATCGAGTGTTTTAGTAAGACGCTCCTCGAGTTGGCTCAATTGCGTGTTCATCTCAGTGAGGCGGCGGGGCACTTGCACTAGCGAACAATGATCGCGCAGATAGTGACGAATTTCGCCTCTGACATAACAAGTTGCCAAAGTGCGGAAACTAGCCGAGCGCGTGCGCATAGGGTCGTAGTATTTAATTGCCTTGAGTAAGCCAATTGAGCCTACCTGTACTAAGTCTTCAAAGCTGTCAGGTTGATACTGACTGTATTTACGGGCAATCTGCCGCACTAAGCTCATATGCGAGCGCACTAGCTCGTCAGCCCCTGGTAATCCGTTCGGCCCAACACCGACCGCTTGAGATATCACCGGTCTCATTCCCGAACGCGATATACGCGGGCTAGCAATAGCAGTAGGTTGCTCGCCATTAACCTGAATGTCAGTTCCTGAATCACGCTCTGATTCGTTTATATGGTTAGCAAAAGCACCAACAGCACTCTCGCCTTCTCTATCGCAGACAGCGGAGAGGGCGAATGCGTTACATCCGCTCAATAAAACTTCACTGCCAGTAGGCATCTTTCTAGTCATGCACCCTCACCAAGCCCCAGTATCCAATTGGTATTAAATCGGTATCCAATTGGTATTCAACTCTTATTCAATCAGCCCCAAAACTACTATTCCCTTGACATCCCCGGTTTAAACAAGCAAGTATTAGAAATAGCCTCTTGCCCACACGTATACGCGCTAGCTAAATTGGCGCTTTTGGCTACAATTGCACTAGTTCCAATACTTAAAAGTGAGTGGTAGAAGTAAGCGCTAGATGAATAAGGCCACCAAAACAATTACAAAAATGAGAGTACTCTGGGCCAAAGTACCGGCCCAAAAGCAGCTACTCTTCATGGGCCTGGCTTGCATTGCCGCGCTTGTAACCTTCACAGCCCGCTTCTGGTTGCAGCGCGCTCAAGAATCAATCAACGACTCAGTTGAACAGTTCGGAATGGGCTTTGCTCAAGCCTTGGCCCGAGGTGGCGCAGAAGCCCTGACAAACTCTGGCGATTTGAAGAGTTTGAAATATTACATTCTCACCCAGCGCGGCAAAATCAGAGCTATTGCCTACGTTATATATGAGGATATGGCTGGCAATATTTTGCTAAATCCCAATTCGCCTCAAGATTTAAAAGACATCTACCCCTATTACAAAGACTATAAGAAGAATCCAGAAAACTTCATCGTTCCGGGCCAGAAAACCAGCCCCAAAGGGTACCGAGCCATTACTCACTTTGTTGTGCCGATGCGCAAAAACAATAAAGACCTCGGTCTTTGCTGGGTCGGTCTAGATAGTGAAGCATTCACAATTCTCGGCACGCAACAAGAAACCACTAATTTCTTGATCAATATATTTTGTTTAGTTGGTGCTCTCGGCGCTCTTGGTGTCTGGGCCAACTATGCCTTAATCAATGGCCCGCTGCGCACGTTATCTCAGGGTGCCAGTCAAATTGCCGCAGGACACTTCGGCCATCTAATTAAAGTACAGCGAGCCGGAAAAGAAATAGATCAACTCGTTAACGCCTTTAACTATATGTCAAACCGGCTGCAGCTCTACGACAAACAAAACGTCGATAGCTTGATGGCAGAGCGCAACAAATTTATTTCAGAACGTAACAAGCTAGAACTAGTTCTGATGTCGATCGCCGACGGCGTAGTTGTGTGCGATCGCGACAACAAAGTACAAATCGTCAACCGCGCAGCCACAGAAATTTTTGATAAAGACGCCAAAGACCTAGTGGGTAAACCTCTTGTAGTCTGTACGGAAGGCCCTGATCAACCACAAATTTGCCAGGTGGTGCAAGCATTCACTGATACCACAATTGCCCCGGGTGCACTAGAGCCCATCGTCGAGCAAATTCAGCTAGGCGAGCTAACAGTGCGACTGCACATTGCCCCGATTATTCTCAACAAAGAATTTCTCGGCTCAGTAATGATTATGCAAGACAACACCAAACAAGCTGAATTAGAGCGCATGAAAGCTGAGTTCATGAGCAATGTTAGCCACGAGCTGCGCACTCCAATTACATCGATTAAGAGCTATGTAGATACACTTTGCAATCACGGCGAAAAACTTGATCCTGAGATTCACAGAGAGTTCTTAGAAATCATCGACAACGAAGCCGATCGCTTGATGCACCTGGTCAATGACGTACTTGAGCTTTCTAAATTTGAAGAAGCCGAGCGCGACATGGAAATGGTGCCGATGGACATTCACCGCGCCTGTGAATCGGCCGTGCGCTCGCTCAACCTCATGGCCCGCGATCGAGGCATTGAGCTCGAGCTCGTGCCATATGCCAATATTCCCCTAGCCATCCTCAATCAAGAATCAATTGAAAGAGTAATCATCAATTTGATCTCGAACGGTATCAAATACACTCCCGAAGGCGGAAAAGTATCGGTGATTCTGGGAGTGACCGACAAAGAAATAGCGGTTCATATTAAAGATACAGGCATTGGTATTCCAGAAGACTCACTAGAGCATATCTTTGATCGCTTCTTCCGAGTCGAGAAAAAAGTGCACACCATTAAGGGCACCGGCCTCGGCCTCACCATCGTCACCAAAATTCTAGAGAAACACGAAGGTCGCATTACAGTTGCTTCATCTTTGGGTGAAGGATCAACTTTCAGCTTCTTCATTCCTTTTTATATAGATCCCGCTCTTAAGCTTGCCCGTGTCGGCTCAGACAGCGAGAACGGCAGTGGAGCCGATAGCTTAGGCACTGACGCCCGCAAAACAGCCAATAAATCAGAAAACAAATCAGAAAACAAATCAGAAAAAAAATCAGATAGCCACACTGCCAGCACCCAGGTAAATGTAACGGATGGTCAGGCCGCCTCAAGCGAAGTAATTGGCTAAACAAAAACTTGGCCCAGAGACTGAAAAGGCCAATGCATATACCCCGCAAACACCGCTGGATATGCGCTAGCCACCCCCGGTAAATCCCCTGAACATTAGCAACTTATCCATTTACATAGTGGGTTTTCAAGGATGGTCGTGTTATTATCGTTCCGTTGACAAGGTCTCTTTGGACTGGCGTCCTCGGGGCATCCACACTTGGAACTACTGAATGACCGCAAACAGCGGAAAGAAAGGAGGAGCAATCGGGTTGGTTAGAGCAATCTATCCAGGTTCGTTTGATCCTATGACCTTGGGCCACCTAGATATCGTTCAGCGGGCGAGCAAACTCTTCGATGAAGTGATTATGGCGGTGGTTGGTAATCCAGGAAAATCTCCTTTGTTGCCAGTGGATGTACGAAAGAGCCTTATTACGGAAGTAGTAAAAGACCTCAACGGAGTCACAGTAGGAGAGTTTCAAGGGCTGACAGTTAATTATGCGAAGGAAAATGGGGTAACTATTCTCATTCGCGGCCTACGAGCCATTTCCGACTTCGAAGCTGAACTAGGAATGGCCCAAGCAAATAAGCAACTTCTACCTGAATTAGAAACTATTTTTCTGATGACAAAAGCCGAGTATTCTTTTATTAGCTCCTCAACTGTGAAAGAAATCGCCCGCATGGGCGGAGACGTATCGCAATTCGTTCCACGTACTGTGAATGATCACCTTAAAGAGCATTTCAGCAGGGGTATCTACCAACAATGACCATGATCACTGCACCGACAGCCCAGGCAGCCAACACCTTCAAGCAAACGACAATCTACAAGCACCTAGATTTGCTTGAGCATCTAATTGATGATGCGGCCGGTGTCTACAAATTTAAATTCATCAATGCAGATGACTTCCTTGACGTGCTAGACAAAGCACGGGCCCGACTTCCCGAAGAGCTGCGTGAAGCAGCCGACGTCCTCCAGCAGAGAGACGAAATAATCGCAGAGTCGCAGCGTCGCTCTGAACAAATCATCACCACCGCTCGCCGCCAAGCAGAAACAATGCTGCACGAGTCAGAACTACTCAAAGCTGTGCAAGCAGAAGTTGAGCGAATTCGTAAGCAAGTTGTTCAAGAAGTTGAGCAAATGCGTCGCGAAGCACTCGCCGAAGCTGAGCGCATCAGACTCGAAGCTGACGAAGATGCAGCCAAGATCCGCGAAGGGGCCGATCACTATGCCGAGCAAGTATTGACTCGCATGGAAGGCGATCTTCAAGGTTTAGCTGTACGCGTTACCGAATCACAACAAATTGTCAGAAACGGACAACGCTTGCTTGGGCAAGTGAAAAGACACGGTAGCCTAAGCCAACCACTGGGACAACAGCTAGGCCAGCCAGTTGGTCAAAATCCTTTGATCAATGTTGCTCCTGGCGGTATGCCAGTGCAAAATATGTCACCTGGCGCTATGCCTAGTGGCCTATCGAGCCCACTGCTGTCTGGTCGCTTCGAATAAAAACCAGTAAGAATAAGCTACAGATTCAGACTAGGTCGACACCGCCCCCGGTTTTGCTAGAACGATTAAACTGCCAACAAGAAATTTCGGCACGATGTGATAGCAACAAAGACAATAGTAAATCAACAAAAAAGAGGCATCACTGCCTCTTTTTTTCGTCCATTCCCAGGGGGCAATGCTTATTGCGAAGCCGAAGAATTGGCGGTACCGGGCTCGGGAGTTCCGACTAATGGTTTGGTCAAATCCAACTTAGCCGGATTGGGCTTGACAGCCTTAGCTTGAGCCTCAAGTGTTGGTCTCGTCTTTTCAAAACCGGTATAGACAAGACCGGTAACTTTGCGAATCAATTCATTGGCACGACGATCGTTGTGAGGACGCTGCACCTGCATAGCCATAATCAATTTGTGACCATCAGGAGTTGTGATCACTCCGGTGTCACCAACCATTGAACCAATATCGCCGGTCTTATGAGCCAACTTAGCACCAGGTGGAATACCTTGATTGATGAGCGTACGAGTCTTGGTTCTCGCCATGATGGCACGCATACGATTGCGCCATAAGTCTGACATTAGCTCACCGCGCTCGACGCGAGCCAACAAATAAACAAGATCATAAGGACTAGTCTTGTTAGTACCCTCTAAATCTGCCAGCGGTGCATTGACAACTGTGTTTTTCAAGCCCCACTTCGCGAACTTTTTGTTGACCGCGACCTTGCCGCCGAGCAAATCAATAATCATGTTAGTTGCAGTGTTGTCAGAGATGATGATCATCAACTCAGCCACATCAAGCAGCGGTAGCTTTGTGCCAACAGGACGCCACTGCAAGTGACCAGAGCCACCAGCCACATGGTGCGCCTTAATGCTCATTATTTGAGTGGGATCAATGTCACCACTATCGATGGCATTCAACAGCGCCACTAAAACAGGCACCTTAATCATGCTGGCAGCAGAAAAGGAGTTGTTGCCATTGTAATCAACATAGGCACCAGTTGCTGGATCGATAGCAAACACGCCAGGGGTGAGCTTCTTTACTTGACAGACAGCTTGAACATTGTCTCTAAGATTTACCAATGGTGTAGTCATGGCAAAAGGAGCTGCCAATGGCACCAACGGTTGAGCACCACCAGTAGTACTCTCACAAGGACTAGTCAGTGGATGAATTAACCCTTGCCCTACAGCGAGCAGCATAGCCACCGCCGCAGCCCGCAAAAGCCTCTGGCCGGGCGGCAACTTGCGCTTACGCCTGCGCACCGATATTTTCTTTGTCGGCTTATGCTTGAGCACAGAAATAAAGCGCTTAACCGTGGCAAGACGCTCAAAACTTGCCAAACTAAAGCCAGTGGTAGTACTCTGCCGCGCGGCAGCGTCTTTGGTTTTCTCGGGGGCCTCTAGAGCCATACATTACCCCTTCGTCGGGAATATGCGGAAGATATACAAGGCATCATATCTGGTGGTGACTTAAATTGCCAACTTGCTTTAAGCTCAGTAAAATTCGGCAACTACACGTGACACCAGATGAGCCACCGTTATTCTAACTTAGCAATGTCATATGTCGAGCACCAACAAGGGCCTGACGAAAACTTTTAATGAAAGCCACCATAGCTGTCACCATAGCGAGGCGAATGGCTATGCAGGCTCCTCTTCGCAATATTTTTCCCAGAGGCGGGGATATTGAGCACGAAAATAATTCTTGTCTTCAACATCAAAGGGCTCACCATCTGGTGTAACTAGGCTCTCTTCTCTGAATCGATCGTAAATAGCACCATCGTTGTTACGCTCTTCGTATACTTCGCAGGCGAGAAAGAGAAACTCCTCACAATCGTCAATATCTTCAACATAGGCCAAAGAATCAGGCTCGGCTAAAGCGGCTTCATAGATTTCTTTACCAGCCATAATCAATCCGGCCCTGAAATACTCAAAGCCATCATCAGCGAGGCCACCATTAATCACGTGAGCAGCACCCCAGAGCTCCCAGCGATAAGCACGGTCCATCATATGATCAACCATCTCTTGAAAGGCAATAATGTCCTCATCTGGCGCTTGGTGCAATAATTCCTTCAGCTTGGCAAGCTGAACTTCTCGATCGCCGTCAGCGTCTTCGATTGAAGTGGCGATGATATACCAAAAGCCTTGCTCGTCCATAATCTACCTATTAGGAATTGTAAAAGTGTACTACTAAGCGTCTCGTTCGTCTCATGTCTTCAATGGTCTCTTAGGTCTAATCCCACGAGGGGCAAAAAGGTAAAGCAACAACAAAACAGCCGTAGCTAGACTTACAAGATGCTTGGTCTGGGCACTGATGTCGGTGCGTGGAGAAACGAAGCCCTCAATGGCTCCCGCAATAAGAAGCAAAGCAACACAACCAGCAAAGAGCTGCATCGCCGGCTTAGCAGCGCGACGCAACGAGTCTGAGCGACTCAACTGCCCAGGAAACAGCAACGATTTACCCAGCAGAAGCCCAGCACCGCCACTGATAAAAATGGCGCTAAGCTCAAGCACGCCGTGGCCAGCAACAAAGGCTAACAAACGCGTCGCCATACCATAATCTTGACACACACCAAATATGGTGCCGATACTCATGCCGTTTGTAATTAGAACAAATACTGTTCCCAGACCAAAACTGATACCAAGCACAAAGGCCGCAATGGCAACACGAATATTATTGGTGGCAATTAGGCTTGAAATGGCCGGTCCGTTATCTTGAATAGAATCTGTCCACAGCCTTTTATTCTCAATCATGTGCCAGAGGTCGTCAGACACGAGAGCGCGTCCAGGGCTCACCTCCATAAGTAGCAACCAGCGCAAGGAATTATGAAGAGCAAGAATGCCACCGTCACATAAACAATGTACTGCTGCACCAGTTGAGGGAAGCCCCGATACAAAAAGCGCCATAGGCTGGCAAAACGGTCATCTTTAGTTTGATAAACTTGATTGTGAGCTTTTACTACGAGGTTATTTAAATAGAGCTGCACCTCATTACCCAGCTTCAAGGCCCGCGCCCTTGACAAATCAGCCGAAGCAGCACGATAAAGCCGGCCGAGCTCTCGTAATTGCTGTCGATCAAGCGCTTTCAAGCCTCGCTTATCCACGAGCTTGAGCAAGTCCTCAAGCTGTTGCCATGCTAATCTTTTGCTCTTGAGCCAGCGCTCTACATTCATCCCAGCGATTCCCTAAGACTTCCCCTGCCAGCTTAACCCTATTTCTTCCACTTCAACTATGGTACTTGCCAGCTAATGCAACAGCCCGACTACTCTATCTCTACCCCTGAAAATGTCGATTTACACCTCGAGATAGCCGGGGTCGGCAATCGACTCTTAGCGCAGCTGATAGATAGCCTAATTAACCTGCTCACCGCTCTGCTGGTAATCATTGTGGCTTTAATCGCTGGCTTCCTAATATCTACTTTGCCCTTAGACACGCAGACTAAAAATATCTGGTACGGCGTGCTGGCTATGATCGCAATATTCATCATATTCATCCAACTCAACTGCTACTTTATAGTGTTTGAAGCGATTTGGCAGGGTCAAACTCCTGGCAAAAAAGTAGCCGAGATTAGAGTAATCGAAGCGAATGGTCAGCCACTCGGCTGGGTAGGTTCAATCATTCGCAATTTGATTCGTATGGTAGACCAGATTCTCTTCTTAGGCCTCCTGATCATGCTTTTCGACAAGAACGAGCGTCGCCTCGGTGACATGGCCGCTGGAACAATTGTCATTCGCGAACACAAACCAGACATTTCTACGACTCAACTACTGCTAGCCAGCCCAGCCGGCGCAGGTAGCTTGCTTGATATCGGCCGAGTGACACCAGCCGAATACGATCTAATTGTCGACTTCCTCAAACGCCGCAAGTCTTTAGCCAAAGCATATCGCCCACTAGTAGCGCAAAAGCTAGCCAAGTACTTCCATGAAAAACTAGGATCAATAGACAATCAAGACTCTGCCCCAGAAGCCTATCTAGAGCAAGTCTTTCATTCGTACCAAGCACGGGCGAACGACTAAGAGCTGGCGCGGACTACAAGCTACTTGGCGCTGTCGCTTAATGCTGGAACTTGACGCTTGTCGATGTCTACATATTTGAGGTCCATCTCGCCGATGTACTCAGCGCGAGGCCGAATCAAGCGGTTGTTAGCATATTGCTCAAGCACATGGGCGGCCCAGCCAGACATCCGGCTAATGGCGAAAATTGGTGTATACAAGTCGTTTGGAATACCGAGCATGTAGTAGACCGAAGCCGAATAGAAGTCAACGTTCGGATTCAAGCCCTTGTCACCTTTGACAATTTGCTCAATCTTGTAAGACATATCGAACCACTTGGTATCACCAGCGCGCTTACCAAGTTCTTCAGACATTTTACGCAAGTGAGAAGCGCGTGGATCTTCAGTCTTGTAAACGCGGTGGCCAAAGCCCATGACTTTTTCGTGACGCTCAAACATTTTGTCGAGGTGGGCTTCTACATTATCGAGAGTACCCATCTCAAGCAGCATTTTAATTACTTCTTGGTTGGCTCCACCGTGCAGAGGCCCTTTCAAGGCACAAATTCCGGCAACAATGGCCGAGTGCATATCAGTCAAAGTAGCAGCAGCAACGCGGGCAGCAAAAGTGGAAGCGTTGAGTTCGTGGTCCGCATGCAAAATCAGAGCGATGTCGAGAGACTTAACGCTAACTTCATTTGGCTCTTTGCCACCACTGAGCATATAAAGGAAATTGGCAGCAAGTGAAGTATCTTCTTTAGGTGCAACAACTTCTTTGTTATTTCTGATCAAGTCCCAGTAGGCAACAATAGTAGGAAACTGAGCAGTGAGGCGAATGGCTTTGCGCAGATTAGCTTCACGCACATTGTCTTCAGCGTCGGCGTCATACATTGATAACATTGAGACAGTGGTTCTCAAAACTTCCATCGGCAAAGCCTCTTTGGGCATTTGCTTCATGGCCTTGATCACTTCAGCTGGCAAGCTACGATTAGTGCGCAAGCCTTTGCTCAAAGTTTCAAGTTCGCTCTTGGTGGGCAGCCGACCGAACCAGAGCAAATAAATGGTTTCTTCAAAGGTTGAATGTTCAGCGAGATCGTGAATATCGTAACCGTGGTAGATAAGTCTACCTTCCGTACCATCGACAGCACAGATTGCCGACGACGCGGCTACTATGTCCTCAAGACCTGCCTTACCCATGACCTGATCCCCAAAATAAGTATGAACTGTCAAGTTTTATACACCAAAT
>LNEX01000423.1 GCA_001464165.1 bacterium Ga0077546
GGTAACATAGCAAGACTATTTGGTGAGTCTGATGCATACACGCACACAATGCCAGGTGCAATTGGGTACCACGCGAGGTCAAGAGATTTGGCTTCAGGGCCTGCTGAATTAAGCTTGAGAGTTCTTGTCTCTTCGATCAGCTTATCGCTGCGGACGAGCGGCACAATATCACTTATGGTGCCTTTGTTTTTGCCAAGACCACTACGCACATCTTTGGTGGCAAAAAGAAAACTGCGCAAAGAGCTTTTGCGTTCTCCTGGAATGTCTTTGCAAATGGCCCAGGCATTGTCAGTAAAAGTATCAGCTGTGTTACCGTCAGCAAATTTGACTGTTATGGCATGATTTTTGATACCAACAAGCGATTGACCAGGTTCGGAATTGACTATGGCGTCAGCCAGCAACTTGTCAAAACGGTCGCGACTGAGACCGGGCTGCTCAATTTCGTCTGCAAAAAACTTATCCAAGCTCTTATTGCCTGCGGCTGACGGTTCAAGTGTTTTACTTCGATCAATTTTGATGACGAACAACGGCTTGGGCTGCTCCGACTGCTCTTCAGCTAGAGCACGCACGTTGCACGATTGCAGCAACAAAGAAATGAGTGGAATAGTCGCGATAGAAATAAGTTGTCTGCTGATTTTCAACGGTTATACCTTGTCGGCCATGGAAGCGATCAAGTGTATCGCGAAAACGCTACACTTGATTAATGACTGACAAACACAGCATCAAGAAAATTTTCATCGCTACTGCCATTTTCTTATTTCTTGGTGGTGCCACTTTCTGTGCTTGGATTGCTAACGACAACAACCTACTTCAAGGCGCAGGAAGTTACCAGTTAGCTTCGCCTATTTCCATACCATTAAGCTTATAGACATCCCCAGCGTCAAGGTTCCATTTTAGATTGAGGTTCAGACCCTCATGCTTGTTGTCGAAATCATCAACCGCTAAAGCGAAATCCTGAACGGCTTTCAAGTCTTGCAAGAGCGCTGGGTTACCCAGACCGCACTCGTTTAGTAATCTTTGGGCTTCTGTAAGGTTGTTATCGTCGAGGGCAGCAGCAGCATCAAGGGCGAAGATTAAACTGCATGGATCAAGGTTCTCTCTTATCTTGGCTCTAATATCAGCCTTGCTCTTCGGCTCCGATCTGTCAGCATTAGATGGCGCAATCTGAGCGGGCACATCGAGGTGGGTTGGCACCGGAGCCTTAATTGATAGCGCTTCCACAGAGCCTGAGATAACGCGCTCTTGCCCAACCATAAAGGTCGGGATAGAGCCCTGGCGCTCTGAGCCAGCTCCAGAGTGAGCGCCATCGGCAGCGGCAACGGTAGAGCTTGGACGCATTGGCCGAACTTCTTGAACATATTCATCAAATAGCCGTAATGAAGAGTGGCCAGACTGATTGGAAGTAGCGCTTGAACCATCGTTGATTTCAAACTTTCCTAGCATTGGTAAACCCTCAAAAGAAACTGCCTGCGCCCCATGCAATTACAATAATGCCAAGTTCGAACCGACTGGTGACGGATGCGTGACCAAGCCGTGACTGCGACGTAATAGGAGATTAAATTGATTAGTTCAAGACCCAGGGACGATAGTCATTGCTAGACTTCCGAACCAGACAAAAAAACAACTAATATTGTGACAGCCTATCGTGCAAAATTTTCAAAATGGGCGAAACCAAAAGAGTGCTAAATTATGAAGCTAGTCAAAGTTGTGTAGGCCTATTAGAATGTCTGAAAAGTCGTTTTTGTCGATTGTATTAATTATTTTGGCCAGTAGCCTAGTAGCTCCCACAAAAGCTCTAGCGGATGCGACATTTGATTATCAGCGGTTGGTTGTTGAAGAAAAACCAGCCGTACAGAATGAGGATTTAGGGGCTCAGCGACTTTCTACAATAGCAGTGGCAGACGCGGTAAGAAAACATCTACCGGCCCAAGATATCAAAAGCTTAGTGAACTTAGGACGAATCAATCGACGGGCTGGCAAGTACAAGATTTCAATAAAATACTACAAACAAGCATTGACTCTGGCTCGTCGTGAAAGATCGCTGAGAATGGAAGATGTTGCCGATGTTTATAATCAAATGGCAGAAAGTTATATTGGACTTGGAAAATTATCTCAAGCTCAGAAGACACTCAAAGAAGCAGTCGGACTGCTCAATAAAGACCGATCAAAAGACTGTACCATCAACCTAGAGATTACCAATCTCGCAATATTTTACGAAAACACAGGGCAATACACCGCTTCAGAGCCTATCTACAGAACCTGGCTGGCTAATGAAGAAAGGAAATATTGTCCCAATCACAGATACTTGTTATCTCCACTAGAACGTTTATCCTCAAACTTAGCCAGGCAAGGTCGGTTCAAAGAAGCTGAGAAAGTCTGCTCAAGAGCAATTGAACTGTGTAGTAAAAGTACTTTTAAAGACGAGTTAATGGATGCAGAAGTTTTAGATCTATGCGCACACGTATACACTGACTCAGGGAGCTTTGATACAGCCGAGCGGATGTACAAACGGGCTATTTCTATTATAGAAAAGAGAGGTGAAGTTCAAGGAATCAGTGATCAAATTGCACATTGTGCGACAGTAGCCGGCGAGCTAGACGGGCGCATCGAGCACAAAAAGAATTGCACGCATTATTTCGATAGAATCACAGAATGGTCCTTTCACCCTGAAGTGAAGATATTAAATGATTTGGCAATTCTTTACCAAAAGCAGCAAAAATATAAGCAAGCACAACTTACTTATGAACTTGCCCTTAGATGTGCCACCGAACAAGATAGAACTCAAATTGAAACTAGAGCGCGTGAGACGGCCAAAATTCAAAACAACCTGGCCTCTGTGCTAGCAGATCAAGGTGATTTCTTGAATGCGGAGAAACTGTACCTAACTTCGTTGGCTGTCAAGGAAAAATGTTGGCCGTCAAATTTTTCTTATGTGTTGAACGGTCAAATAAACTACATGAATTTGCTTCTGGATACTGACCGATTCGCAAAAGAGAGGAAGCTTCGAATGCTGGTACGCAAAAATGATACCTATAAATATCTTACTAAGAATATTTAGCCGGTTCCGCATGACTCCCTGAATGCTGTCAACAGCTCTGCCTATGAAACTAGCTCAGCTCAGCCGTTTCACAGCAGAGCGAGCTAGTTTTTCCTAGTAGAAATGCGCCTCAAGGGTGTTATTGCTAAAAATAAACGAAGCCGGCAAGACAGCAAGCTTCCCTATCTAGATTCTTAGGCTATATAATTCAGTGGGATAGAAACCGAGTGATCTTGATTTATGCAACTGCTAGGAACATGTTCAGAAGTGTTGGTCAATCTTTTAAAATCACACGGCATCAAGGCTTTGCACAACGAAGGCGTTGTTAGCCTAGTCGACTCCAAGCTTAGGTTTGTTTTGCAAGTGTATAAAAGCGGAGACAAGAATGTCTTGCTGGAAGCAATGTGCCGACTTGATGACGGACAACTAATGACAGAGCGCTTAGCCGGAGTAGGTGAGACTCAGGAGCAGGCCGTAATGGATGCGCAGAGAAATTTTGTTAGCGCCGTATTTCATGTATGGCTTGCGGCCTTGTTAGGAATCTCCACTCAACACACAAACGAATATATTTGGAAAGTGAACGGGACAGAGAGAAAAGTCACAGTTGGATTACCAGCAGAAAGAGGTGGGGGGGCTAATGAAGTTGAATGGCAGAAGGCATGGCACCTATCTATTCAGAGCTTACCTCTTTCACAAGGATCACACTGGGCGAGCTTATGCTATGTGCGGCACGCAGATAAGTTCATTGGGTGCGACGCTTTGTTAGACAATGAAGCTTGTGAATCCGTGAAGGAAAGGAT
>LNEX01000424.1 GCA_001464165.1 bacterium Ga0077546
CGGCCTCGTGCGCGCCCGCGAATATGTCAAACACCACCACGAGTACTACAACGGCGAAGGCTACCCCGATGGCCTGGCCGGAGCGGACATTCCGGTGGGCGCCCGCATTATTTTGGTCTCAGACGCTTACGATGCCATGACGACAGATCGCCCCTACAGAAAGTCGATTGGTCATGAAAAGGCCATGACCGAAATCAGAAAGATGTGCGGCACTCAGTTTGACCCCGAAGTAGTCGACGCCCTCTTTGCCATAATCGGCCCCGGCGGCCACGAAATTGACCGCATCATCAATGAGCAGTTTCCCGATAGCTTTATTGGCCTGACTCTTCCCGGAGCAGATCCAACAAAGACTGGTAAACGCTTTCAGGATGAAGCCGAACGCCAAGCCCGTCTTGCAGCGATCGAGGCGGCGAAACTGTAGAGTCGGGCCTATCCAATTTGGGATCTGTCGGTCCAAAAAGAGCCACAAGGTTCTTATTGAGCCCCACGCCAATATGCATCGGCGCCGAGTCAACGCACACGAGAACATCACACAAGCTCGTCAGCGCCGCCAAATCAGCTAAGCCCTTGGTCTTGCCCACGGCACTGATATAGGGCGCAGCAGCCGCCCCGTCTGCAATATCTTTTTGTAGCAATCTCTCTAGCTCAGCCACTACTTCTTTGTCGTCTGGCCCGCCGCAGAGAATCACCCGGGTCTGGAAGGGCTGATCCTTTTGATTCTGCAACAGTCTGATAAATGCCAGCCAATTTTCAGATGACCAATGTTTGATAATGCCCTTGCTCACTGCCATTTGCGAAGTGCCAGGGTGAATCAGAATGGTTTTGACCGGCCGGGTGTCTACCTGACTAGCGTCCACTTGCTTAGTATCATCAGCGGTGACAGAAGCTTTCAGCCCCTCTTCTAAGAATGCTTTCATCGCCGCCAGCGAATCAGGCTTGAGGGTTATCTTTGGCACTTGATAAGTGTGGTCTACATCTCTTATAGAGGCATTAGCATTAGCCTTGCGCCTTAGATAATTGGCCATACCCTTAGTTAAGTCGTGGTACATGTCAGCGGCATACTGCTCGCGCAAAAGCTTGACTGGGTGGGTAAGCAGCGACTTCACTGGTGAGCCCGCATCGTAGCCAACCCGCAGTTTTATGCCTGATAAAAATAAAAGCATTGCCACCATGGGCGAAGACCCAGACGATATGACCATGTCATAGCCGCCCGTGCGAAGCAGCATGGTAAGCCTAATTAGGTCAACGGGAGTAAGTGGCTTCTTTTTGATATCAAAAGTAATAATCTTGTCTATAAGATTGGTGACTTCCGCCACAGACTTAGAGCGCGGCTCAAGCAAGAGCGTAAGCTCGCAGTCAGGCGCCAATTCTTTTATTCTCTCCAAGGTCGGAAGAAAAAGAACCTCGTCTCCAATGCCGCCAAAATTAATAGCGAGCACTTTTGCTGGGCTACTCATCGAATTAGGGTTTCCATCTAAGGTCTAAAAGCGTCAGAAAAAACATCAGTAATATCATCATCAATAACAGCACGTATAATAACCAAGTTTGCAGGCATCCTTAGGTTATGAAACCGAGCTACTGGCTAATTATTTTTATTGTCTGCGCCGTAGTAGGTGTTGGCGCGGGCTATTTTGCCACGCTGGTGACCCGGCCACAGTTAATTCCACCACAGCTTCGCATCGCCACCCTGCGTGAACCCACCACAGTGCTCTTTTTGGGCGTAGACGTGGTCTTCACCGACATGGGTCGCCGCAAACAGAAGATAGATAAAGACGCTTTCACCGGACGATCCGACACCATCTTAGTGGCCCGTCTCGACCCGGTTTCCAACTCCCTTAGAGTAATTTCAATTCCGCGCGACACCGAAGTGCGCATCCCCGGCAACGGCATACAAAAGATCAACGCTGCCAATGCTATCGGCGGCCATAACCTGGCAATAGAGACTGTTAGCGGTTTTCTGGACGAAACTAAAATCGATCATTATGTAGTTCTCAACGTTCACGGCCTAGTAGATCTAGTCGATGAACTGGGGGGAATCACGGTAGAAGTTCCCAAGAAGATGCAATACATGGACTGGACCGCCAAGCTCAAAATCGACTTAGAGCCAGGCGTACATACCCTTACAGGCAACCAGGCCATGGGCTTCGTGCGCTTCCGTCATGACGCTTTAGGTGATATCGGTCGCGTGCAACGTCAATCGATCTTCTTACGTGCAGTATTGGACAAAGCGCTCAGACCCGACAGTTGGTCACATTTGCCTAAACTTCTTGACATAGCGCAACAATATATAAGTACCGACATGAGCATTCAAGACATGATGGGAATGGCCAACTTTGTCCGTGGCATTCCAAAGTCTAACCAGCTCTTAACAATGATGCCTGGCACGTTTTCGCCCAACGGCAACTGGGTAGTTGCACCGTCTGATATACGCAAAATGGTGGCAAAACTGAATGGTGCCAACTTCGTAGAATCATCAAAAGATGACATACGCATATCGGTGGAAAACTCCAGCAGCACTGAAGGTATGGGTCGTAAAGTGGCAAAACTTTTAGGTGTGCACGGCTATCGAAATGTTTCTGTGCAACAAGCAAATTTAGAGTTTGCAGAAGGAATTAAACGTACGCGAATCATCGCCCAGAAGGCCAATCCGGAAGATGCGAGTTTAGTGCGAACTGATTTAGGGAGTATAGGCGATATAGTCAATGCGTCTGTTGGCAATATCGAAAGCTCAGTCACCGTGGTCGTCGGCAATGACCTGGCTGCCAAGATAATTGAACAAGAGAAGGCCTTAACTATTCCAGAAACGGCTCCCCAAGCCAATTCGCATGGCCGTATTACACGGCGCTAAGGCGAAATGTTCAGAGAATGTTATGTTTTCTCTTTGAAACATCCGAGCGCACTTAGTATTTCATGATGTACATTTGAGTGAAATGCACTTACACTCGAACCGAGGGAGAACATGGCAAAGTTCTCATTCAGACGAAGACCTCGTTTCAAGACCGAATGTTCAAGGCCTAGTTCGAAGTCCGAGTTTCAAGTCCAGTTCTAAGTACGTTGGTTATATCTCTCCAGGCATCTAAGAGAATTCTAGAAAGGCAGGCGGCATGATTCATTACGTTTATTCAACACGCGGCGGCTACCTCTATCTTGTAGGCAAGCACAATCAAGAGCCTAAAGTAGAAGAAGGCAATTCAGAGTTTGTATTGTCAGTTCCTGATAAGACCTCACAAACCCAAATCGACACTCTCGCTCACAAACGCTTCATGGACCATCTCAGACGTCCACGCAGAGTTGTTCACACTCACCACAAAGTAGAAACTAAAGTGGTTGATCGCGAACTAGTTACCGTATAAAGAGATCAGTCGAAAGGGTCAGGCCTAATTAGAAAACTAATTAGAGTCCTGATACCGGACGGTGTCTCATTGGAGAATGTCGGCAGCAATGTTGATGAACTTTTGTTAAGCCGCTGGGGTAGAACCTCGGCGGCTTTTCGTTTGGGTTCGGTTGGGAAAGAGTTCGTAGCTGAGAGTTCGGGGGGAGCCGTGAGTTCTGGTTGAGACCGTTATAAGTGCCCCTGGTTTGGGCATGGAAAAGAGGTGTTCGTGTGAGTACACTTAGTATTACTGGACGGCTTTTTCTTTTGAGGGTGATGGATTATGGCAGTGACCAAATTAGCTGTAAAAAGGCAACCAATGCAGCGGCATCTAAAAACTCTGAGAAAAATAAGGTCAGAGCGTGGATTCACCCTGATTGAGCTGCTCGTAGTCGTAATTATTATCGGTATTCTCGCCGCCATCGCGCTACCGAACTTCATCGGCGCGCAGGATAAGGCCAGAGAAGCCAGTGTTAAAGGGAATATGCACACCGCTCAGGTGGCAGCCGAGATGTTCGCCACTGATGCTGGTGGTAACTACCCTGCCACTGCAAGCGACAACGGCTTCAAGGCTTACTTCCCAGGTGGTAACAGCAATCAAGGTAATCCATCTGGTGGCAACTACCCAGTAAACCCATTCATCAACGCACCACAAGCTCTGGCCACTGGCAGTGTCACTGACGTTCAGACCACGAGGGCTGCTGCGCCAGGTTCGTTAGGTAGTCAAGGAACTGTCTACTACAACGTAATAGGCGCTTCTGGCAACAACACCTCTTATGCCATTCAAGGCGCTGGCAAGAACCCAGGCAATGCTTTGAGCGGAACTTCCGCTGGTACTACTCTCGTTCTATCTAATCAATAGTTAGCTCAAGCAAATAGGAAATCGTGACAAGCAATTCGGCCCAAGTTGTAAAAGAGAAGCATGTTTGGACTCCTGTAGAAATAGGCTTGGTGTTGTTTTGCTGTGCGATGCTTATAGGCATGTTTGTGCCTAGAGTTACCAGCGCAGAAGAGAAGGCCAACGAGCAGACTACTAAGACCTCGATGCATATAGCTCAAGTGGCATTAGAGAGTTATGCCGCTGATCACAATAATACCTATCCACCTGAAATCAATGATGCGTTGAAGAGCTACTATCCTGGTGGAGAAGCTGATGGTAAGACGCCAGCTTCGCAGGGGCCTATGAACCCTTATAGCAAGAAGGCAGAGTTTCCTGTGACTGTTGGTTATATTTCTACGCCAACGGTTGTTCGTTCGTTGCCTCCAGAAGGTACAGGTGCTGCCGCTGGTCAGGTAGTTTATCTTCCTCTCAATAAGCAACGAAGCTATGCTCTTCTCGGTACCGCTGGTAGTGGCAAAGCTATTGCTGGTGATCTTCCGAATACTACTTTGGTTCTAAGTAACATTTGGTGACGCCTGTGAGCGTGACAAGGCCGAACACCTTTCTCTATATCTTGTTGGTTTGCCTTGTGCCGCTCACTGTGTGGCTTCATGCTGGGGTTGCATCTTCTTTGAAGAAGTTGCATGGTGGTGAGGAAATTGCCTTTATACCCTCTGCTCAAGCTGCGCGTTTGGTGGCACTAGGTTACGATCAATTGCTCGCTGATTTTTACTGGTTGGCATTTGTCTCTTACATTGGTGATGGTGTCGCTCGCTCTTATGATCAATCTATACTTGCCGACAAATATTTGGATCTAGTTTCGAGTCTTGACCCACACTTTACTCAGCCCTATTGGTACTGCGCTTTTACTATTGGCTCAGCACAGAAGAGACCTTTGCGTGCCAACGAAATTATTCAACGTGGTATCAGAGCTAATCCTAATAATTGGTATCTGCCATACATCGCTGGAATCAACATGTACTTGTTTGCTCACGATGAAGTGGCAGCAGCGAAGTACTACATGGTTGCTTCTAAGTTTCCTGATGCACCGCCATGGCTGGCTCGCCAGGCTGTTATTCTGGCGGCTAAGATTCCTTCGACAATCAAAGAGATAAACACCTGGGATACTATTTATCGCTCTGAAAAGTCGGCGATGATTCAAGCAAAAGCTCGCGAAAAACTGGTGGCACTCTGGTCGCGTGTCTATTCAGCGAGCCCAAAGG